>JAGZJZ010000096.1 GCA_018365455.1 Clostridiales bacterium
TTGTATATCGCTTTCCGGATAATTAGTGTAAAATAATTAACATGTTATACTAAAATTATATTTATAACAGTATAGAAAATTTTACCAGTTTATACCTTTATTGTTATTTATATTTGAAAAATCTTCCAAAGGATTGTGTTTTTCAAAATTCTTCTTCAAGTCTATACCCCATATGTTAGCGTATCTTAAAACCATGGCAAGCGTTTTGTGTCCCAAAATCCTTTGTAGCTCATATATGCTACCTTCAGATAATAACCACTTTTTAGCGAATGTATGTCGATATAAATGGCAAGATACTTTCGCTACACCTCTACGCAAATTATACCTTTGGATAGCAGTTTGGACACCAGATTTTTTGAGCGGTTTTAAGTATTTATCTACAAATAAAAAATCTTCCGGTTCACCTTTTCGAAAGGTAAAATATTCTTGCAAAATGATACATAGTGTATTCGTTATAGGAATCACATAGGGTTTTTTTGTTTTAACTTTTCTTAAAGTTAATAGCTTACTTTTTAAATCAATATCGCCTACATGCAAACCACATAAGGAACCCACTCTCATAGCTGTACCAAATAATGTATTGGAAATAACCCAATTTCTATATTCTGTAAAATCACAAGTTTTTATATCAGGTTTTTTCAATAAGATAGATAATTCATAATCCGTATAAACATCTTTTATTTGCTCTTCTGCTTTAGGAACAATAACAGGAAACTCGGCAATATAACCACGTTTCATACAGTATATTAAGAATGCTCTTATATGTACTACATAAGTTTTTATGCTTGTATCTGCGAGATCTTTGTTTTTTAGATTTAAGATAAATGATATGAAAGCATCTTCATAAATAGAATTGCAATGCATAGAAACATTAAAATATTCGCCGGAATTTTTTAAATGCCATGTCATAATTGTCAATAGTTGATTTGGCTAAATTTTTAGCTTCATTAGTTCTTTGAAAATATTCAAAAGCTTGTTCAACAGTTACATAAGTATTATAAGTATTTAATTGATTCATTGGAAAACCCCTTTCAACATATTGTATGTAATTATAAAATAATGTGATATAACAGAATACATGATTGTTAAAAAATCATACAAAAATCATATCGTCTGAAAGGTAATTTCATTAAAAAAGTTATGTAAAAACAAGCACGGCTTGTCCGAGGACATGCCGTGCTTGTACAATCATTTTAAAAATAATGGTGAGCCATCGCAGGTTCGAACTGCGGACAACTTGATTAAAAGTCAATATATCAGGTTGTACAGGCTCTAATCAGCATTATAAAGGCATGGCAATATGATTATTATTGTTTCTGTGTATTTTCTTATTTTTCATATGATATCACATATTATATAAAGAGTCAATAGCTTGTGTCTATTTTTATAAAATTTTCTGGTTTGTCGAAATGTGTCGAACGATAATACTGATAGTTCGAAATTATTGGTTTACTTATGGAAGTTGAAACATTATAATAAGAATAACTAATAACGGTAAGGTTACTGAAAGGGAGGTAGTTATGATGTTTAAACGGTCTAAATTAAAAATGTTGTTGTGCGTAGCAGTAATACCATTATCGGTATTTCTTTCATCCCCAAGTCAAGTGTCAGCTAGTGAAATTGTAAGCCCAATGAGTATTAATTCTTTACAAGTTCAACCAAGGACAACTTATAATTATTTTTTTACAAATTGTCCACAGGGGAATTGGCCTGCTGTACGAATGAATTATACAGGTAACAGATTATATATCTCTGCCAATGCACATAAGAGTGAAACAGGTATAGCGTCACAAGTAATTGTTAGAGTAAATCAAATTACAGGTGAAAGAGGGACTTTGGTATTACCAACAAATGGAGTTACTTATAGTAAAGAATTTGAAATTATCCCTAATCTTAGAGTTGACATATATTTTGATACTCAAGGAACAGATAATTGTACATCACGAGTTGGATTTGCCTCTTCATCATATCAAAAATAAGGGCTGTAAAATAAATCAAAAATCATTGAATTTGCATATGCATTTTCAATGATTTTTATTAATTTTGATTATAACAATATTAGTTTTTACAGCCCCTTATTTTGATACTTCTATTTTAGTATAAATATTTTCAAATTGTTGTAATTGTTGTAATATTTCTGATTTAGTTTGTCCAAATTCACTTTTATCACTTGTGAATAATCCCTCGACTATATTATTATTTCGCTTTACATTAATTATATCGCTTCCTCCTTGTTTAGCAATATAAAACTGTTGTCTAGCTATTTTATTATTTTTATAGTAATGTTTACGATATCTTTGTATTAAGGAATCATTTTGAAATTGATATATGGTAGAAATTTTAGGATTATCCTCAAACAAACCATACATAGTAAGTTCAATTTCATTTTCAGATTCTTTTATTGAATACGCATATTTTTCAGTTGTTGAATATGGCTTATATGGCTCTCTCTCTTACATCTTCATAGTATAGAAATCCTAAAACTGCTAAAGAAATAACAACTAATACAGAAATAATTATAATTATATTTCTTTTTTTCATCTTTTTCACCCCTCACAAGAATATCACATAAGATATGTGTGGTCAATAGTTCGAATTAAATTTGAGGAATTTTCTTGTTCTTTTTGGGTGTCTTTAAGGTGTTCCAGCCACGGACGAACAGCCACAGAGAGTAGAAAGCCTGAAGAAATAGGGTGGTCACGGCTTACCTCAACCCGTGACCACCCTATTTCTTCGTGTATATATAAATAATATATATACACACGACTTTCTACTCTCTGTGTCTGTTCTGTTATAATAATAAATATAAATAAATAATAATAATAATAATAATCAATCCCCGATTAGCCCACCCGAAATAAAGAGAAACAAGGTGTCCCACCAAGATACCGCCCCTTTATCCAAAGGGGCTAAAACTTTCCAACAATAATAAAAGATAAGGAACATATTGTTGCCTGCCGGCAATATACTATAAAAGCATAGATTGTTGAAATGGAGTGTGTTGCACTGCTATTAAGGTTATTCCCTGTTTACGCAACACTTGACAAAAGATTTTTTTCATGCTTGTTTCGCTTTGCGACGGTGAGAAAACTCAAAAACAAATTTGATAATTTCATCCGTCTGATCCGGATTGTAGCATGAAAAAAATATTTCATCAAGTGCAAGCAAAATTTTTGAAAAAATTTTGTTGCTAGTTCTTTTATGCTCTGGTTCAAAAATCTAAAAACAAATAAAAAAACTGAAAGGGGGAGTTTTTTGGGATTTATTTTACAAAATAGAGATATTCAGATATTACAGCAAGTTACAAAATATCGATTTTTACTTTCAAGACAAATTAAGGTACTGTGCGGATTTTCAGGTCAACGAAGCTGTGACAGAAGAACAAAAAAATTAATTGATGAGGGTTTGTTAGAAAAAAAACATTTTTTATATGGTATACCAGCTTTATACATGGCAACAGAGAAAGCAAAGCGTCATTTTGATTTAAGATACATTACAAAGAATCTTCGTGTTGAACATATTGAACATAATATTCTTGCCATTGATACCGCCATTTATTTAATAGAAAAATGTAAAATATATAACAGTGATATTATTAGTGAACGTCAAATAAAAAATGACTGTGGATTTGGAAAACCACAACATATACCTGACCTAGTATATACGGACAGAGTAAATAAAAAATGTTGTGTTGAAATCGAACTAAACGTAAAGCAATTTGATAAACTTAAAAAAAATATATTACAAAACTATAAAACTTATGATAAACAGTTATGGGTTGTCGATACCACAAAAGAAAAAATAGTGGAAAATCTCAAAAAAATACAAATAAGATATTCTGACATAATCATTCAGGATATGGAAGAGGTGAAAACATATGTCAAGACACTACAATAGTCGTGATACTTTTCCCTATGCGTTTGTTATGTTTTTCTTTGTTTTGATTGTCTTCCCTATTGTACCGATTACAATATTAGCCGTTATAATTCTATTGCTGTTTCATATTCGAGGAATTTATACTTTGATTACTTCCATAACCGCTATGATAGTAGGATGGATTTTTCATAATACGATTTTCACTGATTTTTTGAATCAGGTAATAATAGTATTAAAAGAGAATATGTATTGCATTATACAAGGGCATTTCCCAGAAATGAAAAATTTCTTTAGCTATTCCATTTTTAGCTATTTTGTAATAGGCATGATTTCGTTGACTTTGGCATCCCTGTACAAAATCAAAAAAGAACACATAATATTGTATGGAGAAGCTGGAATTAAACCATTAGAGAAAGAAGTCAAGGAGGTACATAAGCAACAAAACAACGAGACTCCAAAATGCAAAGACGGGGTATTCATTGGTGTCACGGATGCAAATAAAAAGATAAGATGCCCCTATAACGCAAAACACTTTTTAGTGGCAGGCACAACAGGGAGCGGAAAAACGGTTGCACTTTCTAATTTCATTCAATCAGCTATGGAAAAAAAATTCCCTATGCTGTTGGTGGATGGTAAAGGGGACACCGACAAGGATAGTATGTTGGAAATTACAAAACTCTTTAGCAAGCAGTATAACCGTAATTTTACCATTATAGATATGAATAACCCTGACACCTGTAGCAAATACAACCCCTTTGAAAATGCCAATGCCACGGTTGCATCTGACATGCTGATCGAAATGACAAATTGGAGCGAAGAGCATTACAAGAGCAATACAAAACGTTATTTACAAAAGGTGTGCCAATTGTTGATTCAAAGCGGGGAAACACTTTCTTTTCAAAATATTATTGATCACATGAATGAATCGGATTTCTTTTTACTGTCCAATAATTTAGTAAAAGAAAATGTTATCACCAAAATGGAACACACCCAAAACGAAGCCATCTATAAAAGTGCTGGAACCATTGCGCAATCATCATTTGCTAGGTTTGCGGCATTAGCAGAATCCGAGCCAGGAAAAATATTTTCAAGTGTGGGCATCAATATAACTACAGCAATGAAAAACGGTGATGTGATTCTCTTCATATTAAATCCTTTACTATATCCAGACACCAGCGGTCTGCTGGGGAGACTAATTTTAATTGATTCAAAGCAGGCGGTCAGCAATCTTTTTGATTCCAAAGTAAGAAAATTCTTTATCTTTGACGAGGTCAATGTGTATGCCAGTTCGGTACTACTTGATTTAGTAAACAAGAGTAGAAGTGCTAATGTAACTTGTTTACTCGGTACACAAAGTTTGGCGGATTTAGAAGACGTTTCCCCTCAGTTCAAACAGCAGACAATAGAAAATTGCAACAACTATATTGTACTACGCCAAAATGCGTCACAGGGTGCAAGCGAATGGTCAGAAACAGTGGGAACATATGAAACTATGAAAATGACTTACCAAATTACTAGTGATGAGGAAGAGGAAACACAAAAAGGAAGCGCAAGACGTGTCCGAGAATTTATCATACATCCAGATCAAATTAAAAACTTAAAAACAGGGGAGGGCTTTTTTATAAGCCGCGATTATGGCGTAGTAGAAAAATTGACAATTAACAAGCCATTTTAGGAGTGTGACCATGAAGAAAGTAATAGCGTATTTCAAGCATATAGATTTCAAAAAAGAGCTAAAGCAAATAAGTAGATATCTGTATAAAGATTTATTAAAACCGTTGCTTAGTACCTTAACTATTTTCAAACATAAACCAAGGTTATTTATTTTTTTGTTTGTCAGCTTCATTTGCTTTCAAGCGTTGCCATTTGGATTCATCAAGAACATAATAATATTCGTGTGTGTCATTGTATTTTTGCTGTCACCCGCAGCAGAAACATTATTGAGAAAATTTTATGATGTGCGACACGTAGCCACAAGCAAAGAAAAAGCAAGGCTGAACCCTATTTTTGATGAAGTATACAAACGTGTTAGAGAAAATAATAGGTTTATGAGTGACAATATAGAACTATTCTTGATTGATACAACAAAAATTGAATCTTTTGCCTTATGTAAAAATACTATAGAACTTAGTCGGGGAGCGCTTGAAACTTTTGATGACCAGCAATTAAAAGCAATATTGGCACATGAGTTTGCCCACCTAATAAAGGGGGATGCACAAGTCAAAAGTTTGATATATTTTGGTACATCTATATTTACAACCGGCGCCGTAATTGCATATAAGGTGATAGAATGGATTTATTCTACTTTGGGGGATGGATTCATAAGTAGTATATTAAAACTGCTTAATTTGGCTATATACGGTTTTCTAACCATAACAGTCAAGTTGTTATGTTTTGTGGTTGCCGGAAGTGATCGCAAGTTAGAATATAAAGCGGATGCGTATACCCAACAGCTGGGATATGGAAAAGCCATGGTAGACGGTTTGTACATTACATTAACTTTAGAGATCTTAGACAAAAAGAAATTTTCAAAAAGAGTAATGGAAAGCCATCCAAGAACAGCGTACCGCATAGAACAGCTTGAAGAATTATTGTAATAGAAAAAGGACTCATGGCTACTGCCATGTGTCCTTTTTCCGAACAAGCGATTTATGAGGGAGTGCTTGCTCTAGTTCCTCCAAACGTTCTATCCCATAGAAGGCTTTTTTTGAGGGATAAAAAAACAGAATGGTAATGAACCATTTTACAATTATTGTAATTGCTGTTACATTAACCTGTTTCTATAAATATAGGTATATACTAACATATTTTATACCCTATTTCAACTGTAATATCTGAAAGAAATTATATTTCGACAATTTACTAACAAATGAAAGAGACCATCTGAGTATGGTCTCTTTCAGCGTATGGGAGTACTAAGTACGCATCCTCCGATGGTGTGGGGCATCGGAGAAAAGAAACAGAATGGAAGTGAGCCATTTTACAATTATTTCAATTGCTGTTGCATGAACCTATTTCTTATAGCTATCACCATTTTGAATAGATGTAAATTATTTGGTTACACTGATACCATAATCGTAAAGTATACAACTTTACGGCTATCTTTTGTCATGCCATTTGCAATTTTTCCATACTTTTTACTTTTACATCCAAATCTGAATGGATGTAAGTCGAAATTAAAACTTTTACCGTTATACCCATGATTTCCGATAGGGTCTGCAAATCTATTCCAATGCGCAATGCATTAGTTGCGAAACTGTGACGCAAAGTGTGAAATTTCTTATATTCTACCTTACAATCTCGTAATAATTTTTCAAAATACTTTTCTAGCGTTCGTGGCTCTGTAAATTCTTTTGTATTAGTTAAAATATAGCAATCATCATATTTCTTGTTATATATCTTAGAAAATGTGTTTAAAAGAAATTGATTAATTGGTACAGGACGTGTTGACAATGCAGACTTTGGAGAACCCAAATATAATATTGTTTTTGGTGTATCAGTCTCCATATTTTTAATTCTTTGTACGGTATGTCTGACGGTGCAAATTTTTTTTATGTCTTTATATTTCAGGGAACACAATTCCCCCACCCTCATTCCGCATCCCAGTCCTAACAACACCAAAAAATTACGGCTATCTAAATTTGATACAATATAGTCAATCAGCTTTTTTTGTTCTGTCTGAGAAAAAGTATCTATATCCTTTTTGATATGGGGAGGGGCAGGTATTTCAATTTTGTCAAAGACATACTTTTGCTTGAAAGCAAAGGTAAAAGCAGACTGTAAAATCGTTTTAATATCTATAACACTTTTACTACCTAAAGTTTTCATCAATCCTGAGACAAAACCAGTAATGACCGTTACGGTAAGTTCATCCAGTTGGTAATGAGCTAATTCTGGCAGTATATAAGCATCTATTTTTCGTAAATAGGTAGAAATCGTTGTTTTTTTGACTTCTATTTTCTTAAAATTTATCCATATATCAAATAATTCTGCAACTGTCATTTTCTTCTCCTTTTTGTTCTGTTGTCGCTTTCAAGGAACTTTTGTCGAAACTGTTGACAAGTGACCAAAAGCGGCTTATAATTATCAGTGTAATAAAAAGTTTTAGTCGTAAAGTTGTATACTTTACGTAAAAAAATAAAATAAACTGATAATATTAATAATATTATGTGTAAAAAAATTTATTGTATAACAAAAGAGGTGAAACAATGGAAACAAAGAAAAAAGAACATGACTACTACATGTCTATTAGAAAAAAAGCTGAGTATATTTTTAACCGTTATAATTTATTGCTAAGGATTCCCAATTTAGACTATAGCAATTACTATTATAAAAAAATAATCTATCAAGAAATATTTAATGAATTTTTGTTAAATTTATTCAATAAAGAGATTTATGGGCTTGAATTTACTTTCACAAAGAATGAATGGGAGTTTTTTATTGATTTTGAGTTAGACAAAATCTTAAAAGAAATCATAGCACTTTGCAGGAAAGATATAGAACAATATAAGAAAATGAATAAAAACCGGATGTGTTTGACCACATCCGGTTTCTAAATTTTCCACAAGATTTCAATATCTCCGTTTTGAGACAATAGAATTTTATATACTAATTCTTGCACAATTGCTTTTTTCTTATCCATATCTAAATCATTAAAATTAATTTTGGTTTTTATTTCTAAACCATGAACCTCACTCATTTGTATGTCTAGTTCTAACTTGTTGATTTTTTGTTGCCGTTTCTCAATTTCTCCCTTGACAGCTATAGCGGTCAAACCGCCGATTGCAATTAAATCAATCAAGTTTTTGATTTCTATTTTTAAGTCATTTACTTCATTTTGCTTTTGATATACAATTTTATTCTTTTCTTTGCTAATATTATCTAAATTATCCAATACTTTCTGTATTTCAATGCTGACAGCTTGTTGAACATCCTGAAATTTCATTTTACTAAATTTCACATCACAAAGATGAAGACCAAAACGACCGTAACAGCTTAAATATGGTGCAGAGTTCATCTTAATAGCGTAGCCACATTTAGCACATTTAATTTTTCCAGCTAATTCTTCCATCTTTGAGGGACTGTTACAATTATTTATTTGTTCGTTTGATTCTAATCTTTTTTGAACATTAATAAACTGCTGACTACTTATTATACCTGAGAAATTAGTTAAGTATATGGTTTGTTCTTTTAAGTCCGTATAGCTACGAACATTGGAGTTGCCAACCTTTTTCCCAACAATATGTGCGCTATGTTTTCCGTCCCATTCTTCCTCTTTGTTACAAAATTGACAGTTTCGTATTTGATAGTATTTGTACAATTTTTTATCAGCTATGGCATATACCGGATTCTGCAAGATACGCGCAATTGTTACATTATCAAATGTCTTTCTCTTTTTGCTTTGAAAACCTTTTGCTTCCAATATTCGCCCAACTTTTGCCAAAGAAATCAAGTTGACATTTTCATAACAATCGAAAGCAATTTTTACAGCCTGGATTTCCTCTTCATTAATAATTAATGTCTTTTTTCCCGCCCTATTAATACCATTAGAGAATCCAAATGGAGCAGGACCTCCGGGCCAACTCCCACATTCTGCAATTCTAAAATAGTAATTATCCCTCACGCGTTGCTGTATATTTTCGCGTTCCATCTGTGCGAATACCGCTAAAATCCCCATCATAGCCCGACCTATACTGCTGGAGGTATCGAAGTTTTCTGAAACACTTACAAATTCACAATTGTGATTTTGCATAATTTCATATAAGTTATAAAAATCTAAGATATTCCTACTAAGACGATCAAGTCTGTAAACGATCACTTTTTGTACTAGCCCATTTTTAATGTCTGTTATTAGTTTAGTTACACCAGGTCGCTTAGTATTTTTCCCAGAGAATCCTTTGTCTTCATCATAAAGCTTGTATTCTTCCTCGCTCGGTACTAAGCTTATACATTTTTCAAGTTGTGTCTCAATACTCAAACTATCCTTTTTATCCTTGCTTTGTCTTGCGTATATTGCGTTTAGACGTTTCATGCGCCATTTCCTCCCGTGGCTTGATACGTCTTAAAATCTCGTAATATACATGTAATTTATCCTCAGTATTAAGGTTTAGAAAAGTATTTATAACTTTCATTCAACCACCTTGTTACTTTGTCTTTACATATATATGATAGTAAGACGTAAACATTACCCATGTAACAATATCGGACAGCTTGGACTGGAAGGATTACGGCGTGGAAAATATCATCCAGACCGTCACTCAGAACAAAGCCCTGGATAAAGGGGCAATCATTTTGATGCACAATGGTGCCAAATATACAGCTCAGGCGCTGGACACGATCATTACAGGTCTTCAGGATAAAGGATATGAGATTGTGCCCATATCACAACTGGTTTATACAGATAAATTCCATATGGATCAGGCAGGAAAGCAGATCAGTGATGAAGCGCAGAGTGGAACACAGGCCGGGAATAACTAAAACGCAGTGCAGAACACATTGCAGAAGCAGAACTGAAACGCAGCGCAGAACACATTACAGAAGCAGAACTAAAACGCAGTGCAGAACACATTGCAGAAGCAGAACTGAAACGAAAAGCAGATAACACAAGCCGGGCAGCCCAAGATCACATTAGGCTGTCTGGCTTTAATTCTGTTATTTCCAGCTGCTTAAAAAGGAGTATATGATTTTATTAAGAAATAGTATCTGAGACTGTTCAGCGTACTTTTGGGGTACCATATATGGTGGCAGGAGGATGAAAAAGGAATAAAAATATTGAGGTTTTAAATAGATCATGCTATACTTATCACCGTAAATAACATATTTTTAGCGAGGAGGAATATGATGAAATTTACAAAGATGCATGGAATCGGCAATGATTACGTATATGTAAACTGCTTTCAGGAGCAGGTGGCAGATCCGGGCAGAACGGCAGTATTTGTAAGTGACAGACACTTTGGAATTGGCTCAGATGGATTGATATTAATCAAACCTTCTAAAACGGCAGATTTTATGATGGATATGTATAACGCAGACGGCTCTCAGGGTGCAATGTGCGGAAATGGAATCCGCTGCGTGGCAAAATATGTGTATGATTATGGATTAACAGATCAGACTGATATCAGCATAGAAACGAAAAGCGGGATTAAATATCTGCATCTTACGATAGAACAGGGTAAGGTGGCTTTTGTTAGAGTAGATATGGGTGCTCCTATACTGGAGCCCGCTAAAATACCGGTAATTTCCCAGAAAGACAGAGTAGTGGACGAGCCGGTTACCGTGGATGGAAAGACTTATCATATGACAGCAGTTTCTATGGGGAATCCCCATACGGTTGTCTATATGGAGGATGTACAGGGATTGAAGATCGAGGAGATCGGTCCCGGTTTTGAAAATCATCCCTGTTTCCCGGATCGTGTAAATACGGAATTTGTCCGGATTATAGACAGGCATACTGTAGAAATGCGCGTATGGGAAAGAGGCTCCGGAGAAACGCTTGCCTGCGGAACCGGTGCCTGCGCCGTAGCAGTGGCATCCATTTTAAATGGTTATACGGAAGATGAGGTTATCGTAAAGCTGCTGGGGGGAGATTTGAAAATTGAGTGGGACCGGAAAGCGGACCGCGTATATATGACAGGTCCGGCGTCGGTTGTTTTTGACGGTGAGATCACACTCTAAAAATCAAATGGAATCGGTTTTGTTTAAAAGTTCACAGGTTTTGTAATCATAGTTAAAGTAACAGGAATGAAACGAGGAGGCCATTATGTTTAAAATTAATGAAAATTATTTAAAATTGCCGGGAAGTTATCTCTTCTCAACAATAGGCAAAAAAGTCGCAGCATTTACGGAAGCAAATCCGGACAAAAATATAATCAGGCTGGGAATTGGTGATGTTACACAGCCCCTGGCACCGGCTATTATCACAGCCCTGCATGAAGCGGTTGATGAAATGGCAGATGCGAAAACATTTCATGGCTATGCCCCGGATCTGGGTTATGAGTTCTTAAGAAATGCCATTGCAAAAAACGATTACGCAGACAGAGGCTGCAGTATAGCAGCGGATGAAATCTTTGTCTCAGACGGAGCAAAGTGCGATTCCGGTAATATACAGGAAATATTTAGCGTGGATAATAAAATTGCTGTATGTGATCCGGTATATCCGGTTTATGTAGATACCAATGTAATGGCGGGAAGAACCGGAACATACGATGCCGGATCCGAGACCTGGAGTGATGTAATCTATATGCCTTGTACAGCTGAGAATAATTTTGCACCGGAACTTCCAAAAGAAAGGCCGGACATCATCTATCTTTGTTTCCCGAATAATCCAACTGGCTCCACGATCACGAAAGACCAGTTACAGGTCTGGGTAGACTATGCGAATAAAGAAGGTGCCGTCATCATATACGATGCGGCTTATGAAGCATATATTTCGGAAGAAAATGTGCCTCATTCTGTCTATGAATGCGAAGGTGCCAGAACCTGTGCAATTGAACTTCGCAGTTTTTCTAAAAATGCGGGATTTACGGGGACACGCCTTGGGTTCACGGTAATTCCGAAAGAACTGAAAGCCGGAGATGTATCGCTTCATTCCCTGTGGGCAAGGCGTCACGGTACAAAATATAACGGGGCTCCCTATATCATCCAAAAGGCTGGAGAAGCTGTTTATTCACCTCAGGGAAAAGAACAGTTAAAGCAGCAGGTTGCATACTATATGAATAATGCCAAAGTGATCTTTGATGGCCTGAAGGATGCAGGATATACCGTATCCGGCGGAGTAAATGCGCCGTATATCTGGCTTCAGACTCCAAAGGGCATGACTTCCTGGGAATTCTTTGATTATCTGCTAGAAAAAGCGAATGTGGTTGGTACACCGGGATCCGGGTTTGGACCCAGTGGAGAAGGATATTTCCGCCTTACTGCATTTGGCAGCTTTGAAAATACAGTTGCGGCTATTGACAGAATTAAGAAAATGTAGCAGGCAGTAAAACACATGCAGCCCGAAATCCTGACGGTCCTCTGGGACCAGAGCATTTTTCAAACACGCTCTATGTCTGGGTTTCGGGCTGCTTTTTAAAATCCGCAGTTTCCGTCAATGCCACAGCTCATTCCGGCAGCGGGAGTCACTTCCTGCTGTAATATGGCATCGGCAATTGCCTGTTTGTAAACGTCCGGCGTGTGATAACCGGAGAGTCTTGTATCCCCCAGATAGATGACCGGAATACTGGTGATGTCATATTCTTCTGAGAGGGCATTCAGCTCATCCAGTCTGGTAAGCTGTGTCTTTGCTGTAATCTCTTCTAAAAATTCTTGTACGTTTTGCCCCAGTTCCTTTGCAATATCCCCCAATACTTTCAGATCCCCGATATCTTTTTCATCTTCGTAAAAAGTGGTAAATACTTTCTCTGTATATTCCTGTCCCAATCCATGATCTTCGCAGTAAAGCAGCCCTAAAAATGTATCCGTGGAATAGGGATGGGGAGACAGTCTGGGCAGCTGCATTGGTAAACCAAGTGCTTTTGCAGCCGGAAGTAACACTTCATCGAATCTTTTTAAACGGGCTTCATCGTGCATGGGATCCACCATTTTAGAGGGGGGACGGCGGAGTTCATGTGGAATCCGCTCAAAGATTACATCCATTCCGCCAGCAGCCTGCTTTAGTGAAAAATATTCCAGGTAACAGAATGGGCATACAAAATCAAAAAATACTTTAATTTTCAGACTCATATTTTTTCCTTTCAGTTTTCAGTTGGAAACAATTATTTATACTTTTCTATTTGTAATATGCAATTCTATTACAAGTAAGATAATAGTATTATAGTATAACTTCAAGTATGGAACAAGCGTTATTATACGGTGTGGAAATATTATAAAAGGCAATTTTGCTTTCTTTTTTACTGAAAATGAAGTAAAATAATAATAAGTTTTCTGTATAAACCCATAAAAGGAAAGGAGATTTATTCATGGGAGAGTATTTGTCACAAGTTAATGCATTACCGTTCTATTTGATCGTGGGCGGGGTACTATTATTTATCGTCGTGATGTGCGTGGTATTTTTGGTAAAAAGTTATCGTGCAGGGATTGCCATTGGAATGGACAAAAAAGTACTAAAAAGAGCCATTACTTCCAGTGCTACGTTTACGGTTCTGCCCAGTATCAGTATTTTATTAGGGGTCATTGCACTTAGCGGAACGCTTGGAGTTCCGTTTTCCTGGCTTCGGCTTTCTGTAATCGGGGCACTGCAGTATGAATTAAATGTTGCTGAGATTTCAGCCACCAGTATCGGACTTACCGGTCTTAAGGTAAGCGAGATGACTGTACAGGCGTTTAGTACCATAGCGCTGGTTATGACAGTGGGAATTCTGGGCGGCGTATTCTGCTGTATCTTTGGATTGAAAAAATATCTGGGCAAGGTACAAAAAACCACGACGAAGAAAAAGTCCGGCAAACCGGGATTTGGAGCATATGCCACAATTGCAATGTTTATTGGGCTCTGCAGTGCGTACATAGGGTCTTATGTGGGGACGTTTACTTCCTCTGGAAATTATCTTCCGCTGGTGGTGGCGGGAATAGCTGCTGTGGTGATGGCGATATTTGAGTATTTTACACAGAAGAAGCAAATGGCATGGCTGGATAATTTTAGTGTGGCGACCAGTATGCTGATCGGCATGATTGCCGCTGTATTAATTAAATTGGCTTAAGGAGGCAGATTTATGGATCAGAATGCAAAAGAAGCGTATCTGCAAAAGTTTAATCAGCAATTGCATCTGCTGGGAAGAATTACTCTGGGAGTGGCAATTGTTTTATTGATAGGAGCACCTCTTGTAATGGGGCTGCTGTATGGAGTAATGCCGGATATGTCCGGGTTTCTGAAGGGGATTATTAAAGTCGGGATTATCTATATCCCTGTAGCAATCGTGGAATTTCTGGTATACGCTCCCATGCTTGGCACAGGAGGCAGCTATCTGACATTCCTCACTGGAAATGTTACAAATTTGAAAATCCCCTGCGCTATGAACAGCAGAGATATCGCCAAGACAGAAGTAGGGACTGTGGAAAATGAAATTATATCTACCATCAGTGTCTCTGTGAGTGCTCTGGTGACGATGCTGGTCATTTTTGTGGGAGTACTTTTACTGGTGCCCTTAACTCCGGTCCTGCAGAATCCGGTGTTGACCCCGGCATTTGACACGGTAGTTCCCGCATTATTCGGCGCACTTGGCTTAAAATACTTTATTAAGAGCCTGAAGATCGCATTTATTCCTCTGCTGACAATGACACTTTTATGTGTAATCGTTCCGGCTGCGATCCCCCAGACGAGCCTGCTGTTGATTCCCGCAGGCGGTATGGCGCTTGGAATCGGGTATCTGCTCTATCGTAAAAATATGCTTTAACTGGTATATTAGAGCGTGTTTGAACATGAAGAGAAAGAATAAGTAAAAAAGAAAGAAGGATATAGAAAATGTTGAAATGGATCGTATTAGCGGTTGTACTGCTTCTGGTTTTGCTGGCAGCCATTGTATTAATCAGAGCGTGTATGATGCAGCCGACACAAGCTTTGACTGCAAAGATTGAAAAAGGAGATCCCCAACGTTCCGGGCAATATGCAAAGCAGTTATCCAGAATGATTCAGTGTGAAACCGTATCCAGCAGATATGATGCAGACAAAACGAAGTTTTACGATTTTCATAAAGTTTTGGAAGAGCTGTTTCCCAATATTCATGAACACTGCGAAAAGCATGTTTTTAACGGAAGCCTGTTGTTCAAGTGGAATGGCAAAGGCAAGGGAGAACCTATTTTACTTATGAGCCACCAGGATGTTGTGGAGGCAAACGGCACATGGGAACATCCTCCTTTTAGCGGGGAAATTGCAGGTGAAGATATCTGGGGAAGAGGAACAGTAGACACAAAAGGCAGTCTGTTTTGTCTGTTAACTGCGGTAGAAGAATTGCTGAAGGAAGGCTATAAGCCGGAATGCGATGTCTATCTTGCCAGCAGCTGCACAGAGGAATTCAGCGGAGAAGGTGCTCCTTTAACCGTACAGTACTTAAAAGAACAAGGGGTAAAATTAGGGCTGCTGATCGATGAAGGCGGTATGATCATGTCAGAGCCTATTCCCGGAGTGAAGGGTACTTATGCCATGGTAGGTGTTTTGGAAAAAGGATACGGAGATGTGAAGTTTACGGCGAAAGGAACCGGGGGGCACGCAAGTGCACCAGGGAAGCATACACCATGGGCAAGGCTGGCGGCATTTATACATGACGTAGAAAAGCATCAGCCATTCCGTGTGGAATTCAGCCCAACGGTACTGGAAATGTTTCGCAGGCTGACACCGAATATGAGCTTTGGGATGAAGGTAATATTTGCCAATCTCTGGCTGTTTAAACCGCTTTTGAAAAAAGTAATGCCAGTGATCAGCCCGGCAGGTGCGGCAATGCTTCAGACAACCATAGCGTTTACCACTGGAAAAGGTTCCGAAGGCTTAAACGTCCTTCCCCAGGAAGCATATGTGACAGCCAATCTCCGTTTTATTCCCCATCAGCCCACGGATGAGAGCATTGCTTTAATTTCCGAGAAGGCAAAGGCATATAATCTGGAAACAAGTGTCATTTACAAGGATTACCCCTGTCCTGTTGTTAACTATAAAGGAGAGCAGTTTGCAAAAGTAGAACAGACCATACACGAACTGTTCCCGGGCATCGGCGTCAGCCCGTATATTATGACAGGCGGAACAGATGCAAAATATTACAAAGAC
The DNA here is from genome assembly GCA_018365455.1 of Clostridiales bacterium. Taxonomy (GTDB): domain Bacteria; phylum Bacillota; class Clostridia; order Lachnospirales; family Lachnospiraceae; genus Robinsoniella. The sequence goes on from JAGZJZ010000096.1 coordinate 16,628, forward strand.
ATCTGTTCCGATTGCATCCGTTTTGCACCGCTATCAATAACTAAGCAGCAATATGAGAGTATTCATGGACTGAACGAGAACATTAGTATGAGCGTACTTCCAAAAGGAGTAGACTTTTATAAGGCGATTATAAGGAAATCATAGCAGGTGGCTGAGTAAAGACAAGAAAGACAGCTAAACAAAAAAACCCCCACGGAGTTACGCTCCGTGGGGGTCAATGGCATCAACCAGTTCGTATAATTGCGAACTGGTTTTTTGCTGTTCTAAAAAAGCGCAGAGAATCCCCTTAAAATCATATTGGACTTTTTAAAT
>JAGZJZ010000027.1 GCA_018365455.1 Clostridiales bacterium
ATTTAAAAAGTCCAATATGATTTTAAGGGGATTCTCTGCGCTTTTTTAGAACAGCAAAAAACCAGTTCGCAATTATACGAACTGGTTGATGCCATTGACTTACAGCTCAAAGCTGTGGGTCTTTTTTTAGTGCACCCAGCGCAAATTAATGCGTATTTTAAAAAGTTTAACGGATTCAGATTCTCGTAGGATGAAGAACAATGGCTCAGATCTATTTATTTTTCGTGGCGGCTGTGTTTATAAATATTTCATATATTATTTATTGACAAATAGATTACCACGTAGTATATTAGTCAAAAGAGATGATAGTAATAGATTTGGACTAATATGAAAAATAGAATGGAGGAATAATTGTGGTTCAATTAGAAAACAGGATGCCAGAAAATAGATTATCAGAAAAATACCAATCCCTAAGCAGATTATTTGATGAATATGCAAGAGCAGTAGGATTAACTTCTATGAGTTTAACTGTTTTGGGGATTATCTATGATAATCCGGAAGAATGCACACAAAAGCTGATTTGTGAACAAAGTCAGTTTACCAAGCAAAGCGTAAATATGATTATTAAATCTTTTTTGAAGCATGGATATGTGGAACTGGTGGAAATGAAAACTGACCGTAGAAATAAGCAGGTAAAGCTAAGCGAAAGCGGTGCGGAATATGCAGAGAAAATTGTGGGCCGTTTATGTGAAGTGGAAGCGGATGTGATGAAGAAAATAACGGATGAACAGCGGGAGGCCCTAATCGTTTACGCTGAGATATATGAAGAAGGCATTCGAAATGAGATTGCCAGATTGGCTGGCAATATAAATAAAAAAGAGATAGGTGGTGATCGTATTGATACGAGATAACTGGATTCATTGCCCGGTCTGTAAAAATAAAACCAGATTAAAGGCACGTTATGATACAGTACTTATAAAGTTCCCGCTGTTTTGTCCAAAATGCAAACAGGAAACGCTGATTGATATTACAAACTTAAAAGTAACCGTTCTCACAGAGCCAGACGCATAAGACGCAGAGCCAATGAAGTATATAAATACTTCGTTGGCTCTATTTTTATTAAAGGAGGAATTAATTTGTTAAAAATACTGAAAAACCTAACTGCAAAAGAATGGGGGCTTACGGTCATAAGCCTCGGGCTGATTGTCTTTCAAGTGTGGCTTGATCTGACTCTTCCGGAATTTATGGGAAAAATCACAGAGATTGTCCAGACTCCCGGCAGCCAAATGAATGAAATTTTACTAGCGGGCGGCAGGATGCTGCTGATAACGCTGGGAAGTGTTGTGGTATCGGTCCTGATTGCAGGGCTAGCCGCACGTATTGCAACCAATCTCTCCTCCAGACTGCGGACAAACCTGTTTCATAAGGTACAGTCTTTCACAATGCAGGAGATCAACAACTTTTCCATATCCAGCTTAATCACGAGAACTACGAACGATATTACCCAAGTTCAGATGCTCGTGGTAATAGGATTGCAAATCCTTATAAAATCTCCGATCCTGGCGGTTTGGGCGATTGTGAAAATCACAGGAAAAAGCTGGCAGTGGTCCTTTGCAACTGGCATTGCTGTAGCAGCGCTTATTATTGTATCTGTAGTGATGATCGCTATTGCGATTCCAAAATTCAAACTGCTTCAAAAGCAGACGGATGATTTAAGCCGGGTTTCCAGAGAAAATCTCACAGGACTGCGGGTTGTCCGTGCATATAATGCAGAGGGATATCAGGAAGATAAGTTTGAAAAAACCAACCAGGCATTTGCCAATACAAATATATTCTCAAACCGCCTGATGGCTGCGCTGATGCCGTCTGTGGAGATTATTATGAATGGTCTGACCTTATCGGTATACTGGATCGGAGCAGTTTTGATCTCTAACGCAGCGGCAGGTGCCCGGCTCACCCTGTTTTCGGATATGATGGTGTTTTCATCCTATGCCATTCAATTGCTTATGGCGTTTATGATGCTGGTTATGGTACTGATACTGATCCCTCGTGCCAGCGTATCGGCAAACCGTATCAAAGAAGTCTTAGAAACGGACCCAGCCATTAAGGACGGTCCCATTCATGACTTGCATACTGCCACACCAGGCGAGGTGGAATTTAAAAATGTCAGCTTTAAATATCCGGATGCAGAAGATTATGTGCTGCAGAACATCAGCTTTCGGGCGGGAAAAGGGGAAACGGTTGCCTTCATTGGTTCCACAGGCTGCGGAAAAAGTACGGTCATTAATTTGATTCCCAGGTTTTATGATGCAACAGAAGGCGGGGTCTATGGATGGAATCAATGTCAAAGAATTTACCCAGGCGGCCTTACGCAATAAAATCGGATATGTTTCCCAAAAAGCAATCCTGTTTAAAGGAGATGTGGAATCCAATGTGTCCTTCGGTTCCAATGGAACGGGCAAAGTGACCAATGAGGAGGTAGTTTCCGCTATTTCTACCGCACAAAGCACGGATTTTGTAGAAGGTATGGAGAATTCCTATAAAAGTTATGTGGCACCCGGTGGAACAAATCTATCCGGTGGACAAAAACAGCGTCTTTCCATTGCAAGGGCAATTGCGAGAAAACCTGAAATTCTAATATTTGACGATAGTTTTTCTGCTCTGGACTATAAAACGGATAAATTACTTCGCAGCGAATTAAGGCATCAGGCAGCGGACGCCACCATTATTATTGTGGCGCAGCGAATTGGAACTATTAAGGATGCGGACAAGATTATCGTTCTGGAGGAAGGTAAAATCGCCGGAATGGGTACCCATCATCAATTGATGAAAAACTGCAATTTATACCAAGAAATTGCCTATTCTCAGCTTTCAAAGGAGGAACTGGAAAATGAATAATGATCAATATGAAAAACATCAAAAGGCAGAAGGACCAGACGCTTCGGAGTTTTCCGGATTAGGAGGAACTGTTGATAAAGCAAAGGATCCGAAAAAAACATTAAAAATGCTGCTGTCTTACTCAAAAGAATATTTAGCTGCTATCATCTTCGCAGTTATGGCAGCAATGCTGGGAACCGTAATCGTCCTGGCAGGGCCTGAAAAGCTTAAAGAGATCACCAATCTGATTACGGAGGGCGTAGCCACAACCGTGGACATGCCCAGCATTGTCAAAATCGGTATCCTGTTAATTGGCTTATATCTTGCCAGTGGCCTCTTAAGTACTGTACAGGGATGGATTATGGCTACCGTTACACAGCGAATGTCCAAAAAAATGCGGACAGATATCAGTAAAAAAATCAATCGGCTGCCAATGTGGTTCTATCACAAAAATACAACGGGTGACATTCTGTCCCGTATCACCAACGATGTGGATTCACTGGGGCAGAACTTAAACAACAGTGTTACAACGCTTGTCACCTCAATCACCATGCTTGCAGGATCTTTGTTTATGATGTTCATTACCAACTGGGTTATGACGGTTACTGCCATTGCTTCTGTAGTAGTCGGTTTTATCATCATGCTGTTTATCATGTCGAAATCCCAGAAATATTTTGATAACCAACAGAAATATCTGGGGCAGATTAACGGACATATTGAAGAAACCTACACGGGTCACACTATTGTAAAAGCATATAATGGAGAACAGCAGATGTATGAGCCGTTCAGGAGCCTGAATAAAAAACTGAAAAAAAGTACTTATATGGCACAATTTCTTTCCGGACTGATGATGCCTGTAATGACCTTTGTGGATAATATCGGTTATGTTGCAGTCATTGTTGTCGGGGCAGCTCTGGTCATGAGCGGACACATCTCTTTTGGAGTAATTGTTGCATTTTTAGTCTATGTGCGCTATTTTACCCAGCCGCTCACCCAAATTGCACAATTGGCACAGGGTTTACAATTGGCAGTTGCTGCAGGGGAACGTGTATTTGAGTTTTTGGACGCGGAAGAAATGACGGACGAAGGGCATAAAAATGTTAAGCTCCAAAAGGTTACCGGGCATGTGGAATTTAAGAATGTAAAATTTTCATACGAAGGTTCGGATCAGACGATCATCCATAATTTTTCCGCAACAGCCAGACCAGGTCAGAAAATCGCAATTGTAGGCCCGACTGGGGCAGGAAAAACAACACTTGTCAATTTGCTGATGCGATTTAATGAAATAAATGGCGGAAAAATTTACATTGATGGTATACCAATCAGCCGGATGACAAGGGAGCAGGTTCATTCACTCTTCTGCATGGTATTACAGGATACCTGGCTTTGGCTTTTTGAGGGAACTATTCGGGAAAATATTGTTTACAATAAAGAAAATGTATCGGAGGAAATGCTGAAAGAGGCTTGTAAGGCAGTAGGATTGCACCATTTTATCCGAACGCTGCCAAAAGGCTATGACACCGTTTTAAACGATAAAATCAGCCTTTCGGCGGGCCAGCGGCAGCAAATCACCATTGCACGTGCCATGATTGATAATGCGCCAATGCTGATTTTAGACGAAGCAACCAGCTCAATTGACACCAGGACAGAGGTACTGATACAAAATGCTATGGATAAACTGATGCAGGGACGCACCTCTTTTGTCATTGCCCACCGGCTATCCACCATTAAAAATGCGGATGTTATCTTTGTGCTGAAGGACGGGGATATTATTGAAAGCGGAAACCATACAGAATTAATGAAGAAAGGCGGATTTTATGCGGAGCTTTACAACAGTCAGTTTGAAGTGGCATAGAAGAAAGCAAACAAACAGAAAGGATGATTAAATGAAGATTGCATTATTCAGCGACACCTATCTTCCCCAGATTAATGGAGTGGCGACCCATGTAAAAACCTTAAAAGAGGGAATGGAGGAGCTTGGACACCAGGTTATGGTGGTAACAGCAGATTCAAAAGTGCGCTGTCACAGCCTTGAGGAGGGGGTACTCCGATGCCCTGCAACGGAACTGAAGGACCTCTATGGTTACGGTATGGCGCCCACGTACAACCAGGAACGCATGCGTCTGCTTCGTGCTTTTTCTCCCGACATTGTCCACATTCATACGGAATTTGGCATCGGTTCCACCGGCCTTGAGCTTGCAAGGGAACTGAGTGTCCCTTTGATTTACACCCAGCATACCATGTGGGATGAGTATCTTCACTATGTTGCTTCGCCTACACTACTGCCCACTGTCCGCAAGCTTGCCCATGCATATTTCCGGTATTTTGCCAATCAGGCAGATGCCGTTATCGGTCCCTCCCAAAAAGTACAAACCTTTTTGGATGCCTGCGGAGCCAAACGGAAGGTGGAGGTCATTCCTAACGCGGTGGAACTGGATCGCTTCTCCATGGAACAGGTGGACAAGGGAAATGTAGAACTGATCCGGCAGACCTATGGCTTTCAGCCGTCTGATCTGATCATCTGCTTTTGCGGGCGGTTGGCACAGGAGAAAAGTGTGGATGTACTTCTGGACTATTTCGCAGTCTGTCATCAGGAGGACTGCCACATTAAGCTGATGCTCATGGGCGACGGTCCTGCAAGGGCGGCACTGGAAGGCAGAGCACGACATCTTGGGATCAGTGATGCTGTGGTTTTTACCGGCAGTATACCTCATGATTCTGTCCGGGATGTATACGCCTGTTGTGATCTTTATGCCACTGCTTCCAGATCAGAACTTCATTCTATCTCTATGCTGGAGGCTATGGCTATGGGTCTTCCTGTTCTGCATATTCTGGATGAAGCTAATGCGGGACAGGTAGTGGACGGGGTTAATGGATATGTTTTTGCCAATGCCCGGGAACTGCGTGCACACATTCTCCGGTACCGGGACAGCAGTGAGGCTGAAAAGCAGCAGCTGCGTGCTTCTGTGACGGCATCTGTGCGATTTGCTGACCAGATTGGGATGGCGCAGAAAATAGAGAGTATTTATCAGTGCCATGTAAAACAGGAAGCTGCACTTATGGCGGAGACTGGAAAAGGAGGTGGTCCTTATGCCATTTCTTGATATCTTACTTTTGTTTATTGTGGGTAATGTACTTGGATTCGTAATAGAGACGGTATACTGCTATTTCCTTTCCGGAAAGATAGAGAGCCGCCGTGGGGTAGTCTATGGACCATTTAACCAGGTGTATGGCTTTGGTGTCGTCCTGATGACATTACTGCTGCCACCTCTGGTTGGGGGAAACCTGCCTGCACTTTTTATCGGAAGCGGTCTCTTGGGCGGACTGTTTGAAGCTATATGCAGTTTCTTTCAGGAGAGCGCGTATGGAACAGTCTCCTGGGAGTATTCAGGACAGCGTTTCTCCTTATTAGGAGGAAGGACAAGCCTGACCTATATGTTTTACTGGGGCATCCTGGGGACTTTCTATATCAGTGTGATTCACCCGCTGCTCTTTCGGCTGTTCCACAGAATACCGTTATCCATCAAAGCTCCGGTGGTATTGGCTCTGACGCTTTTTCTTATTTTTGATTTCTGGCTCTCCAATGCAGCTGTTCGAAGATGGCGCAGCCGGCTGGACGGGACACCTGGTGTGGGAAAACTGGAGATCTGGCTGGACAAAAAGTTTACAAATGACCGAATGCATAAAATCTACCAAAGCATGAAGGTTTCAAGCCGCAATGATGCAGGCTGTTCAGAGCCCCAATAGACACCCGATAAGCAGGTGCTTACTGAGAAGAATCTTCTTTTCCGGACCCAAATGACACAGCACACCAGGCGATCAACGCTATAATCAAAACGGCTAAAAACAGAAGTTTACTCTGGGGATCAATCCCCTCCTGCCGGGTTTCCGCAGGTTCGGGAAGCTCTGTTTCAGACAGATTTTGGGGAGGTTCACTTTGGGGCATTTCTGTTGTCTCAGGGGAAGTAGATACCTTTGCGGATGTCTGGACGCTATCCTTTTTTAACAGGTATGCGTAGCCCAGGTGATGATCCCCATAGTCATATCGGATGACACCAACGGCACCGGCTGGAGGATTTTTTGGCAGTCCCTTGATTAAGATACGTTTTATACCTTTAAATTCAGTCGTATCTGCGGGGACGGAGACCATGCTGTTGCCGGCAAGTTCCAGCTGTGACGGTTCGTAGGTATTTCCATCTATGGTAACGGGTTCCCGGAAGAGATTGGCGGTACTGTCGTATTTGGAAATATCCAGGTTCTTGAAGTTCTGAAATCCGCTTTCCAGCTGAGCTTTACTGTCCAGATAATATTGGGATGGTGTGCCCCTTAAGATGACACTTATCAGCCGGCGGCCGTCCTGCTCGGCATAAGTTACCAGTGTATTTCCTGCAGGAGTGGTGTATCCGGTCTTGCCGCCAATGGCAAACGGACAGTAGAATTCGCTGTTTTCATCGGAAGTGCTCACTAGTTTATGTTCCATATATATCGTGATTCCGTTGGGATTATTCAGAGTCGGGCTGATATCATGTGAAAGGGAAGAATCAATTTCCAGCAGCTTTGGATTGGAAAATGCCGCCTGGGCGATGCGCGCCATTTCATAGGCGGTGACCACCTGTGTATCATCATTTAAACCGGAGGGATTGGCAAAGTGGCTTTTGGTGCATCCAAGTGCTGCTACTTTATCGTTCATCATCTGCACAAATGCATCACGGCTTCCGGCAACATGCTCTGCCAGTGCATTTGCCACCTGGTTACAGGAGTGGAGAAGCAGGGAGTAGAGGCAGTCCTCTACGGTTAACTTGTCACCTGGAGCAACATTGAGTTTGTTGCCGCTGCCTTCTTCCACGTTATTAACTGCATCATCAGAGAAAGTCACAATGTCTTCTAAATTGCTGTTCTCCAAAACAATCAGAGCGGTCAGCAGCTTCGTAATACTGGCTGGAGGATATGGGGTATCGATATTCTGCCCCAGAAGAACTGCGCCGGAATCCATATCCACTACCACTCCCGCTTCCGCCTGAATCCAGACATCAGAAGGCCAGTCCGGCATTGCATATACTGTCAGAAGTAAGGCGGGGCATATAAACATAGAAATAAGAACAGCGATGGATATACGTTTCATGGACATCTCCTTATCAGGTCTGATTTTTAAGTGACCGAAGCGGCAGACGGTGAAAAAGCGGTACAATCCGCCGGCTCTTTATATAGTATTACGGGGCTGTCTCAAATAGAAGAGTTATTTCCAACTTGACAATCTGGCAGAATCTTCCATGATAAAAATTAGAGCGTGTATGATATCCCTTTTCCGTTCAGCAATTTTTCAACAAATGGGTTGGCTGGCGAATGGGCTACATTTTCCGGAGTATCATATTGCTGGACAGCGCCCTGATCCAGAACCAGAACTTTCGTGCCAAGGAGCAATGCTTCGGAAATGTCGTGTGTGACGAAGATAATGGTAATGCCTGTTTTATGATGAATTTCTTTGAGCTCCTTTTGCAGCTGCACCCTGGTGATCTCATCGACGGCTCCAAAGGGTTCATCCATCAGCAGGATTTCGGGAGAGGACGCAAGTGCCCTGGCGATTCCCACACGCTGCTGCTGGCCTCCGGAGAGCTCTGAGGGATAGCGCATCCTCATATCGTCTGTGAGCCCTACGATTTTCATCCATTTTGTAACGGCATCGTGGGTTTTCTTTTTGTTGCGATGGTTCAGCAGATTCGGGACATAGGATATATTATCTTCCACCGACATATGGGGAAAGAGAACGCTTCCCTGAATACAGTATCCGATACTCCGTCTGAGCGCTATCAGGTCTTCATTCTGAATGTCCTTCTGATTGACCAGGATACTGCCGCTGTCTGGGAGCAGCAGCCCGTTGATCATTTTTAATAATGTGGTCTTACCGCATCCGGACGAACCGATAACGGTAAGAAATTCCCCTTTTTCTATATCCAGATTAAAATGTTCGATGATTGAATTTTCATCATATTTTTTTTCGATATCTTTAAATTGTATAATCGGCATTGTTTACCTCCTTCTTAGATTAATCCCTTTTCTTTTAAGAATGCAAGTGCAGTTTCTCTGGGTTCCACACCATTGTTTTCTACATTATAATTCATTTCCGCCATTTCTTTATCAGTTAAAATATCCTGAACCATATCAAATACTTCAGCCAGATCCGGGTTTTCTTCCAGCACTTCCAAGCGTATAACGTTACCGCACTGATAGGAAGGGTAGAAATGTTTGTCATCTTCCAGTACAACGATATCAGAGACACTGTACTGACCGTCGGTTGTAAAGATCGGCATTACATCAATCTTATTCTCATTGATCGCCTGGTATTTCAAGCCGATGTCCAGGTCTACGGTATTCTTAAATTCAAGACCATAAGTATTGCAGAGCGGAGTATATCCGTCTTCCCGTTCATAAAAATCATACTCGGCACCAAAGGTCAGTTCGCCAGACACTGCCTGCAGGTCGGAGATCTTTTTCAGGTTATATTTATCAGCGATATCTTTTCGGACGGCAAGTGCGTAACTGTTGGCGAATCCATACATGCCGGTCCATTCCATTCCAAATCCTGACTCATATCCGGACTGCAGCTGCCCGAACATATCTTCTGTATAAAGTTCACTTTTCTTAAGCACCATATTCCATCCGGTTCCGGTATACTCGGGATAGAGATCAAATTCACCTTTTTCCATTGCCGGCTGAATATTAGAGGTACCGCCGCCAACGCCCTGGGTAATCTCTACGTTCAGGGAGGTATAATCTTCAATCAGGATGCCCAGCATTTCTCCCAGGATATACTGCTCTGTCATTGGTTTTGTGGCAATATGTATGGTATCTTTTTTGGATTTGTGGAAAAAAGCAGCGGCAGCAGATACTATCAGGATGAGCACGATGCCGCCTATGATCAGGGATATTTTTTTCCTGTTTTTCGTTCTTCTTTTCCTTTGCAGAAGTTTTTCAACCATCCCCAGAATAAAGTCAGATAACAGGGCGATCACAGCGATAAGAAGGCTTCCCGCCATAGTCATTGCGGCATTGTTGGTGGTGATTCCTCTGTAAATAGCCACACCCAGACCGCCTGCGCCAATGAAGGAGGCGATACCAGCCAAAGCGATGGTCATGATCACCATGTTTCGGATTCCGGACATAATTACCGGCAGGGCTAAGGGGAGTTTGATCTTGAATAAAATCTGGCTGTCCGTACTGCCCATACCCCTTGCGGCTTCAATGATATTTTCGTCCACATTTGTGATTCCGGTGTAAGTGTTGCGTACCATGGGCATTAATGCGTAAAAGGTGAGGGCAATCACGGCAGTTACATTACCGATGCCCGAAAAGGGAATCAGGAATCCAAGCATGGAAATTGATGGAATGGTGTAAAGAAAGTTGATGATACCAAGTACGGGTTTCGATGACCGTCGGAATTCGCTTACCAGAATGCCGAGAATGCCGCCTAAGAGAATTGCAATTACGATAGAAATTAAAGAAATTTTTAAATGTTCCAGGCACAGATTGATGAAAAAAGAACTTCGCTCCGTTAGTAAAATCCAGATATCCATTAACATATTTTCGCTCTCCTTTTAGTTGCTTTTACGGGACAGGTTTCATAACATTGTACGCATAACAGACAATGCTGCTGTGTGATAAATGCTTGCTTTTGGAATCAAATCAATGCTGCGGGCAGGTTTTGGCGCAGGTTTTGGCACGGCTTCCGCAGGAGATATCATCCCCGGTAATTTCATATACTTTTATAATGGAGTCCATGTTTCCAATAGAATCATTTTCTCTGTGTACAGGAGTTGAGCATATAGTAAAGTATTCTAAGGAGCTGATGTTTATGCAGATTGGTTTAAAAACCGCATCTGATGTCCGGCGAATTACTTCTTTTCTTCTGCCTTAGCAATTAATATCTGCGGCATAGAAACTTTGCATATTAATAGCATATCTTGCAGTATTTTTTCTTCATCTTGATGAAACTTATTTTTGATCCAGTCAATTAATATTCCTGCAATAGCCTCGGTGTAAAAGGCTACATTAGCTTTACTCTTATTTCACAAAACGCCTTGACTGAATATTGTTCAGTGCGTTATAATTGAATCAAATTCAGTAAGGGGTGACAAAATGGCAAGGATAGTAAAGCAACCCGATATTCGTAGAGAAGAGTTATTGAATATTGGAGTGAAATTATATTTCGATGCAGGAGAAAAAGGCATCAGTATTCAGCAAGTAGTAAAGCAGGCAGATGTTGCAACGGGATTGTTTTACTACTACTTCAAGTCAAAGGATGACTTTCTTGATGAAGCACTCAATTATTATATAGACGAAAATATTTCTTTATTTGAAGTAATTTTAGAAAATGATACTCTTACCGCTTATGAAAAATTAGACGCGGTATTGAATGCCTACTCCCAATATGCACATAAGATGATACCTCTCCGCTCAAACAAAGCGTTTCATACAGAAAGGCACTATGCTTTGACGGAAAAATTAATAGCACGACTACACAGCAAGGTCAGTAAACTGTTGATGCAAGGTTTGTCAGAAAATGTATTTGAAATAGGCGATGTTGACATCACAGCAGGATTTATTCTAAGTGGATTATCAAGCGTATTTGATGTAAAAACAGATATTAGCAAAGATTCTATATCAGAGTTAAAAAGAATTGTAAATAAGATATTGAAAGGGCAGCAAAAATGAAAACAATGATTGATGGCAAGGAATTTACAAAAAGTGATATGGACAACTGGAAAAGAAAACGAGTACGTGAAGTTCTTCGCAATCTTAAAAAAAGCATTCCTATGACAGATAACGTAGATGTTTTGTGTGAAAATTTAACAGAGCTAAAATACAAAATGTCTTATGAAGAAATCGTATCTCCGCTTAAAACAAAACTAGCGATTGGAAAAGTGGGAATGAAACTTGCCGTTGCCGTTTCAGGAAGTAAACGCAAAGCTGCAATTACAACGATTTTCGCTGACGGTATTACGGCAGAAAACTTCTGTAAAATAATAGATTCTTTAATGATGCAAGATACAACAGAGCATCGAAAGGCGAATTTAGCAGCTTGTCCTGTCCACTATGCGTTAGTTCCTCGTGGTGAAACACTTGAAGTAATAGAAACAGCAGGAAATGCACCTGTTCCTACCCAGTTCTTTATTACTTTCAATGACGAAACAGGATTACAAGAACCTAGAAATTTAAGTTATCCCTATCAATCTACGGGCATTGCAAAACTAAAAGACGGTACAATCATTGGTGGGGTACGGCATCAATTTAGGGATACATCGTCAGGAATAGAGGTTAGAACTTTAGTAGAGTTTCCAAGCATATGCCCCAAAACACTAATTAAAGAACATCAAAAGCATTTGGCGGTTGAATGGTCAAGCTGGATTGCATGGGCAATTAAAAATCAATAGAAATATTTCTGGATATTAGAACATAACCTACTGTATAATTTCAGCTACACCTATTGAGCCTATCAATGGACGGGTGGTATTTTTTTGCGAAAATCTCCACCCTTAAACCATTGACAGGCTGATTTTTGCTGTGCCATTACGCCACCGAAAACGGGGAACAGGAAAAAGCCGGACGGTGAGTTTACAACTTGGAAACATCTTAATGTTATATTTTCATTAAGGTGGTAATGGGAATAAAACAGGAAAGGGGTATAAGAATGGCAGCAATACTAATTGTAGAAGATGAGTTGGCGATAAATGAATTAATCCGCAGAAATCTGCAGCTTGTAGGACACATGTGTGTATCCGCATTTGATGGGGAGGAAGCAGTGGGTGAACTTGGACAGAATCATTTTGATTTGATCATTCTGGATATTATGCTGCCTGGGCTGGACGGATATGAGGTATATAAGGAATCCAAGGGAACGCCCACGATTTTTCTTACTGCCAGGACTGGCTTGGCGGACCGGGTAAAAGGATTAAAAATGGGTGCGGATGACTATATCACAAAGCCGTTTCAAATGCTGGAGCTTCTAGCCAGAGTAGAGGCTGTTCTGCGCAGGACGTTAAAACAAAATACCTGTTTTGAAGTTGGAAAAGTCAGAATCGATTTTGACAGCCATCAGGTATTTCTAAATGACCTGCTGATGGATTGCACACCAAAGGAGTATGACTTGCTGGAAACGCTGGTTACAAACAGGAACATTGCGCTCTCCCGGGATAAACTTCTGGAACTTGTCTGGGGGTATGATTTTGAAGGGGATACCCGGACGGTGGATGTACATATACAAAAGCTGCGGAAGAAGCTGGAACTGGAAGACTATATAAAAACTGTATATAAGATGGGATATCGTCTGGAGGTCACGAAATGAAAAAACAGGCTTTTTTTACCACGCTTATTTTATTCTTATTCTTTTTATATGCGGGGATAACCATAATATCTGCAATCATATTTAAAGATAAGGTTGGTGTTATAAAGGAGCGATGCCTGGCGGAGCATTATGTGATTGTTTCTTCTATATTAAAAGATTTTCAGGCACTGGACAGCAGAGGAGTTGGGATAGAGGAATCTTTGGAGAGCTTAATGCATCCGTATTCCTACCTTGCAAAAGGAAATGACATGGGACTTGCAGTATATAAAAGCGAAAATCTGGTTTATGCCAGTATTAATAAGGAAAATCTGGCAGATATAAATACAGATTCATATAAGGAAGGGCAGCGTTACATAACCATAAAAGACGATGATAAGCCATTTGTTTACGTTGCTGGTCTGCTTCCGGCACCTTATGAAGATTATGCGCTGGTATACCGCTACAATATAGCGGAGACCATAAATTCCTGGAACCAGTTAAAAAATACTCTGTACTTTGCGGGAACGGTTTTATCCATATGTCTGGCATTTTGCTTGTTAATTTTACTAAATGAGATTTTTCGTCCGCTGAAGCAGATCTCCGATGCGTCAATGGGCATTGCGGCAGGAGAATATGAAAAGCGGCTTCCTGTTTCCGGTAATGATGAACTGGCGTATATGGCTCAGAGCTTTAACCACATGGCAATGGAAATACAAAGACAAATTGCGGACCTGAATGAAGCGGCAAGGCAGAAACAACAATTCGTAGATAATTTTGCCCATGAACTGCGCACTCCTCTGACAGCAATTTATGGTTATGCAGAGTACATGCAAAAAGCGGTTATATCGGAAGAAGACCGGCTCATGTCCTGCGGCTACATTATGAGTGAAAGCAAGAGAATGGAGAACATGGCATACCAGCTTCTGGATTTGGCAATGATGAGGAATCATCAAATCAAAAAAGAACAAGTCGAAATGGAAACATTGCTGGGGTCCGTTTACAATACCATTCAAAAAAAGGCTTGTGAAAAGGAAATTACAGTTACCTGCAGATGTCAAATGGATTGTGTAACCGGTAATGCAGAGCTTCTGGAAAGTCTGCTGGTGAATCTGATTGATAATGCCATCAAAGCCAGCGAACCTAATTCATGTATAGAGGTAAAAGCATATCAGGAGGATCAGGTAAAGGTTTTGTCCGTCCGGGATTATGGAAAGGGTATGACAGAGAGACAGCTGCAGCATGTAAAAGAAGCATTTTACCGTGCTGACAAATCCAGAAGCCGAAAAGAGGGCGGAGCCGGATTGGGTTTATCGATCTGTGAACAAATTTCCCAGCTTCACGATGCACATCTGCAATTCGTATCCGGGCTTATGGAAGGAACCGAAGTAAAAGTAATATTTACAACTTTGTAACAAGTCCATTACAACTTTATAATCTCCGGGGTGCAAGATAGGTAATGTGATCACAAATAAATATAGATCGGCAGACTTGCCAGAAAAGAAGGGGTAAATATGGAAAATAGAATGGGTAAAAAATGTAACGAAAGAAAAGATAACAGAAGGAATCGAAGAAGTAAATGGTTAAATGACAGTACAAAGAAAAGTTGTGATACGAAAAGAACTAATTATGAATTTCCGAAAATTATTGCCGGGGCTTTTGCAGCAATCGGTGTATGCGCATTTTTGTTTGGGGGGTTAAGCGATGCTGTCATGGCTGCAGAACTGGGGAAAACGGCAGCGGTCCCTACCAGCTACCTTTTAAAAGAAGAAATCTCGGAAGCAAAACCCACAATAAGTGAGGATGTAACAGAAGAAAAGGAAAGACAGGAAGAAAAGGCAGCCGCGGCAGAAAAAACAGCTTCGACAGAAATGCTGGAGACCCCGGCAATAAAAAAATTGCGGGAGAAGAGGGCGGATAATTATGTGAAGGGCACTTACAAAGTAGTTTCCGACCCGCTGACGAAAGACAGCACTCCTGCGGAGAAAGACCTGACTCAGGATGCAGCGGCAGAAATAGGTGCCAGGATGTTATGGGAACTTTTTGGATTAAAGATGAACGGTGCGACTATCTATATGTCATATAATGCAGGCACGGAAACATTTCCAAGGGCTTTCTGGAGCGGTGACGTCCGTCTTGGGAATACCAGGTCACCGGAAGATACCTGTTATACATTCATAATTGATGCGGTAACGGGGGAACGGTTCAATGCAGGTTACGCACGAACACTGGAGAAAGAAGTCTCTCTTGATTTTGACAAGAAACTGATGGATAATCCAGGTGAGTATACAGAACTGGCAAGGAAACTGGCAGAAGAGCTGGACATCGTAGATGGCAAGGCAGCGTCTTCGGAATATGGCTGCCAGGGATATTCCAATAATGATCCTGATATTACAATTGAGGTAACGGGAACAAATGGAGATCGGGCATTATTGTCTTTTTCCAGATACGATCAGCAATTTAAAGGTATCGTTTATGATGCCAGTCTTAAGATTTCAGAGCCGGCAGAAAAAGCATCTGCCAGGAAGGCTTCCGAAAAAGCACAGGAAACATTGGAAGCAATACCGGAGATGGAGTATGCGGAGTCAGAAAATCCTTACTTGATACCATCGGTGGAGGCGGAATAGGTTATAAAGGTTTCTGAATATGGGAAATAAATAGAGGAAGCAGGGCGCAAAAGGAAATATTTGCACTCTGCTTCTTGTTAAAGATTAGATTGTCCACGATTATACCCGGCAGTCATTTCCAATTTTGTAGGGCTAATAAGGCTTACCGTAACAATTTTTTAGGATTGCAGTTTGGTCCTTTTACATTAATACAACCGGTTTAATCAAATCCTTTGGCTTGTCTTTCATCAGCATTAACGCCTCTTCCACTTTATCAAATCCGTGGAAGGTATGGGTAATCAGCTTACTGGTATCCAATTTACCGGTTTCGATTAAGGAAGCCAGCTTTTCCATACGGAGTCTTCCGCCCGGCATCAGACCGCCTGCGATTGTCTTGTGGCCCATGCCGCAGCCCCACTCAACTCTTGGAATTCTAATATAGTCGCCTTCTCCAAGGTAATTTACATTTCCGATTCTTCCGCCTGGTTTTAACATACGGATTGCCTGGTTAAAGGTGTCTACATCGCCTCCGGCTATGATGATACGGTCAACGCCTTTTCCGTGGGTTTTTTCCATAATCTGTTCCACGATATCGCCTTCGCGGTAATTGACAATTTCTGTTGCACCGTATTCTTTGGCAATCTGAATGCAGTTTGGTCTGGAACCAACGGCATAGATGCGGGAGGCACCGCGAAGTGCAGCACCGGCTACCGCCATAAGCCCTACCGGACCGATACCGATCACAACGACTGTATCACCAAACTGTACATCTGCTAATTCCACACCGTGAAATCCGGTGGGAACCATATCACAGAGCATACTTGCAGATGCCAGATCCATACCGGATGGAAGCAGGGCAAGGTTCCCGTCTGCATCATTTACATGGAATAATTCACCGAATACACCATCTTTAAAGTTGGAGAATTTCCATCCGGAAAGCATTCCGCCGGAATGCATGGAGTATCCGCCCTGAGCTTCTAAGGAATTCCAGTCCGGTGTAATGGCTGGGATAATGACTTTGTCACCCGGTTTAAAGTCTTTAACCAGGGCACCAACCTCCACAACTTCCCCAATTGCTTCATGTCCTAAAATCATATCATGTCTGTCGCCTAAAGCACCGGCCCAGACTGTATGGACATCAGAGGTACAGGGAGCGATGGCAAGTGGTTTACAGATTGCGTCCAATGGTCCGCACTCAGGTGCCTGCTTTTCAATCCAGCCAGTTTTTCCAATTCCTAACATTGCAAAACCTCTCATAGTTTCTATCTCCTTTCGAAAACACATTGTTAATTATTTGACGTGCCATAAATATAACATATAATGAATATATAATCAATTCCATAATTATAAAAATATATCATAATCTTTATGGTTAAAATTTGTGTATTTTGTATATAAAAACAGATTTAAGATAAAAAATATCCGAAAACATTATATAATATATAATCTTTACATAATGTTTTCGGATGCTTATTTTCGTAGGGAGTAGTCAGAATGGCTGAAGCAGACTGACAAACTATTCAGCGCTGTCAGTCTGGTTTCTGGCAGGAATGAATTTTCAAACACGCTCTGGACTCCCAAGCCGCATTTCTGCTTCAGCCATGATTCTTACAGCTGTTTGCACACCGATGCCAAAACGGTCACAGCCAGCTTCCTGCATTTCTAATATATGGTCAAGTGTGCGGATTCCACCGGCTGCTTTTATTTTCACATGTGCGTCTGCGGCAGTACGCATTTTCCGGATGGTATCGGCGCTGACGGGTATATTTGCCCATCCGGTACCGCTTTTGACAAAAGCAGCTCCGGTTTCTGAGACGATTTTACATGCTGTTTCCAATTCAGAATCATTTAAATAAGCCGCTTCAATGATTACTTTGATAGGTACCTTTTGGGCTGTCTGCACCACCTGCGCAATGTCTTGTTCTACATATTGATAGTTTTTTGATTTCAAGGCGCCCACTGCCATTACCATATCCAGTTCCTGACAGCCGGCTTCCAGAAGCTGTGTGCTTTGCTGTACTTTGGAAAGAGTGGTGTCTGCACCTGAAGGGAAGCCCACAACTCCGCCGGTATGAATGTGGGATTCTGATTTCAGGGCATCTGCCAGATAAGGGGTGAAGCAGGGCATGGAGAATGCACATATAAACTGGTATTGTTTTGCACTCAGAATCATTCGGCGGATATCTTCCATAGTATTCTGGGCACGGACACAGCTAACATCAATGTGCCGGTGAAGTTCTTTTAAGAATTGCAGGTTCATTTGGTTGCTCCTTTCAGTTTGAATTTCTGTTGCGTCCGGTCATATTTGTATAGAGCTCATATTTTTTACCGATAATGGTTACATCGTCAAAACAGACGGGTTTTCCCCTTTGTGAGCAGCGCCGCTGGATACAGAGCAGTGCTTCCCCTACTTCTACTTCCAGCATTTGTGCTTCTTCAAACTCTGCGTTTTTGGCAAAAATTTTATCTGCAGCTTCATCAATTTCAATATGATATGTATCCTCCAGAAATTGATACAGTGCGGTAAACTGCCCGCAATAGCCGGCGATTCCTGGAACCAGAGATTCGGGGATGTAATTTTTCATGATTACAATGGGCAGCCCGTCCGCCAGTTGTATGCGCTGTACTCTGGCTGCTTTTTCCCGTTCTCCCAACTGAAGTATTTGGGAAACATGAGCCGGAGGAACTAATGTATCAATATACATGCTTTTGGTTGTAACCGTAAATCCTTTTTTACGTAATGTTTCCGTTACGGAGGTCACACAGTTGAGGCTCTGCCTGGCTTTATAATCCAATACCCGGGTGCCTCGTCCCTGGCGGACTTCCACGTAGTTATCCTCTGCGAGAAGTTCCACTGCTTTGCGGATGGTAATTCTGCTGACAGAATAGATTTCTTCTAACTGGCGCTCGACGGGAATCATTTCCCCAACTTTATATTTTTCATCCAGGATGTCATTTTTTAATTGCTGGTATACTTTTAAATAGGCAGGTAAACGTTCGCTCATAACTGTCCTCTCCTCTTTTAGTTGTTTGTGTATAGTATATGCCAAATGCTTTTAGTGCGCAAGTGTTTGCTGGTTACAAAAGAGTCAGCCCCGCCGCTTTCCCCGGGAATATCAGGCTGTATGGTACCAGAATGTGTACCCGATCTACCCGATCATATACCCTATTAGGATGTAATCCTGATAATGTGTATCCAATAATAAACTTGACAAGTGGACAACTGCTCACTACAATACTTAAATAAAAAGTAAATTTAGAAATACAGCCAGGTACACCGGATATTAAGCAGTTAAATATACAGTCAGACACACAGTCAAATATGCATCCACCCTTAAGTGGTAAGTGGAGCAGAGAAGGAGAAAAAATGACGACAAAAGAAAAGATTATATATGAAGCATTGATGCTTTTTTCCGTAAACGGATATGATGCGGTTTCGACCAGAATGATTGCGAAGGCGGTAGGCGTTACCGACAGCGCCATGTACAAGCATTTTAAGAGCAAACAGGATTTGCTGGATGCAATTTTAAACGAATGCAAGAGCCGTTTCATGCAAAAATTAGAACAAACTAAATTTATGGAAATGGAATGGGAGAATCTGGAGGAAATCTGTATGAGCTTCTTTCAATTTCAGACAGAGGATCCGTGGATTGTTGCTTTTCGGAAATTACTGATGGTGGAGCAATTTAAAGATCAGCAGATGCAGCAGCTATACCGGAACTTTTTTATTGAAATTCCTTTAGAGGGACAAAAGAAAATATTCGAACAACTGATTAAAGAGAAGATCTTAAAACCGGTGGAACCGGAAATTATGGCATTGGAATTATATGCACCGTTTTTTATGTATCATACGTTAGAACAGGAGAAAACGGTGCAGGAAAAGCTGAAAAAGCATGTAAAGCAGTTTGTCGTTCATTATGCAGCAGAACAACATTAAACTATTTCACAGAAACTTTACATTATTCTGATAAAGGTATGATAATCATCATATATATTAATAACTGTAGGAAATAATTCACAAACACGATACTGAAGTTTACACTACAGAAAGGAGCGGCAGAATGAATGAGATATCATTATGTTTGGTTTGATCTTGGAATGACTCTGGTTGAACCATCCAGAAGTTCGCTGTATCAAAAGGTTTTAAAGGAATTTCACATTGACCGGTCAGAGAATCGGATTCACAAGGCTTATCATTTGACAGATAAGCTGTTTATGAAAGAGTATCCCCATGTGCTGGGGACAGACGAGACTTGCTATATGCCCTGGTATATTGGTAACCTAAATTATTTTTTAGATGTCCGTCTAAATATTATGGAGGTTTACCAGAGGTTTAAGGAGGTTCGGTCAAAAGAATCGTCAGGCTGGCAACCAATACCCAGCGCTCTGGGGGTTTTGAAAGAGTTGAAACGGAAGGGCATAAAAACGGGATTGATTTCTAACTGGGATCGTACTTGCAGGAAGGTTCTGGAGGAAAATCAATTATTGGATTTATTAGATACCGTGGTAATTTCTTCTGAAATGGGAGTAGAAAAACCCGAAAAAGAAATTTTTGAGGCGGCTTTTGAGCAAGGGAATACCTGTGCCAAAGAATCGCTGTATGTGGGAGACAATTACTATGATGATGTGTTAGGAGCCGCAAAAGTGGAAATGAATTGTGTGTTAATCAATCCTTACGGAAACGAAGGAATTGAAGAGATCTCATATGATAAGATCATTTCCGATATATCAGAAATTATAAAATTTGTAGATTAACAAATTTAGATAAGTATCATATATTCAAAATAAATACAGACAACCCGGCAAGCCTGTTTCGGGATGCCTGAAAAGGGAGTGGATTATGAAAGAGCAGCAAATGGATAAGACAGGGAAGTATCTATATGAAAGAATTGATAACCTGTTTGAACAATTGACAGATACACAGCAGCAGGCAGCCATTTATATGAAAAAGAACTGGGAAAATATCTGTGTGATGACAGCAAAAGAGGTAGGAGAGCAGTCGAAAGTCAGTGAAGCCACCATACATCGTCTGGCAGGCAGACTGGGCTATGAAAGCTTTCTGGAAATGAAAAACAGTGTCAAAGAAAATCTGATGAAGAACCGGGCACTGGTGAATCTGGAACTGAAAAATAACACGGACCAGGAAAGCTGGCTGGAGGAATACTGGCATATGGAAGCTTCCAACCTGGCAAATACCCTCCGAATGAATGAAAAGGACAGGCTAAAGCAGGGCGCTAAAGCGATTGCAAATTGTGGAAGAGTCTGGATTATGGGCGATAAAATGGGGTTGGGGGTTTCTTCCTATCTGCATTTTGTATTGAATTACCTTCTGGGAAATGCCACACATTTAAATCTGTCTAATTATTATGAGCACATTGCTTTTATGAAAGAGGGAGATGTGTTGATTCTGGTGGGTTTTCAGCGTTATTGCAAGAGAACACTGTCTGCAGCTAACCTGGCAAAGAAAAGGGGTGTCATTATTCTGGCATTTACAGACTGTAGCCTGTCTCCATTCGCGAAAGCGGCTGATATATCCTATTATGCTGCTACAGAATCCGTTTTTTTCCTGGATTCTTATTCGTCCGTATTTACACTGGCACAGGCACTGGTAGTAAAGCTGGTAAGCCTGGACAAAATAAGAATTAAGAGTAACGTAAAAAATACAGAAAAGATCTATGAAAACTGTATGGAAAGGAACATATGAAACTGACAATCATAGGCTGCCACGGAGCATATCCCGTGAAAAATGGAGCAACTTCCGGTTATCTTCTGGAGGAAGGAGAAACCAGGGTTCTGTTGGATTGTGGGAGCGGTGTGTTATCCCGTTTACAAAATATCATAGATTTAAAGGAGTTAGACGGTGTAATTCTCACCCATTATCATCCCGATCATTGTGCAGACCTTGGGTGCCTGCAATACGCTGTGATGCTGGATGTTTTAACCGGCAGGCGCAGGAAAGGTTTTGCCGCGTGGGGACCAGGTAATGAAGAAAAGCTTTCATATGAGCAATATTGCCGGGGGTACAGTTATGAGAATCGGTCCCATTTTCAAATCGGTGAGCTGGAATTTGAGGTGCACCTGAATCAGCATGAGATTCCTTCCTATGCAATAAAGGCACGAGGTATATCAAAATGCATGTCAGAAAGTATACCAGGAGGCAAGGCAAGAGATATGTCAGAATGCAAGTGGGAATGCAAGTCGGAATGCAAGTCGGAATGCAAGTCGGAATGCAAGTCGGAATGCAAGTCGGAATGCAAGTGGGAATGCAAGTCAGAATGCAAGCCGGAATGCATATCGGAATGCAAATCAGGTGGTAAATCAGAGTATATCTCTGAAGGCGTACTGGTATACTCAGGCGATACCAATTATTACGATGGGCTGGCGGAGTTTGCAGGGAAGGCAGATCTGTTATTATGTGAAGCTTCACTTTACGCCCGTCAAAAAGGAGATGTCTGGGGACATATGTGTTCCACCGAGGCTGGGGAACTGGCTGCAAGGGCAGAAGTATCCGGTTTATGCCTGACGCATTTTCCCCACTATGGAGAAATTCCCGACTTAAAGTTAGAAGCAGAAAAAGTATATTATGGAAATATTATTTTGGCAGAACCGGGCATGAGCCTGTACATATGAAGCCAATTGTACAGATAGTACGTTAAAGTACGAAAGGAGTTATTATGAAAGGATTAAAGAAATTAATGGTATTTACATTAGCAGCAGTTATCACTGTATCGGCAGCGGGCTGCGGCAGTTCCCAAAGTAAGGCAGAGGCTGATAATACATCCGCTGCACAGTCAGGGCAGACTGGAGAAGCTGCACCAGAGGCGGACAGCCAGAATACAGGTACAGACAGTCAAAGTACTGACGGAGTTGCTGAGAAAACATCTGCAGCCGGAGGTACCGTGAAAGTATCGGTTGGTTCAGAGCCGGATAATTTAGATCCCATGCTTTCTTCTGCTACGGATACATCGGCAATTATGATGAATGTATTCGAAGGTTTACTGGGATTTAATGAAAAAGGAGAATTTATTCCGGCATTGGCCAAAAGCTATGATATTTCCGAAGACGGACTTACCTACAGCTTCAAGCTGAAACAGGGCATTAAGTTCCATGACGGTGCAGATTTTACCTCCAAAGATGTAAAATATACTTACGAAAAGCTTGCAGGTTTAAATGGGGAAGCTGCGCTGAATGAAACTTTGAATCAGCTTCTGGCATCGGTGGAAACCCCGGATGACTACAGCGTAAATCTCGTGTTAAAAGAGAAAAATGCAGGATTTTTATCCAAGGCAACCATATCGGTTGTAGAAAAAGATTATACCAAAAATAGTACCAAGCCCATTGGTACGGGACCATTTAAATTTGTTGAATACATACAGGGACAGAAAGTTATTTTAGAAAAAAACCAGAATTACAATACGATAGAAGAACGGGTTCCGTCTATTGATAAAGTAGAATTTAAGATCATGACAGATGCGAATGCCCGCCTGATGGGGCTGAAATCCGGTGATTTGGACATTACCTCCGTAGATGCGAAGAATGTGGAGGCTTTGAAAAATGACTATAATATGGTACAGGGTCCTCAGAATATGGTGCAGCTCATGGCTCTGAATAACAGCGTGGAACCATTTAATAACGTAAAAGTAAGACAGGCAATTAATTATGCGATAGATAAAGAAGAGATCATCAATACCGTGGTAAATGGCAACGGAACGAAAGTAGATTCCTTCTTAAGCCCCAGCATGAGCACTTATTTTAATACGGACTTGAAAAATTGTTATGACACAGATATTGAGAAGGCAAAAGCGCTTTTAAAAGAAGCGGGATATGAGAATGGATTTAAAATGACCATTACCGTACCATCTAATTACCAGACTCACGTAGATACCGCACAGGTGATAAAAAACCAGCTGAGTAAAATAGGTATTGAAGCTGACATTCAGCTGATTGAGTGGGCAC
Organism: Clostridiales bacterium; assembly: GCA_018365455.1. GTDB lineage: Bacteria > Bacillota > Clostridia > Lachnospirales > Lachnospiraceae > Robinsoniella. The sequence goes on from JAGZJZ010000027.1 coordinate 23,695, forward strand.
AGTGGCTGGATACCGTTTATGCAAAGGCTAATTATCAGGCGACCATTATCGGACACAGCGGAAAGCTGGATCCCAACGATTTCCTTAACCGCTTTGATTCCTCATATGATAAGAATTATTTTAAATTTTCCGATCCTCAGTACGATGAGTTGATTCATCAGGCAGCGTTATCTACAGACGAGGTAAAAAGAGTAGAATTATTTAAGGAGTGCCAGCAGTTATTGGTAGATCAGGCAGCTGCTGTATTTATTCAGGACCCGGATGTCATCTATGCTGCCTCAAAAAAAGTTCAGGGAATGAAAAATTATCCGGTTACGTTTTTGGATATGAGCAGTATCAGCCTGACAAGATAGGCGGTATCAGGAGGTAATTTAGATGAAATACGTATTGAAAAAAATTGTTACCATGGTATGTACGCTATTTGTTATATCTTTACTGACCTTTGGTGTCTTTCAAATACTTCCTGGAAATCCGGTGGATGTGATACTTGGAGTGGATGCAGATCCGCTCCAGGCACAGGCACTTGAAAAACAGCTGGGTCTGGATCTGCCCCTTGGTGAGCGGTATGTGAACTGGATCGGAGATTTATTTCGGGGAGACCTTGGGGATTCCATCCGCTATCAGGTACCGGTGGGGGATCTGCTTAAGAGCAGTCTTCCGGTAACCATATCTTTAACGGTATTTTCTCTGCTGATTACGGTGATAACCGTGATTCCCACTGCTATATTTCTGGCGAAAAACAATAACAAAAAATCGGCTTTATGCCTTTCTTTTTTAACACAGATCGGTGTGGCAGTCCCGTCCTTCTGGCTGGGAATTTTGCTCATATTACTGTTTGCTGTTACACTTCAGGTACTGCCTTCGGGTGATTTTATTCCTTTCACGGAAGATCCGCTGGGATGCATCCGGTCTCTTATTCTGCCATCAGTGGCAATTGCCATCGGTACTTCGGCAGTGGTAATCCGATATCTGAAAAATACCCTGCTGGATCAAATGAATATGGATTATGTCAGAACGGCAAGAAGCAAAGGTGCTGCACAAAAGAGAGTGCTCTACCGTCATGTATTGAAAAATGCCCTGCTTCCCACCATTACAATCCTGGGAATGACCGTTGTGGACGTATTAGGCGGAAGTATTATCGTAGAAAATGTTTTTAATTTACCGGGTATCGGACATCTGATTACCTCCGGAGTAGGGAACCGGGATTTTCCCCTGGTACAGGGACTGGTATTTTATCTTGCGTTTATGGTAATTGTAATTAATCTGGTGGTAGACCTGCTGTATATGGCAGTGGATCCCAGAATTCGATTGGAATAGGTGGATGATATGTGGAAAAAATGCAGAAATAATATGAATTTTATGATTGGTTTCAGTATGGTTGCATTTTTGGGGCTGCTTCTGCTGCTGAGTTTTATCTATCTGCCCTATGATCCCAATGAGATGGATACTTTAAACAGTTTTCAGGCGCCATCGGCTGCCCATCTTCTGGGAACTGATAATTTCGGCAGAGATATTTTCAGCCGTATTGTAAAGGGATCACAGACAGCATTTCTGGTGGGATTTACGGCGGTGGCGATCGGCATGGCGGCAGGCGTCATACTGGGGGCGGCTGCAGGATATTTCCAGGGATGGATTGATAGGGTTATCATGTTAATCATGGATGCAAAGATGGCATTTCCAGGGGTGATTCTGGCGCTGGTATTTATCACTATCTTCGGAAGCGGAATTCTGAATACCGCAGCAGCACTTGGAATCATGGCGATTCCCAGATTCTGCCGGATGACCCGCAGCGGATTTATGCAGATAAAGGAAATGGATTACATCAAGGCGGCCCGGACGAGAGGAGCATCCAATCTCCGGATTATGTTCCTGCATATATTACCAAATGTGGTATCCTCACTGATTGTTACGGCATCCCTTGGATTTTCCAGCGCAGTTTTATCGGAAGCCGGCTTAAGCTATCTGGGGCTTGGAATACAGCCGCCTGACGCCAGCTGGGGAAAGATGCTGTTTGAGGCGCAGGGGTATCTGCTGACGAATCCCTGGTATGCAGTGGTTCCAGGTGTCATGATCACCATTATGGTATTGGGATTCAATTTATTGGGAGACGGAATCAGGGATGTAACGGATTGCCGTAATTAACAGCATGGCGAATAACAATAAATTGCGGTTACCCCGGACATTCAGGCAGTTAGAACGGGGTTGCAATTTCAGCGGCAAGCAGGAGGAATAAGATGGATAAAAATTTAAGAATAGAAGATTTAACGGTGGAAATCAAAAATCACAACAATTACTACAAGGCGCTGGACAGTGTTACCTTTCAGGCAAAAGAGGGCGAAATAGTAGGGCTGGTGGGTGAATCAGGATGCGGAAAGAGTTTATCCTCTCTGGCAATCATGAGGCTTTTACCCCAGGCAGCGAGAGTGTCAGAGGGCCGTATCTGTCTGGGTGAAACCGATCTGTTACAGCTTTCGGAAGAGGAGATGTGCGGCGTCAGAGGTGCCGATATCTCAATGATTTTCCAGGAACCGATGACAGCTCTGAACCCACTGATCACAGTTGGTAAACAGATAGAAGAAGCATATCTTCTTCACCACCCGGGAGAAAAAGGGAAAGCTTATGAAAAAGCGAAGGAAATGATGATAAAAGTTGGACTCTCCAGGGTAGAAAAACTCTACGGGGAATATCCCCATCAATTATCCGGTGGTATGAAGCAGAGAATTGTAATCGCTATGGCGCTTATCAATCATCCGAAGCTGATTGTTGCAGATGAGCCCACAACGGCACTGGATGTAACCATTCAATATCAGATACTGGAGCTTCTGCGGGAATTGAATAAGGAATTTAAGTCTACTATATTATTTATTTCCCATGATCTGGGTGTAGTAAAAGAACTGTGTTCCAGAATTATCGTAATGTACGCAGGAAATATTGTGGAAGAAGGAAGTACGGAAGAAATTCTGAGAAATCCCATGCATCCTTACACCCGGGGTCTTCTGGAATCCATTCCCACGCCTCAGAAAAAAGGAGAAATCCTCTATAATATTCCCGGCATAGTAGAACCATTGGCTAAGCGCAGCCAGACGGGGTGTGTTTTTGCAAAACGATGTCCAAATGCCAAAGGGAAATGCCAGACACAAAAGCCGGAAATCCAAATGACAGAAGGTAGAAGAGTTAGCTGTCTGGAGATCGTAAGAGATGAAAAACAGAATGCTGCGTGTAAAAAAGTCTCTGCGTGAAAATAAATACAGGAGCTGTTGTCATGCACGTTATTGCCTTATGAAACCTGGATTTCTGTCAGCAGCAAAATTCGGATTAATCGACGATACCCGGGAAACGTGCTATAATTGAATAAAAGTCAAACGGAGGTACTTATATGAAGCTTTTATTTAAACAACGAGTTTTCAGCTGGCTGGACAGCTACGATATTTATAATGAATATGATGAAACTGCCTTTACGGTAGAGGGAAGACTCTCATGGGGACACCGGCTTGTAATTTATGATCGGACGGGAAATGAAGTGGGAGAGATCAGGGAAGAAGTATTAACCTTTCTTCCAAAATTCCGCATGTATATTCATGGTCAGGAAATTGGAATGATACAAAAAGAGCTTACTTTTTTGAAACCCAGATTCTATCTGACCTGCAATGACTGGGAAATTGAGGGAAGCGTTATGGAATGGGATTATGATGTGTTTAGCAGTAAACGTCATATTATGCATGTGGAAAAACAATTGTTTCACTGGTCCGATACCTATGTCATGGATATAGATCAGGATGAAGATGCATTGATATGTCTGATGATTGTTCTGGCGATCGATGCTGCCAAATGCAACAGGGGATAAGTCCCACTTTCCATTATATGGAGGCATACGAATGAAAATCGAAAATGTAGATGGGCCGTTACTGCAAGTAAAAGGGCTTAGTAAATATTATACAGCGGAAAGCAACAAGATTCTCAATAAAAGAAAATACATAAAAGTAGTGGATCATATAGATTTGTCCATTTTTCCTGGTGAAGTATTTGGACTGGTAGGAGAAAGCGGATGCGGAAAAAGTACTTTTGCAAAGATGCTGGTAGACGTTATAACGCCAACCGAGGGTCAGATTGCCTACAAAGGAAAGAATTATTCGGAAATGAGCCATCAGCAGAAAAAAGAATATCATAAGGATATTCAAATAATATTTCAGGATCCGTATTCTTCTTTAAATCCTAAGAAAAGGGTTGGGTGGATTCTGGAAGAACCGTTAAAGATACATACTGCACTTCCATCACAGGAGAGAAAGCAGAAAGTGGAAGAAATACTGGAGGTGGCAGGTCTGGATGCAAGCTTCAAAGCAAAATTTCCCAATGAGCTTAGCGGAGGGCAGAGACAGAGAGTCAGTATCGCCGCTGCGCTGATGCTGAATCCGGAGCTGATAATCGCAGATGAATCTGTATCGGCGCTGGATGTGTCCATACAGTCCCAGATTCTGAACTTGATGAAGAAGCTTCAGGAAGAAAAGAATCTCACCTACTTATTTATTTCCCATGATTTGAATGTGGTGCAGTATATGAGTGACCGCATTGGAGTGATGTATTTTGGTAAGCTGGTGGAGGTTGGAAGTGTGGATGACATCTATCAATCACCCAGGCATCCTTATACGAAAGCATTACTTTCTTCTATTCCATCCGTCAGCGGTGAAAAGGAGCGGGAACGGATTTTACTGACCGGGGATGTACCGGATCTTCTGGAACCGCCCGGAGGATGCCCGTTTCATACCAGATGCCGTGAAATGAAGGAATCATGCAAACGGGAGTGCCCCAAGCTGGTTGAAATTGAAAAAGGGCATTTTGTGAGTTGCAATTGTGTGCAGGCTCTAAGAGAAACTTATGCATAGTATGACAGAATTTATAGTCCACAAATATAAGATTTATGAATTACAAGGAGAATAAAAATGAGAATTGGAGCAATATCCGATATACACTTAGATGTGAATGAAGCGTATCCGGTGATTCATGCAATTTGTAACAGAATCAAGACGGAAAAACTGGATGCATTGCTGATAGCCGGGGATATTTCCAACAGTTATCACACAAGCATTCCCAGCCTGGACCGTTTGCGTGATGAAGCGGGCATACCGGTCTGCTTTGTCCCGGGAAATCATGATATGTGGGATAAAGAAGGAGAATTTGGGGATGCCAGAAAAATTTATGAAATATATGCATCCAGAAGTGACTGCCTGTGCGGAAAGATCATAGATCTGAATGAGGAGTGTGCAGTAATTGGAAATATTGGCTGGTATGACTATACCTTTGGGACAGCAGCTTATTCAGAGGAAGAATACAGGAAGAAAGAACACAATGAACGGGTATGGCAGGACAGCATTATGGTGAATTGGCACCAGAGTGACAAAGATTTCCACAAGGAGATTTTACAGGATCTGGAGGAAAAGATAGCAGCATGTAAGGGAAAGAAAATCATTGTGGTTACTCATATGGTTGGTGTACCGGAATTCAAAGTGCCGGCAGAAAGACCGGACTGGGATTATTTTAATGCCTTTCTGGGAAGCAGGGAATATGGGGAGCTGTTTGAAAAATACAAGGTGGATTACAGCATTATGGGACATGTGCATTACCGGAAGAAGCTGTTGAAAAATGGTGTGGATTACCGGTGTGTGTGTCTGAACTATCATACGGAATGGCTGAGTGGGGACTTGGATCAGGAAGTAGGAGAAGCGATGCAGGTGATTGAGATATAAAAGTCAAATACTATAAAGTCAAAAAACTGCCCCGTCCGGCTAATCTTAGGTGATTCAATAGGAATCCCAACAAGCCAGACGGGGCAGTTTCTCGTCTATTATAATTTTTTGGCAGCCGCAAGGTAATTCAATGAGGGCTGAATTTCTTACGGAATGCAGCAGGAGTCAGCTGGTATTTACGTTTAAAGGACCGGATAAAATAGGAATGATTTTCAAACCCAACCAATTCAGAAATATATAGTATGGGATGATTCGTAGTCAGCAGCAATTCAGATGCAATATTCAGCCTGTAATTGTTCAGATAAGTAATAAAGGAAGTGTCCGTATTATTTTTAAAAAATTTCATAAAGTGTGAAGTACTGTAGTTTAAGAGCCGGGAAACCTCCTCCAGAGTAATGCTTCGGAAGTAATTTGACTCTATATAAGAAATAACGATTTTCAATTTTTTCATTTCCGGGGTGGATGTTTTAGAGGAATCATCATTAACCAGTAAGTTATGGGTAATGAGTAAAAACAAAAACTGAAAAAGCTGTGATTTTACATACAGCTCATATCCCAGAGGTCGTTTGAAATGACACTGAATAAGCCCTTTTAAACAGAACCCTATTTCATCAGATGCCGGGGATTCACTGCTTATTTTCACTGGCAGCAGAGATTTGCCTTTTATCAGCGGCGAAATAAAGTTCATAGAACAAATATCCGGTACATCGGATATGAGCATGTTCAGGTCAAAAAGCACGGTATGGTAAGAAAAAGACAGGGAGTCCTTTTGCTCGATGGAATGTAAAAGTCCGGGCGGGATCACCAGAACATCGCCATTATGAAGAAGCTGGGGCATAAAATTAATATTTACAATCCCCGTTCCGGCTTTTACGAAGATAATTTCCATTTCTGAGTGCCAGTGGGTAGGATAATAGATGAGCGTGCTGGGAATTACGGTTGAATAGACAGCACATGGAAATAAAGGTGTCCCGTGGTTTTTTGTTTCTTTGTAGTTTTGATAATCATTTGATATGTTCATGAAAAATTTTTCACCTTCATAATAGTATTGTGTTACTAATGCCATAAATCTTGCAAGAATTTGCAGTATCTCATTGTTATAATTAATATTAATACAGGAAGAAATGAAATGCAAGGTTTTGTTTATGGGAAACAATATGTACATATTTGTAATAGGAAATGATGCAGTTCATAAACTTTGCCGGAGAAGTTTTAAGGAACAGCAGGAACAAAAGGTATCATTATGAATGGAGAAAGAAGGATGGATATGAAGAAATTAAATGCATTAACCGTACTTGGTATGACAACTGTCTTAACGATGGGACTTCTGGGAGGATGTGGTTCTGACAGTGGGAAAGATACCCCACAGACAGCGGAAACATCAGTGGAAACGAAAAGCTCAGATAACGGGGACTCCGACAAGGCAGCAGAAGGGAAGACAACAGAGGCAGGAGAAAACACAGAAAAAAAAGACACAGAGGGAGGCAAGGTATACTATCTGAATTTTAAGCCGGAAGTAGCTGATATATGGGAAGAAATTATGAGTACCTATACAGATGAGACAGGCGTTCAGGCAACCGTTATGACTGCAGCAGCCGGAACTTATGAACAGACTTTAAAATCCGAGATTGCAAAAACCGACGCTCCGACTTTGTTTCAGGTCAGCCCGGTTGGTCTGGATACCTGGAAAGACTACTGTATGGATCTGAAGGATACGGAATTATACCAGCATTTAAGTAATAAGAACCAGGCATTATCATCAGAAGATACCATTTATGCAGTACCTTATGCAGTAGAAGGCTATGGAATCATTTATAATAATAAGATTCTCAGTGACTATTGTGCCATGGATGGAGCAAAGATTAAGACTGCAGAAGAGATTAATTCTTTTGCAAAGCTGAAAGAAGTAGCAGAGGATATTCAGGCTAAAAAAGATGATTTGGGTATTCAGGGAGCGTTTGCTGCTACAGGAATGTCTCCAGGAGATGACTGGAGATGGCATACACATCTGATGAATATGCCTATCTACTATGAGTATAAGGATAAAGGGATCACAGATGCAGAGTCCTTGGATGGAACTTATTTAGATAACTATAAACAGATCTTTGATTTGTATTTGAATAATTCAACCGTAGAGCCTGAGATGCTCAGCAGTATTGGAACAGGTGATTCCATGTCCGAATTTGCTTTAGGTGAAGTTGCGTTTGTTCAGAATGGAGACTGGGCATGGAATGATATAAAGGAAAATGAAGTGGCGGAAGAAGATGTAAAGTTCTTGCCAATTTATATTGGGGCAGAAGGAGAAGAAAATCAGGGATTATGTGTTGGAACAGAAGCATTCTGGTGTGTGAACAGTGAAGCATCAGAGGCAGATCAGAAAGCAACTCTGGATTTTGTTAACTGGCTGATTACCAGTGACACCGGTAAGGACTATATGGTTAATAAATTAAACTTCACCTCTCCGTTTGACACTTTCCAGGCGGATGAAGCTCCAGGCAATCCCCTATCGAGACAGATTATGGAATATGCAGCTTCAGATAAAGAATCTGTGAGCTGGGCTTTCTCTACAATGCCAGGAGATGCTTATAAGAAAAATCTGGGGGCGGCTTTGCTGGAATACACCCAGGGGACTGGTGACTGGGATGGCGTAAAGAAAGCTTTCATTGATGAATGGGCAAAGGAGAAGTCTAATCCCACAGCAGAGTAAAGCAGATAAATCATGAGCGTAAAAGGAGGTGAGTACACGAGCCTCCTTTTTAGAATAGGAGAAGAAATCATGCAAAAAGCGATAAAACGATATTTTCCATTATTTGCACTGCCTACACTGATTGCGTTTTGTATAGGCTTTATTATACCTTTTATTATGGGAATTTACCTGGCATTCTGCGAGTTTTCAACGGTTACAAATGCAAAGTTTACAGGGCTTCGAAATTTTGTGATGGTTTTTCAGGATGAAACATTTCTACATGCCCTGGGATTTACCGTTCTTTTTACCATTGTATCTATGTTAACCATAAATGTATTGGCATTTACCGTTGCCAATATGCTGACGAAAGGTTTTAAGGGCACAAACTTATTTCGAACTATTTTCTTTATGCCAAATTTAATTGGTGGTATTGTCTTAGGATATATATGGCAGTTGATTTTAAATGGTATTCTGTCCTCTGTTGGAAGGACCCTTACTTTTGATGCGTCATATGGTTTTTGGGGACTGGTAGTTTTAATTAACTGGCAGCAAATTGGTTATATGATGATTATTTACATAGCCGGAATCCAGAATATACCGAAAGAATTAATAGAAGCCGCTAAAATAGACGGGGCAACAAAATGGCAGATCTTGAAAAAGGTTACCATCCCGATGGTAATGCCATCCATAACAATCTGTACATTTTTGACGCTGACTAATTCATTTAAACTTTTTGACCAGAATCTGGCATTAACTGCCGGGGCGCCATCGAATAAATCGGAAATGCTGGCATTGAATATATACAATACCTTTTATGGAAAACCCGGATTTGAAGGGGTTGGACAGGCAAAAGCAGTCCTTTTTTTCCTGATGGTGGCTGCTATTGCAGTCATTCAGCTTAGAATGACCAGAAGCAGGGAGGTGCAGCAATAATGAATGTCTGTAAATTAAAATATGGTAAATTAATGACTTTTTGTTTTTCGATACTTTCCTTTTTGTTTATAAGCCCAATTTTTATTGTGATCATAAATTCCTTTAAAAAGAAGTCATATATCAATAAAGAGCCATTTAAGATGGTCATGAGTAAGAATTTTGTAGGGCTGGATAATTATATCAATGGTATAAAGAAGACAGAATTTTTTCAGGCTTTTGGTTATTCTGCATTTATAACGATATGTTCTGTAATTGTGATCGTTCTTTGTACTTCCATGTGTGCATGGTACATTACGCGGGTAAAAACAAAGGTAACAGAAACCATTTATTATTTATGCGTGTTCTCTATGATAGTTCCCTTTCAGATGGTGATGTTTACTCTGTCTAAGATTTCCGATACATTAAAGCTGGGCAATCCGGTAGGAATTATCGTGATATATTTAGGTTTTGGTGCTGGTTTATCGGTCTTTATGTTCTGCGGTTTTGTAAAATCCATTCCTCTTGAAATAGAAGAGGCTGCGATGATCGACGGTTGTAATCCATTACAGACTTATTTTAAAATTGTATTTCCTGTATTGAAACCCACCTGTATTTCGGTTGCAATCCTTCAGGCGATGTGGATCTGGAATGACTATCTGCTTCCGTATTTAGTACTGGATTTAAAAAAATATAAAACAATTCCCATTGCGGTACAATATCTCAAAGGCGGTTATGGTTCAGTAGATATGGGAGCAATGATGGCGCTCCTGGTACTTTCCATTATTCCAATCGTAATCTTCTATATGGCATGCCAGAAATATATTATAGAAGGAGTTGTAGCAGGGGCAGTGAAAGGATGATTGTCGGTGCTGAGGAGACGAAAATGACAGAAAATTATGACAGATTATTAAATTATTTGAAAAATTTGGCTGTGTTTAATACGCATTCCCATCACTATCCACAAGATCAGCAGACTGGAATGGATTTAATGAAAATGCTCCGTTCCACCTATCTGAAAGATGATATCCGGGATGGAAAAACCAACAGAGAAGTGATGAAAGATTTTAACGAGCGTATGAAATATAATTCCTATTTCCTGTGGCTGGAAAAAGCGCTTCAGGATCTATATGGAATTAAAAAACCATTGGATATTGAAAATATAGAAGAAACAAACCAGGCGATTCAAACAGCATATAAGAATCCGGGGTATCATATAGAAGTTCTGGAAAAAAAATGCTGCTATCGTTATATGTTAGTTGATGCATATTGGAATCCGGGTGGAACGGAACCGGTATCGGATATTTTTCTTCCGGTTTACCGGATCAATATGTACTTATATGGCTACAGCCGGACCACAGCAGACCATAATGGAAATAATCCATACCGGTTCAATCATTGGGAAGAGGTGGCTGATCTGGATGAATACATCGGGCTTATGCATGAAGAGTTAAAGAAGCAGATCCACAGAGGGTGTGTGGCGTTAAAATGTGCGGCGGCATATGACAGAGGTTTGGATTTTAAGAATACAAAGAAAGAAGATGCAGAAAAGGCATTTTACTCCGGAATGATTTCAGGTGTGATCACAAAAAAAGAGATTGATGATTTTCAGAATTACGTATTTTATGATATCTGTGCATTTGCAGCAAAGCATCAGATTCCGCTGCAATGCCATACCGGTCTGGGGCTTCTGCGAAAAACAAGTGCAATCTATTTACAGGATGCAATTTCAGATAATCCGGATACGAAATTTGTACTTTTCCATGGGAACTATCCCTGGATGGATGATCTCTGCGGTCTGGTCTGCACTTACCGAAATGTATACGTGGATTTTTGCTGGCTGCCGATTATTTCCACAGCTGAGGCGGGAAAGTTTTTAGAAAAAATTCTGTCTGTGGGAGACTTATCGAAGATATACTGGGGGTGTGATACCTGGATTTCTGAGGACAGTTATGGTGCATTATTGGCAATGAGGCATGTGCTTTGCAGTTTTCTGGATCAGCAGATAGAGCAGGGAATTATGCAGTATCAGGATGCAGTAAATATCTGTCAGAAAATTATGTATCAGAATGCAATTCAATTATATATAGATAAGAGCGTGTTTTAGAATTGCTTTCTGGCAGCGGTGCGTCACACTTTGTGGGAGGATGAAAGATTATGAACATCAAGGAAATAGCGCAAACTGCAGGTGTATCACAGGCGACAGTCTCAAGGGTCCTCAATGGAAAAGAAAATGTAAATAAGGACACCAGAGAAAAGGTTCTTGCAGTAGTTAAGGAGTTAGGATATGACAAAAAAATATTTGAGAAAAGCAATTCCATTACTAATAATAAAATCATAACAGTAGTACTTCATGATATTCATAAACCTTTTTATCATGATTTGCTTTATTATTTTCAAAAATATGCCCAGCATCTCTCATATGAAGTATTGTTTTACAGTACATTTGGAGGGGAAAGCAGCAGTATAACAGACCGCATAGAGAGGATGACCAGAATTTCTGCTGGGATAATATTGTTCTCTTCTTATGTAAATGAATTTGAATTAATTCGTAAGCTCCAGGAAAACGAGTATCCGGTAGTTGTAATTGATAATTCTTTCCCCGGGATTGAGTTTAATACACTAATGGTTAATAACAGAGGCGGTGCAGAACAGGCAGTGGAATATCTTCTGCAGCAAGGGCATCGCAGAATTGCCTGTCTGGCCGGTTCTCCAAACTTAATGGTTTGGGCAGACAGATTAAACGGTTATATTGAAACGATGAGAAGTAATAATCTTTTTATACATAAGGATTATATCCAATATGCAATAAATGATATTGACGGAGTTGAAGAAGCTGTACGTACATTTCTGGATTTGGAGGATCAGGTACGTCCAACAGCGATCTGTTGTTTTGATGATGCCGCCGCATATGCAGCGATTGGTTATATTGAAGATGCAGGGCTGAAAGTTCCGGAGGATATCTCTGTCATTGGATTTGACTGTCAGAGATTTAAGCCTAATTTCTATCAGGGACCGGAGCTGACCAGTATCAGACAGCCTTTTGAATTACTAGCGAAAGACAGTCTGGAACTGATTGTGGGTAAATTGTCAGGCAGATGTGCAGACGTACAGCTGCATGAACTTTATGATACAGAATTGCATGTTGGAGGGACTACCGCGGACATATCAAAGTAAGACACCCGGAAACAGAGGTAAATCTTAAATAGAATTACATGAAACGCAATAAGTAAAGAAGGAAGGCAAATATGGGAAATAGATTAAGGCTGGGAGAAATTAAGCCTGAGGGTTGGCTGAAGGAATCATTATTGAAAAATATGGAGGGGTGTATTGGACATTTGGATGAATTGCTTCCCAAACTCCTGGTGGATCAGGAAATATATGGAAGGGACCGGCTGGGAAAGAATTCGAAACTCTATGATTTGGGACGAAAGGACGGAGATTATCATGAAGTTGAGGGGGTAGATGCCCAATATCTCTGGTGGAACAGCGAGTCCCAGTCCAATTGGAAGGATGGATATTGCAGGTCAGCATGCTTGCTTGACAATGGGGATTGGAGGGAGAAAGCAGCCGGTTTTGCAGAAAGCATTTTAGATACCCAGGACGAGGACGGTTATCTTGGAATATACAAAGAGGAGCTGCGTTTTCAATTTGATACAGAAAATGGGGAACTTTGGGCACAGTCTACTTTGCTTCGTATGTTACTGGGGTACTATGAGACTGTACAGGATGATCGTATATTAAATGGTGCTGTACGGGCAGTGAACAGGATCATGGAGGGGTATCCCATTTATAGATCCAACCCCTTTCAGGTGCAGGACAGCTTTGCCGGGCATTGCCATGGATTAACGATTGTGGATGCATTTAATCAGATCTATCGTATCACAGGAGATAAAAAGTATATGGAATATGCGGTTTGGTTATATAAAAATTATTCTTTACATCATGTTTCCGAGGAAGATCTGAAAATATGTAACATAGAGAATCCAGACTATTTCTTCAAAGGACATGGGGTGCACACCTATGAGCATATAAGGGCACTTATCATTACTGCTTATGAAGAAAAAGAATATATGCCTCTGCTTATGATGCTGCTGTCTAAGCTGCCATTTTATCTGACACCATCAGGCGGTCCAATCGGAGATGAATGGATCTTTGGCAGAACAGCAGATGCATCAGCCACAGGATATGAATTTTGTTCGGTGCAGGAACTTATGGACAGCTATTTATTACTAATGGAGTTGTCGGGAAATTTATCCTGGGGGGATAAGGTGGAGTGGCTGTATTACAATGCGGCACAGGGAATGGTACATCCTTTGGAAAGCAGCATTATGTATTGCAAAACGGACAATTGCTACGAGGCTGACGAACACCGATCCCCCGATGACGGAATTAAGAACCCCAGATATAAGTATTCTCCGACCCATCAGGATGCTGCGGTTTGTTGTGTCCCCAATTCAGGGAGAATTGTACCTTACTTTATTCAGTCTATGTTTTTAAAGTCAGAGCAGGGTTTTCAGGCTGTGCTATACGGAGCCTGCGTCATGAAGAGTACCTGGCAGAAAGCGGAAGTAATGATCAAAGAGACTACAGATTATCCATTCTCATCTAAAGTCCGCTTGAAGTTAACTGTTTCACAGCCGGCTGAATTCTCCTTATCGTTCCGATTCCCGGAATGGGCAGATCAGGTCATCCTGAATCACCATATCTATGATAAAGAAAGCGTGCGGGAAGGTGAAATTAAAATTCACAGAGTCTGGGAGGGCACAACGGATTTTGAATTGAGCTTTGTATGCAGAGTGCGCTTTAAAAAAGACTTTCATGGTGAAACCTATATAAGCAGAGGTCCTGTCATTTATGCTCTTCCAATACCGGCAAAAGAGAAAACTTTAAAAGAATTGAATGGAGGATCGTTTTACGAAAAAGCATATGTTCCGGAAAGCAGAATTTATGAAAACGCATATTTAATGGAACGGGATTTTACAAATTTCCAGTATTGTGAAAATTCAGAAGGAAAAGACTGGGAGCGTTGTATTTTAAAAGGGATATGTTATACAGATGGGGTGAAACATAGGCAAGAATTTGTTCCCATGGGGCATACGATACTGAGAAAAACGACTTTTTCTGTTAAAACGAATTAATTTAAAGAGAGAAGTGATACTGGCACTTTTTGGTTTTACGGCAAAGGCATGGAGAGAAGCAAATTCCAAACTTGCGGTCAAGAATAATGTTAGGGATTTTGCTACTGTGAATGAATTGACAGCTCTCATAAACTCCAAGTGGTAAACGTTTAGGAGGTAAAGCGGCCCCCTGACAAGAAACGCTGATAGGAGTCTGTAGAATAGTTATTCAAGAGCGGAAGAGTACCTTTCTGACATAACTTATCGCCCTGGCAAGCATTTCAGTCAAGACAGCGGTATCAATATCTGCAAGTTTGTTTATATACACACAGCTTTTGCCTGAAGTGGTCTTGCCCAGCCGTTTCAGATAGCTTTGCAGCTCCGGTTCATCTAAATAGAGATGCAGAGTGATTTTTCTATTTGTCACAGAAAAGCCGGTGGCGTAGATTTCAGCACTGTATCCGGAGGCGCAGCGGTATTTGTAAGTTCCATATCCGATAAATTTTTCTCCCCAGACTACTGGCGGTTCGCCAACAGCTTTTTCAAATATATTCAGTAAAGCTTTTGCATCAGCCTGTTTCTTTTCATCCGGAATTGCAGCAATTACCTGCATAGGGTCTTTGTCAGTAGGCTGGGTTTTCAGTGTGTATTTACTTGTCATTTTGGACTCCTCTTGTTTAGAGCGTGCTTGGAAATTGCGCTCTGGCATCTGTTCGCCACAATTTTTATATACCTGTATTATCCTTCAGAAGGAAAGGGTTTATACAGATATAATAACAATGTTTATAATATAAGCAAACATAAATTCTTTCAGAGAAGTTCTAAATTATTTATTGGTTACATTATAACCTTTCAAATCTTATACAGATGAAAGCGTTTCATATCTGCTTTTCAAGTCTTTTACTTTAGTTTCAATGGAACGTATAGTATCTTTAAATACATCATCTGCCTTACCGGTTGGGTCGGGAAGTCCCCAGTCTTCACGATGTTTGCAGGGGATGTTAGGACATGCAACATTACATCCCATCGTAATCACAATATCAACCTTTGGAATATCCGTTATTAATTTAGGTGCCTGTGATTTGGTCATATCAATGTCATAGATTTCGTTAACAAGCCTTACGGCATCAGGGTTTATTTTGGAAGCAATCATTGTACCGGCAGAGTAACATTCAAATTGATCAGCGGCAAAATATTTGCAAAGGGCTTCTGCAATCTGTGACCGGCAAGAGTTATGCACACAAATAAAAGCGATTTTTATTTTCATTTTAATTAACCTCGTATTCATAATTTTCGATATGAAAACAATAACACTTATATCAGCGGATGTCAATTTGATATTTGATGGTGCTGGGGTATTGTTGATCCATATTCTATTAAACCTGAAAAAGTACAAATTGATTTAAAATATCCAAGCTTAAAAGCAATCGTCATGAAATAATGTAAATTAACATGAAATTAGTCCTAAAAGCCTGAAAAATCCCATGCTATAATAAATTAAAATCAAAATTGAGTAAGGTTTTGAATTCTTTTTATGAAGAGGCAGAGAGGAGAAGTAAGAGATGAGGAAAAAAATTAAAAGCGTGGAGTATAGGAAATGCAAAAATCATTTTGTACAGGGCAGGTAGAGGAAAGCATCGCAGGGCTGCAGTCAGTGACAGATGAGGCGCAGGCGGTCTTTGACAATGGTGAAGCAGATAGTATTGCTGTTGGGGAAGTGCTTAAGAAATTAGTAAACGAAATTCTGAAAGCACGTTTGATGGGAGACGTGGATATGAACGGAAAAGTAGAAACCGCTGACTCCTCAAAGGTATTAAAATCTGTGGCAGAGCTTGCAGAACTTACGCAAGAGCAGCATAAAGTGGCGGATGTGAATGGTGACGGCAATTCTGACAGTACTGACGCAGCGACTATTTTACAGTATGCTGCTGAAAAAATTTCGGAGTTTTAGCAAACAATTTTAGCACAGGCTGTAGGATTATTTTAATATCCATCTTTCTTAAAATAATCCTAAAATTACAAAATAGTACAAGCAGGTCCCCATAAACTCATGATAATTTATTAAATTGTCTTAATATAGTCCTAAAGCTTTCCGTGTCCTTTATGGTAATATATTGTCAATAGAAGTAATTATTTCTTCGATAACTGTAAAGAGCGCCAGGGAATGAAATTCAGACTCTGATGTCAGAAAATGAAAAAAGGAAAAGATAAAATGAAAAAAAGTGGAAAAAAGTTTACAGCAGGAATATTAATCGGTGTATTAGCAGCTTCATCCCCATTTTCGGCTTTGTCCGGGATCATTCATGTGCATGCAGAGAGTAAAGCAGATAATGAGCCTCACACTCAGGCAGAAAGTAAAACAGATCATGAGCCACAGATTCAGGCAGAAAGTAATACAGATAATAAGTCACAGACTCAGGCAGAAAGTAAAACAAATAGTGAACCGCTGTCTCCGGAAATACAGGAATCCTCAGATAAAGCAGGGATTGGTGAGGAACATGTTGGAGAATCATTAAATGTAGAAAATGTGGAAAAAGCAGAAAGAGAAAATAAATCTGTTATAGATTTAGACAGCCTGAAGCTTGCGGTAACCGAGACAGGGAAACTGGAGCAGCAGCAAAAAGATTATAACTGTTTTACACCGGAAAGCTGGGACAGGGTACAAAAAGCTTTGGATGAAGCAAGAGTAGTCCTGGAGAAGCAGGAATTAACCCAGCAGGAGATTGATGATGCATTTTTGAATCTGATTACGGCATGTGACCTTTTGGAAGACAGTGTACAGAAAACAGGTTTAAAGGCAGCGATTGAGGGAGCCAAGGTAATTCTTGCAGACGAGGCGCAGCTGTCCGGGTATACCAGGGAAAGTATTGATGCCGTGAGGGCTGCACTTGCAGAAGCGGAAATCGTGTTTGCGGATATCACTGCGGATACTGAGAAGGTTAACCAGACAAGCCGAAAGCTGATGGATGCCGTTACCAATATGAAAGAAACGAAAAAGCCGTCAAAGGCAGAACTGCATGCTAAAATTGCGGAAGCAAAGGCAATTAAAAAGGGAAACTATACGGATGCATCCTTTCATGCTCTGACCCTTGCCATTGCAGCAGCAGAAAAAGCAGCCGCAGATCCAAACGCTTCCCAGGCAGTAATTGATGCCCAGGTAAATGCTCTGAAGAATGCAATCAGCAATCTTAAAGTAGAAGTACCGCAGCCATCAAAGATCGCATTAATTGCAAAGATTGCCCAGGCAAAAGCGATAAAGATCGGCAATTATACAAATGCATCCTTTCAGGCACTGACGTCAGCCATTGCAGCAGCAGAAAAAGTGGCGGCAGACCCCAAAGCAACCCAGGCAGCTATTGATGCACAGGTCAATGCGCTTACAAGAGCAATTCAGGGATTAAGGATTGACCCGGACAAAGAAGCGGCAGTGAAAGTGCAAGGGTCTACTGTTGCTGTAAAGGCAGCAAATCAGGCATCCAGATATATTAAATTAAGCTGGAAAAAGGTCTCCGGAGCAGATGGTTATGTTGTGATGAACAAAACCAGCAAAGGATGGAAAACGGTGAAAACCGTTAAGAAAGACAGTTCCACATCCTATGTATATAAAAAGGCTGATCTTGGAAGAAGATACACATTTGCAGTAAAAGCTTACAAAAAAGCAGATGGAAAAACAGTCTACAGTAAATATAAAGACGTTTCCATTAAAGCGGTTCCCCAGAGCCCGGTTATAAAAGCAAAAGTATCTAAGGGAAGGGTCACAGTATCTTGGAAGAAAGTATCCAATGTAGTAACCGGATACCGTATATACAGGAAGACAGGCAAAACCTGGAGCTGTATCGGAATTACAGACCGCAGTGACACCAGTTTTAGGGACAAAAAAGTGAAAAAAGGCAAAACTTATACTTACAAGGTACGTGCATATAAGAAATCAGGCGGCAAGAATATCTATAGCCGATACAGCAATGAAATTAAAGTTACTGTAAAAAAATAATTACATTAAATAATAAATACTTGAACAGGGGAGGATTGCTATTCTGGACCGTTTGAAAATCGCTATCAAACACGTTCTGGTATTGGCGGGTCTTTTCCCTGTTTTATTTTAGTAAAAGATGATTACGCTATGGAGGAATTATGTACAAGTTTAAGAAAATGGTTGCTCGAGGTGGACGCCGAAACGATGGTAGTTACAAAGAAGGGTGTCAGCAAGTCCAAGCTGAGTGCTTATAAGAAATTATGAAAAGATAAAGGGATTAAGACGGTTGTGAAATTCTAGAGTATAGATAGAAAGTAATTTTATAGGGCTGTCTAAGTAACATAGATATATCAGAAAATAAATAATTATTAAAATACGTGCATCAATGATAACCAATCTTCCGTTTTATAGAAGATTGGTTATTTTTTTGAAAAGTGATAGCAAATACCGGGAATTCCTCAAATAGTCATTTAAAATGTCACATCGTATCAAAAAATGAGGTTGTATAAACTATGGTAATTAGATATAATATGATCAGGGTGTTCTGAAAAGATAGAAAATCACTTCCGATATATTAAGAATCTGACAAATACATGATTGCGGAGCCAGTGAAAATGAGAAAAAAGAATGAATTTTATATATATACCAGTATGTGGATGATTGCTGTCATTATTCTGCTGGTGCTTTTAGTGCAGAATCTTGGTGATGCCAGGGTGGTAAATTACAGTGGAATCGTTCGCGGAGCTACGCAGAAGCTGGTGAAAGAAGAAATTAGCGGATATCCCGATGATAAGCTGATTGACAGGCTGGATGGTATCATTGCAAACCTGCAGTCCGGGGATGGTGAATTCAATCTGCGAAGAAACGGCGATAAAGATTATCAGGATCAGCTGGCAAGGCTGAAGGAATTATGGGAAGAGATGAAAAGGGAAATCCAACTGGTGAGGCTGGGGGAAGTTTCTGTAAATAATCTGTATGAACTGAGTCAGATTCATTTTAAGGAAGCAGATGAGATGGTTTTGCTTGCAGAGCAGAGTTCAGTACGAAAATTGTTAAAGTCCATTGGAATCTATACAGCAACGCTGCTTTTGTCCATAGCTGCGTTTACCATTGTAAACAGGCGTAACCGCAGAATGCTTGAGAAAAGTATCCATACCGACAATCTTACAGGTATATTGAACCGGGACGGATTTAAGGCAGAAGCCGCTTCTTTGCTGCGCCGCTATCCGGATAACCGGTATTGTCTGATTGAGTTTGATATAGATGATTTTAAATTTCTGAATACCAGCTATGGCTATGAACAGGGTGACCGGCTGTTATGCGCACTGGCGGACTGCATTCAGTCAAAATACAATGGGGATCAGCTTTGCGCCCGGATTTCCTCAGATGATTTTGTCATTCTGGTGAAGCAAAGTCCGGAACTTGTAGATGAGTTGCGTAACCTTCTTGCAGACACTCTTTATGTGGAATTCCTCAATATTTCGGAGTTTATTACATTTACGATAGGTGCCTATGAGATACCGGAGGATTACGGCAACATTCAGTCGGTGATGGATAAGGCCAATATGGCTCATAAAAATGCAAAAGCAGAGGGTAAATCCATATCTCTGTGGTATGACGAAATGTTACTGGATAAGCTCAACTGGGAGAACCATCTGACAAAACGCATGCGCAAGGCACTGAGTAACGGGGAATTTAAAATGTATCTGCAGCCGAAATACAGTTTAGATGATCTGAAAATCCGCAATGCAGAGGCATTGGTACGCTGGGATATACCGGATGAAGGTACCGTGTGCCCGGATCAATTTATTCCTTTATTTGAGAGAAACGGAAGTATTGCGGAAATTGATTTTTACATACTGGAAAAAGCCTGTGCTTATATCCGCAAATATCTGGATACATTTGAAACAGAATTTCATATTTCTGTAAATTTCTCAAGAGTTACAATCTATCAGCAAAGATGTTATTCCACAATTTTGGAAATTACAGACCGTTTTCAGATTCCCCACAACTGTATTGAGATTGAAATTACAGAGAGTGCGTTTAACGGTATATCAGAGTTAATCGTGCAGAAAATACGGAATCTCCAGAAGGAAGGGTTCATGATATCCATGGACGATTTTGGATCGGGGTATTCCAGCTTGAATCTGCTGAACAAGCTTCCGATTCAGGTACTGAAATTAGATCAGGAGTTCCTGCGTGAGTATGGGACTGAGGGCAAAGCCAAAAATGTAATCAGCTGCGTGACGGAGCTTGCACATACACTGGATATGAAAGTGGTGTGTGAAGGAGTTGAAAAACAGGAACATGTTGATTTCTTAAAGAAGATTGGCTGTGATTATGGACAGGGGTATTTTTTCTCAAAACCGATACCAGAGGAAGAGTTCTTAGCGAAATTGGAACAGTCAGCAAGAGAACTTGCAAATTGACGGATTGTGGAATCAGGGGTATACTAGTACTGCATCCAGCCAGAAACCAAACTGACAGCACTGCCTATTTTGCCATCTGCCGCGTTGTCGTCAGTCAGCGGAGGAACCACTCCGCTTCCATCCTCCGCCTTGCAGTCTGACAAACTATTCAGCACTGTCAGTTTGGTTTCTGGCTGGATGCAGTACTAAGTGCAGGCGTTATACCTGATGGAGGTGACAATCATGAGCGATCTTGGCAAACTGCCCAATGTGGGAAAAGTATTAGAGAAACTGCTGGTGGATGCAGGAATTACAACTGCAGAACAGCTGCGGGAAATTGGAACAGAAGAGGCATTTATCAGAGTACGCATGCAAGACCCGGGTGCGTGTATCAATATGCTTTATGGCATTCAGGGAGCAGTGGAAGGAATAAAAGATAAATATCTGGAAGAAAGTACAAAAGAGAATTTGAGGCAATTTTACAGAAGCTTATAGGAATGTAAAGTTAAAGCTCCGGTGGGATGACACCGGAGCTTTTCACGACTATTGAGGGTAGCCGTGATTATGGAATATATTAACAAGATGCTAATACAATATAAATTTATCATATTCGACAGATTCATACAATTAAAATCGTTCGACAAATAAGCGTATAATTCAACAGAGGTACAGACCGTCATTCAACCTTTAATCTTTTACATTCTTTTTATATTTTCATATTTTTTCGTCGATATCCCGCAGGTGTTTCCCCTGTCACCTTTTGAAAAGTATCAGAAAAAAAGCTGCGCGAACTAAACCCGAGCTCATTACTGATATCAATAATACTCATATTTGTTGTGCTAAGTAAAATCTTAGCCTTCTTTATCCGTTCCTGATGGATATACCTACTAATGCTACTTCCCATTTCCTGTTTGAATTTACGGGAAAAATAGTATTCGGTATATCCCGCACGCGATGCCAGAAACTGAGTGGTTAGCTTTTCAGTGATATGCATGGTGATATAATCGCAGCAACTTAGGACAGCTCTGGAAATATTGGCATTGGTCCGTACCTGTCGAACTTTTTGTACATATTCCTCCATGATGTTTTCAACAAGAACCGAGGCTTCCGGAATAGAACCGGAGTCTTCAATTCTCTGGGTATAATAATCTTGCATAGTATAAGAAACAGCAGGAGATAGACCTCCTTCAATGGCTGCACGAGAACAAAGTGTCAAAAGGACAATCACATTATTCTTCGCATTGCGCAGAGGGCCTCCTGAATCAAATTTAACACCGCTGCTTAAGGTGCGGGATACATTTAAAGCTTCTTTATAATGGAGATTTCCATCTCGAATCATCTGAATAAATGTCTGCTCTGATGCCCAGATACCCCAGTGTTCATCTGATTTGGAGGATAAGTCTTCCGTATCCTTAGAATTATCTGTTGATGTAATATGCTGTAGTTGATGAATGGCAATTTTTTCTCCAGTGATACAGTAGTGAAGCATAATCGCATACTGGTAGAGGAGATTGAGAGGTACGATTGGAACCTCTTCCAGCTGCCTTAGTACATCCATCCGGATTTGGACGGACAAATCGTGCCGGTTAAGACTTTCTTTTACCTGCTGGTAAGAATTCTTTCCGGTAAAAATCGGACCAATGACATGGACATGAGTCAAGCTGTTGCCATCCCATTCAAAGTCTGCAATCCACAGAAAATTCAAAAAGGTATCCAAAATGAGCGGATAATGACCGGTCTTGGCATAGTTAAGCAGATAAGTTGACTGGCTTAGTAAGGAATAATTATTACCCATGGCAAACTCTTTGGGACAGCTCGTATGAAGCAATGTTAAATCAGCGGTATAAGCCCAGTAGTATATATTATGGCTGCAACAAATCAGTTCTTGAAATAATTTTAGATTCTCTAGGATACTCATTACACATTCCCCTTTCTAGCATATAAATTTGCGGACTTTGAACTGCTACGCTCTGCTCTCTTCTAAATAGGGGGAGAGTTTGGGAATATCCTCCTTGCTCATACAACAAATCGATCCCTGACTCCAATCATAGGAATGGCTGGCAACCGTACAGAAGATATATTGGCTCAAAGTAGAACTAAGATTAAGTCTGTCTCCATCTGATGTTTCATAATACACTTCACCTTGGCAATTCTGAATTTCCAATAAAAACTTTGTTATATCTATATTTGATTTTAAATTCATATCCTTCGCTCCTAATCTCTTATCGTTTGCTTTCATTATATTATACATTCTGAAAAAAAACAGTTAAAAATTCGTGAATTTGTTCAAAAAATGGTTGATAAATAATTATAGATAAATATTGAACAAAAAAGCAAAATTTTGAAAACAAGGAAATGAAATAGTATATATAATCAGATTAAAGAGAAAAGCAATATGTAAGAGCAAATTTGGTTAGAGTAGAGAGGAGAAGCAAATGATGTTTTCAAAAGATTTTATGCTTGGAGCTGCGACAGCAGCACATCAGGTGGAGGGAAACAACATACACAGCGATTATTGGGTACAGGAACAGATACCACATTCTATGTTTAATGAGACGTCCCTTGATGCAGTGGATCATTATAATCGGTATGAAGAGGATATTCATCTGATGGCAGAAGCAGGACTTAATACCTACCGTTTTTCAATTGAATGGGCGAGGATCCAACCAGAACCGGATTCGTGGGATGAGGCAGAAGTAAAGCATTATTGTAATGTGTTGGACTGTTGCTATGCAAATCATGTGCGACCGATCGTTACCATGCATCATTTTTCGTCACCTAAATGGTTAATCAGTCAGGGCGGATGGGAAAACCCGGAAGTGGTAGGGAAGTTTGCTGCATATTGCAAGCGTTTAGCCAGTGAACTGGGTGATAAAATGGAATATGTCTGCACGATCAACGAGGCAAATATGCGTCTACAGCTGGCGGCATTAATGAAAGAAATGGTGCTGCGAATGGGAGGACAACAGGCAGATGCAGATAAAGAAATCGGTGATAAAAAGAGTGCAGCGAAAGAGAGTGATGTGCAAGTTGGCATCAATATGAATAAAGAAAACATGATGCTTAGCATGATGGAGAGTGCGCAGGCCTTTGACATACAGAATCCCATGGATGTTCACACCTTTGTATCTCAGTGTACAACGGAGGGTGACCTTTTAGTAATGAAAGCACATGAAGCAGCAAGGGATGCAATGAAGGAAGCGTGTCCGCATCTGAAAATTGGCTTGACCTTATCATTACATGATATGCAGCCTTATCCCGGTGGCGAGGCATTTGCTGAAAAAGAATGGGATGAGGAATTTAAGCACTACCTGCCATATATTAAGGATGATGATTTTCTGGGCGTACAGTGTTATACCAGAAAGCGTTTTGATGAAAACGGTGGTGCGCAGGCAAAAGATGAATGTTTGCGGACACAGATGGGATATGAAGATTATCCTTTGGCGATTGTAAACGTAATTCGTAAGGTGGCAGAAGAATTCAAAGGTGATTTGATTATTACCGAAAATGGAATCGCAACGGCAGATGACAGCAGACGCTGCCAGTTTATCAAAGAAGTGACGGAAGGAATCCAGGCTTGTATAGACGATGGGATTCGGGTGAAAGGATATATGTACTGGTCACTCTTAGACAATTTTGAATGGCAGAAAGGCTATGGAATGAAATTTGGTCTAATCGGTGTGGACCGTAGCACTCAGACACGTTATCCCAAGGAAAGCCTTCAGGTGCTTGGAAGCTTAATGGAACGATAAAAGTAAAAGAAATGAGGGGGAACAAAAATGAGCAAGAAAGAGAAAAACACACAAAGTGACATCGATGGTGTACAGTATCGTCGGGCAAAAACATGGCAGATTGCCTTAGCGCAGCTCAACAGCGGAGCGGCCATGTGTTTCTATTTGCTAATCGGTTATGCAAGCTACGTTGGAAACGTGGGATATGGTGTTGCAACCGCATTGGTTGGAATGATTATCACAGGTACCCGTATTTTTGATGGCATTACTGATCCGTTGATTGCGTTATTGATTGATAAAACGAACACACGGTTTGGAAAGCTTCGTCTTTTTATGTTTGGGGGCTGGCTGATTGAGACTCTGGCAGTATTCATGATGTTCAATTGGTTCAGCGACAAAGGGCATGGCATAGTTACTTTTATTCTAGTGTACATGCTGTACATTATTGGCTACACAATGAATAATATGGCTGGTCAGGTCATCGGACCGGTGCTGACCAATGATCCGAAACAAAGACCGTTAGTAGGAGTGTGGTCAACTATTTACAACTACTTCATCCCGATGTGTATATCTATGGGGATTACAGTTGGAATCTTACCTAGATATGGAAATCAATTTACCGCCCCGATGTTGGCTGCAGCTTGTACTTTTGCAGTAACCGTTTCCTTTATACTGGAGCTTTTGGCCTGCATAGGTGTTTCAACGGCAGATAAGACGGAAAATTTTAAGGGAATCAGTACTAAGAGCAATCAGGAAGAAGTAAAGATCAAAGATATGATTACTATCCTTAAGACCAACCGCGCCCTTCAGACTTATATTTTTGCTGCAACATCAGATAAACTAGCCATGCAGACGGCTGGGCAGGCAGTTGTCACGACCATGTTATATGGAATCATTATCGGTAATATGCAGCTTTCAACCATTGTCAATATGGTAGCCATGCTTCCTTCCATTATATTTGCTATTTACGGTGGACGCTATGCCGGAAAACATGGAAATAAAGAGTCAATTATTACGTGGACACGCCTATGCATTATTACCACCGCTATTTTGATCGTATTTTTTGGAGTGACATCTTCCTGGACAGTGGGAAAGGTGATGCCACTGATGATAGTTTTCTTTGTTCTGACATTGTCTACAAATGGCTGTAAAATGTGTGTGACGACGGCAACCGGAGCTATGTTGGCGGATATTATCGATTATGAACTGGATCGTTCCGGTAAATATATGCCGGGCACGATGACAGGTGTTTATAGTTTTGTCGACAAGATGGTTTCCTCCCTGGGTGCAACGATTGCTACCGGAAGTGTGGCCGTAATTGGTTATACAGCAGTAATGCCACAGCCAACCGATAAGAGAACACCTGCAATCTTTATAATGGCGTTGGTATTGACCTATGGTCTGCCAATTCTTGGTTGGATCTGTACATTGGCTGCACTTAAATTTTCACCATTATCTAAAGAGAAGATGGTAGAGGTGCAGCAAAATATTCAGGAGAAGAAAGCACAGGCGGAAGCAGAAGAAGAGTCATTCGCTTAAGGGTACAGGGAGGTATAAATTTAAATGAAAGCAATTAAACTCAAGACAGAACGCCTGGTGAATCCACTTGGAATTGACATCAAACAGCCGTCTTTATCATGGATTTGCCAAGATGGAATTACTCAGACTGCATATGAAATAGAAGCGGTATCAGATGGTTGCATCATCTGGAAAAGCGGGAAAGTATCAACAAATAAAATGCAGGTGATCTTTGGTGAAGTACTGGAAAGTAAGCAGCGGGTAAGCTGGAAAGTCCGTCTTTGGGATGAAGCGGATACGGTTGGAGAATGGAGCGAGGAAGCTTTTTTCGAAGCGGGTATTTTGGATGCTGCGCAGTTTGTGGCAAAGTGGATAAATCCGGAATTGGTTAGTGATCCATGTATACATATGCCGGCCAGTTATTTGCAGACAACTTTTAAGGCACCCCTTGGAAGTCAGGCGCGACTGTACATCACCTGTCACGGGCTGTATGAAGCATATCTGAACGGTCTGAGGGTGGGCGACTTCGTGCTTGCACCGGGAAGCGATACCTATAATAAAAAACTGACCTATCAAACTTACGATGTAACTGAGCTGGTGAAAGAAGGAAAGAATGATGTCCAGGTGATCTTAGGGGATGGATGGTATCGCAGCTGCTCCGGTGTGGATGGAGAGAGAAATCTCTTTGGTGAAGATATTGCGCTGTACTTTCAGTTGGAAGTTGATGGTGTGCCAGTTTGCATTTCAGATGAAAAATGGCAGGCAACTCAGGATGGCCCAATTCGTGAAAATGATATGCAGCAAGGTGAAATATATGATGCCCGGAAGGAGAGTTTGACAAGTTGGCATGAAGTGAAGGTGCAAGATTTCCAGATCACCCATTTCAAAGGTTCAAACTCAGTACCTGTCGTGGAACAGGAACGTTTTGCCGGAAAGATAATGATTACACCGAACGGTGAAACGGTGATTGATTATGGACAGAACCTGGCAGGTTATGTGGAATTTACCGTGGATGCGAAGGAAGGCCAGACTCTCATCATGACCCATGGTGAATCGCTGGATGAAAATGGGAATTTTACAATTGAGAATTTTCAGGACCGTAAACGACATAAAGAAGGAGAGATAAAGCAGCGTGTGGAATTGATCTGTAGAAATGGCCGAAACCATTATAAATCTAAATTTACTATTTGGGGGTTCCGCTATGCGAAAATAGAAACCGATATAGATTTGGCCACAGCTACCTTTACTTCCATTGCCGTATATTCCAATATGGAGCAAACTGGGAGCTTCCAGTGCTCCAATGAAGATGTGAATCAGCTGGTGTGCAACAGCATCTGGAGTATGAAATCCAATTTTTGCGACATGCCAACCGATTGTCCAACCAGAGAGCGTGCAGCGTGGACAGGGGACATGGGAATCTTTATTGAAACAGGACTCTTTTTTGCTGATTGTTATCCGGTCGTGCGAAAATGGCTGAGTGAGTGCCGCTTGAATCAGTATGATGATGGAAAACTTGCGATTATCGCACCGCCAAATAACCCAATGAGTCAATACGCCGGAATGTTAGCCTCTTCGGTTGGCTGGGGTGATGCAAGCATAATTGTGCCATATACCTTGTATAAACGGTTTAATGATGTACGCATTTTGGAAGAAAATTATGAAATGATGCAAGGATGGTATGGATTTTTAGAGAACCGCGCAAAGCAGATCAATGAGCAAAACACGATTGAAAAAGAAAATCCCTATGCAATGTATACCATAGACTCGGGGGTTGACTTTGGCGAGTGGTGCGAGCCGGGTGTCTCGGCGATGGCAGCTATGTCGAAGCCGCAATATAAAGTGGCTACAGCATATTTTGCCCGTTCCGGCAGAATGCTGGCAGAAATTGCTGAGGTCCTTGGACGAAGCGAAGATGCCGCACATTACCGGGATACCGCAGAGAATGCTGCAAAGGCATTTCATTTTGTAGCGACTGATAACGGAAAGATCCATTCGGATCGCCAGGCAGAGTATGTACGCGCCATCGCGTTTGATTTACTGAGCGAGGAAGAAATCAAAGCGGCGGCAGCAGAATTAAATGGAAAAATCATAGAGAATGACTATCACCTAAATACCGGGTTTCTATCGACACCGTCGCTGTGCAGTGTATTGGCGGAGTATGGATA
This sequence comes from Clostridiales bacterium, assembly GCA_018365455.1. Lineage (GTDB taxonomy): Bacteria > Bacillota > Clostridia > Lachnospirales > Lachnospiraceae > Robinsoniella. Next base: position 51,946 of record JAGZJZ010000027.1, read on the forward strand.
TCAGGAAACGGCTTATCGTTTACTACTACAGGATACGATGCCGGGGTGGTTGTATGAAGTGAAAAAAGGTGCTACTTCCATTTGGGAAACCTGGGATGGCATCAATGAAAAAGGTGAAGTTAGTGCATCGCTGAATCACTATTCCTACGGTGCTGTTTGCGGGTGGCTGTTTGCCGGCGTGTGCGGTATTCAGGTGGAAAATGATAGAATAAAGATAGCTCCACAACCACATCAGCTACTGGGATATGCTAAAGCGGTTTATCAGTCTTCGATGGGGGAAATTGTCAGCGCATGGAAATATGAGCAGGATCAGTTTTTTTATGAAATCACGGTTCCAGCCAATGCAAAGGCAGAAGTATGTTTACCGGATGGCAGACATGAGTTCGTGACAACAGGCGTTCATCATTTTTAAAGGAAGGGAAAAAATTATGCGTAATACGATATTATTGGATAATGGCTGGCAGTTTGTAAAAACAGCTGCCAGTGCCTATGCAGCATGGGAGACTTCAGGAGAAGCAGTAACCCTCCCCCACACATGGAATGCCATAGATGGGCAGGATGGTGGTAATGATTATTATCGTGGACTCTGCTGGTATACGAGAAAATTGGACATAACCGAAGTGGCAGATGGACAGTCTTTGGCAGAATTAAAGAAGGAGAAGGAGATCTGGCTGGAATTCTGCGGTGCCGCGATGACGGCTGAAATATATCTGAATGGAGAAAAAAGGATAATTCACGAAGGTGGATATTCGACCTTTAGGGTAAATCTGACTGAATATCTGCAGGAAGAGAACCAGTTGACAGTTTCGGTGGATAATTCGGACAATGACCGGGTATATCCGCAAAAAGCCGACTTCACCTTTTATGGTGGTCTTTACCGGGAAGTGAACCTGCTGATTGTACCAAAAGCACATTTTGCCCTTGGCTATGCCGGCGGATCGGGCATCAAGATAACGCCGGAGGTGGTCGGAAAGGATGCAAAAGTAACCGCCGAAGCCTGGATAGAAGGTGTGGCAGAGAAGGTTACTTTTGTAATCGGTGACATGATACAGGATGCCCAAATCATAGACGGACACGCAGAGACGGTATTTACCATTGAAAATGTACATCTTTGGGATGGCATCAATGATCCATATCTGTACACCATGAAAGCGGATATTTGTCAGAATGATGAAGATGGTGACAGCATTACTACTAAATTTGGTTGTCGCACCATCAAATTTGACCCACAGGAAGGATTCTTCCTAAATGGTCGCAGCTACCCGCTGCGTGGAGTTTCACGTCATCAGGACCGTCTGGGGACGGGAAATGTCCTGACGAAAGATATGCAGATAGAGGATCTGGAAATTATCCGGGAAATCGGTGCAAATACCATCCGTTTGGCGCATTATCAGCATAGTCAGTTTTTTTACGATCTGTGCGATGCTTGCGGTATGATTCTCTGGGCAGAGATTCCTTACATCACCCAGCATATGCCAAACGGCAGGGTAAATACCTTAAGTCAGATGCGAGAGTTGGTGGTGCAAAATTATAATCACCCATCGATTGTCTGCTGGGGATTATCGAATGAAATTTCTGCAAGTGGCGGCGTAACCGATGATTTGATGGAAAACCACCGGTTATTAAATGATCTGTGCCATAGTCTGGACGCGACCCGGCCGACCACAATGGCCCATGCATTTATGCTGGAGACGGACAGTCCGCTATTAGAAATACCTGATATTGCCAGTTATAATCTGTACTTTGGCTGGTATCTGGGCGAGCTGGAACAAAACAACAGTTTCTTTGATGAGTATCATGCGACTTACCCAAAACGATGTATCGGTTTTTCTGAGTATGGTGCAGATGCCAATCCGGCATTTCATTCATCAAATCCGGAGCGCGGTGATTATACCGAAGATTATCAGTGTGTTTACCATGAACATATCATTAGGATGATAGAGGAGCGTCCGTATCTCTGGGCGACCCATGTCTGGAACATGTTTGACTTTGCGGCAGATGGAAGAGACGAGGGGGGGAAGAACGGTCAGAATCAAAAAGGGCTGGTTACCATGGATCGAAGGTTGAAAAAGGATGCGTTCTATCTGTATAAGGCATATTGGAGCCAGAAAGCATTTGTCCACTTGTGTGGCAGCCGATATGTGGATCGGGCAGAGGCAGTAACCCAGGTAAAGGTCTATTCCAATCAGCCGGAAGTGACCCTATATGTAGATGGGGAGCCGATTGAGACACAAAAGGGGAAACGGGTATTTTGCTTTGCAGTGCCCATCAGTGGCAATCATACCGTGCAAGCTCTGGCGGGACAATGCACTGATGCAATGGCGATTCGCAAGGTAGAAAAACCAAATCAGGATTATCGGTTCGGAACAGCCGGAGACCTTGTCAACTGGTTCGACAAAGATGATTTTAAAGAGGGATATTTTTCAATCAAAGATACGCTGGCAACATTGCAGAGCCATCCCCAGACAGGAGCAATCATGGGAGCGATGATGGCACAGACATCTGCCGGCCGGGGTGATGTGGCCGAAAGTGTAAAGGATAACCCGAACCTGATAAAAATGATGGGAGATATGACTTTGGAGAGTATGTTAAAGCAGGTCGGAGACGTCATGAGTCAGGAGCAGGTAAAGGCTTTGAATGCAACATTGCAGCAGATTCCGAAACAATAGAGGAAACGAAAAAATGGAAATGAAAAAAACGGTAAAAGCAGTTCAGATGATTCAGCTCGGCACAGTCATGGGAAGCGAAAAGAAAGCAAAAGAGACCATGCGGTTAATGAAAGAGGCCGGATATGACGGAATCGAACTGAATGGCTTTATGATTAAAAAAATGCCCATAATTGTCCGTATCCTGACCACACTTGCCAGAATGCCGATGGGAAAGACCGGCAAATTGGATTGGGAAAAGCTGATGGCCGAGTCTGATTTAAAGGTGGTCAGTGTACATGAAGACCTGGGAAGCTGCATGCGGGCACCGGAGGATATTATCGCCGAAGCAAAGGTCTTTGATACCAAATATATTGTGGTGACTGGGATGCACCAGTTTGACTATTCAGATAAAGCGGCGGTGCTGGAGTTGATCGAGAAACTGAATCATGTAGGAAAAATTTTTGCAGAAGGAGGTATTTCCCTGTTATACCATAATCACAACTGTGAATTTCGCAAGGTAGGGTCAGGAAAAACGGCCTACGACTTGATTCTAGAGAAGACTAATCCGAAGTATGTTAACTTTGAATTTGATTCCTACTGGCCAACTGAAGCAGGTGTAGATGTGCTGCCATTAATGGAGCGGCTAGGTGAACGGATGAAGCTGTACCACATCAATGACCGCGGAAGCCGTGTGAGTGGAAGGACTAGCTCGATTCTTAAGTCAGATAGCATGGAGTTGGGATATGGGAACATGAATCTTACGATGATGGTGGAACAAGCGAAGAAAGCCGGCGTTGACGCGGTGATTCTGGAGAGCCATAAAAACTGGGTGGATAAATCGCCGATAAAGTCATTTCAGATGAGTGCGGAGTTTATGAACAAATATGTGACTTTTTAACAGGCATTTAAGATGTGCATAAAGTAGAGGCTGCAAAGTAGAAAGGAAGGAATGATGTTAATTGAAAATACAGAATATGGTCGCATTGAAATCACAGACATTCCGCTGCCAGACGGAATTGATACAAATATAAACGGGACCTATACTTTTTCCGGGCGTGTATTAGTATCTGTGAGAGAACCTGAAAAAGATGAAAACTGGTATCGGGTGTTTACAATATCAGAGGATGGTTTGGACCTCTGTGAACTATTTGATGGAGTAATCCCAATGAAAAAGGGAGCCAACGGAATCCGCTGGATGTGTTATTCCGATAATAAACGGATCTTGCTGGGGGACTATGTGTTAGAATGCACACCAGATCTGGATCGATGTACCTCGTGCGAGTTAGTGGAAGTGGTATTTCCAGAAGAGATCTACAAAATCCCAGGGTTATTTATGAGATGGTCCGAACCATTGATTGCGCCTGACAATGAGCATATATGCTTCTCTTCCCTAACAGGGAACGGAGTTTTTAATTTTCTGGGAAGCCTGGTGAGAAAGGAATCCCATTATGAAATGGAAGATATGTGTATCATCAGTACTGTGAATGAAGTCGAACCAGATTTGGAAAATGAGGGATTTTTCCGTACCCAGGTAAGCAGAGGAGGGGAAGTAAAACAGTTTGTAAGAGGAGGAAGAGGTCTTACGCTGGCTGGTGGGGGAACCTGCATTACGGAAAGTACTCTGCAGATGCTGGATACAGAAGAGGTTGCTCAGATTACAGAAACACTTGGCTATGAAGAAACGGCTATCTTTTCTCCAAATGAGCAGTATGCAGTCTGTATGTCACCAAGATTTTCACCGAAGACGGACTGTGGGGTACTGGGGGTTGTGCCACTGCATAAGGATAATATCACACGGAGAAAATATTTGAATGTGTTGTATCAGTATGCGATTTCAGGAGTCCGTTATGAAAAAGCCGGTAATATTGGTCCGGTACTGATTGATGTCCAGCGTTCTATGAGTGAGGGAAGAGCTCACGAGGGGATAAATTTAAGTGATCCGGAAGGAAAATGGGTGTATTATTCTCCTATGAGCTGGCATCCGGACAGTACAAAGGCAATGTGGAACGAAAGTACCCGGTTAATAGAAGGAAAAGTAAAAAGCAGACTGCGCAAATGCAGGCTTTTGGATGTGCAGCCGTCAAAGCCTGAAATGTGGGGAGTGACTCCGGGAAAAAAAGAGATACCTTATGCGCTGCCAATGGAATATGCCAGAATGCAGACAGAACCACCATATCCCGTAAAAATAAAAGGCGTATGTGGCATAGTTTTAAACTCTTATATAGCGGGTGATACAGTAGAAACCAGATATGACCACTACAGTGAAGACGGAAAGACCTTTTATGATGGATGGATCCGGGTAAAAGCCCCGGCCAACATGTTTTTGCCTGAAGAGACGGTCATTTGGAGCAATCTTCAAGTAACAGGAGAACATACGGGGCAGATGAAATTGAGGATTACATTTTTACCGGACAGTAGATTTCAGGTACATCTTGCAAAAGATATGGATGAGGATGGGAAACCGAAATCTTATGGTTTTGCAGAATATGATGGACTTAGGAGAAACGTAGAAGATATGGCTGACTAAACTCCTCAGCCACTTTCAAAATGAAATAGTATGTCGCCGAGGCAGTATAACTCACATGAGCTATTCTGCCTCGGCTTTTGGCCATGTAATTTCACGACAATATTTCAAGTTCTTTACCATCCACACGGTCATAGAATCTAAAAAATACCATGCCAATACCTAAAATCTCCATATTTTAAAAAAATATAAAAATGCTAAAATTAAATCATCAAAAAGAAAGAAGGTATGAGGGTGTTATGGTTGCAGTAAAAACAAGAAATGTTGCCGCAAAGTCTTCCGGATCGCGAAGTCATTTTAAAAAGTATTGGCCGTATTACGTGATGATGCTTCCAGGAATTATTTATCTGATTATGTTTAAATATATTCCGATGATGGGGAGTGTTATTGCATTCAAAGATTACTCGGCCTATAAAGGGATCTGGGAAAGCGCATGGTGCGGATTGGAAAATTTCAAAAAATTGTTTGTTTACCCGGATTTTTACAAGATACTTCGGAATACGATTGTGCTGGGTTTATTGAAAATATGTTTGACATTTCCGATTCCAGTTATTCTGGCACTGATGCTGAACGAACTTCGGAATGCAAAGATTAAGAAAGGAATCCAAACAATTATTTGTATCCCCTATTTTGTATCATGGGTTGTTGTTGGAGGTCTGGTATTTGATATGGGCTGTGGTAATGAAAGTTCGTAAGAGAGCATCACATGTGCGGGAGTCTGCAAAAGACAGGGTTTTCGGGATTTTAATCACAATAATATTGGTTTCGTTTGCAGTTATTACAGCCATTCCACTTATTTCGGAACTTGCGATTTCCCTTAGTTCAAAGACTGCGTCACAGATGAATCTTATCAATCTGCTGCCGGTAGAATTTACGTTTGACTCATGGAATTATCTTCTGGGCAAATCCTGGTGCAGAAATTGCTGGTAGTATAGCGATTTGTGGTTTTACACCTGTTCCAGAATAAATATTCTCAGCATAGTTGTAGCACTCCTGTGGAAGATGTTCCCATACCCCTACAACCCCTGAGTTAATCTTTCCATCCCATGCGGACTTGTCATTCAACAGGGTCTCTGGATCAAGCAGACCCTCTGCATATAATTCTGACATCCAATCCAGGCAATCTTTCATATTCTGAGTTACTGCGGAATATGTTAGTTCGCCGTCATAAATATCCCATGTGGGCCTACAACGAAGGTGGGTGGGAGAACCCACAGATTATAAATGAATTTACAGAATATGCGAAGAGGGTGATTGATGCGCTTTCCGATAAAGTGCGATACTGGATGACTTTTAATGAACCTGCATGCTTCATTGGATTTGGTTACTTTGAAGGACGGCAAGCGCCGTTTAAGATCAATCGTATGAGCGAAGAGCAGAAATTCCGTGATTTGGCGCAAATTAGCAAAAATGTCTTGCTTTGCCATGGTCATGGTGTGCAGCTGATTAGAGAACGCTCTAAACTGGCAGACCCACAGATTGGATTTGCGTTGAATGCGAGAAACTTTGTGGCTTATGATGAAACGGAAGCCGGAATTGAAAAAGCAAGAAGTGAGATGTTTGATATTGAGAAGGGATTTTCTATGGCTGCAAATTGGTGGGCGGATCCGATGGTACTTGGAAAGGCACCCAAATATCTAGATAAGATACTTTCAAAGGAAGAATTGAAATTTATCAGCCAGCCATTGGATTACTTTGGTTATAATGTGTATTTTGCAAACAATTACAATGCAGATGCGGAAGCGCCGGACTTGGGATGGCCTGGTATGCCACGTACACAAATGGGGTGGGGAATCACACCGAAAGTGCTCTACTGGTCACCGAAGTTCCTCCATGAACGTTATAACCTTCCGATTCTCATCACAGAAAATGGTATGTCCAATCTAGACTTTGTAATGAGAGATGGAAAGGTGCATGATCCACAGCGGATTGATTATATGTACCAGTATCTGAGTGCATTGCATCAGGTGATGGAAGCCGGTATACCGGTAATTGGCTATACGGCATGGTCTATTATGGATAACTTTGAGTGGGCAGAGGGCTGTGACCCGCGGTTTGGTCTGATCTATGTTGATTACAGAACACTGGAAAGAATACCGAAAGATTCTTTTTACTGGTATCAGAGAGTCATCCAGAATGGCGGCTTAGAAGATTAAGACAGTTGAAAGGGCAAAACAGGAAATGGAATGCCTGCAATCGGCCCGATGTTCAAATCCGAAATGGTGTTTGCCATGTTACGGGTGGAGTTTATGAATTTTGGTATCATAGTTGAGATTAACAATGTGGCAGCAGCGTTATTTTATTTTTATAGCATCCATGAACAATTATAGTTTATGGATGCTTTTTTACGTTAATTGCACAGACATCATCCAGCCTGTAAAAAAAATCCCCCTAAACAAGTAAAATCCTTCCTCACGCTTTAAAACAAATGCTTGCTATAATGTGATTATATAAAGTTTCCGGAATCAGATAGTATGAAGTACCCTGAGAAATCAGTCTTAAAAACGGAAACTTCAAAGAAGGAGGAATAAGGATGAAGAAAAAGATTTATGGTCTAAAACGCTGGCTCGCTTTGACGCTGGCAGGCTCGTTAGTCTGTACCCTGGTACCGAACATGGACACACGGGCAGCGGCTCCCGGGACAAACGCGGAGGCGGGTGCCGCGGCGCAGGGTTCGGCAGAGGAACCCTGGATTGCGTCACCCTATGTGAATGAGAAAGGAGAGGTAGTAGAAGGACTGGAAAATGCAGTAAACGGAAAACGCCACTGGCTGGAAACGGATGAATCCCTCCCGGTTGCGGTTACAGAAGATGGCAGCAGCATTACCATTGGAAATGGCATCATAGAGCGCCGCTTTCAGCTTCCCCAGGAGGGCGGAACAGAATTTTATACAGACAGCTACAAGAATCTGTATATCGACAAAGAGATGACAGACGGGGAAGATGTGCTTCCGGAAGTCTATCTGGGACTGTATGACAAGCCTTACCGGGAAGTATACAGTGATGAAGGGATCAAGATACACCGGGATTCAATTGCTTCGGCAGACAATACGATTGAGATTCCGGACAGCAGTATCAAGGTAACCCCGGATTACTACTATGTAGGCGGAACCAAAAATAGTAACACCTTTGTGTTTGACGGATATACAATCAGCGACAGTTGTGAAAAACCGTTTGAATGGACTTCAAATGAAATTTTCGGAGACCCGGCGGCAAAGGAATGGCCGCCCAAAGGAAAGCATCTGGAGTTTCTTTTCTCGGCTCCACAATCTTTCCCGGAAGTCTATCAGGGAATCAAAATTAAAATCATTTACGAAATGTATGACAATATCCCAGCTATGAAAAAGCGGGTGGAGATCGTAAATGAAGGGGACAGCCAGATCATGATCGGACGACTGGCACCGGAAGTCATGAAGGGAAATACAAACATGGATGACCTGCTGGCACTGGAGACTACTTACACCTGCGGCGACCAGAGTACACTTCCCATTAACCGTCCGCTTCCCTGCAAATGTGATCTGGAAAAGGAAGGAAGTCCCTTCCTGGAGCTGAAGGATATCACCCACACCTGCTATGAGGTGGGACCGGCATATGAGCTGGCTAAGGGCGAATCCATGGTAGGGTTTGACACCTATGAATTTGTCCACAGTACCTATTGGTTTGAACTGAAAATGCGGGAACGTCTTGGCATTTACCGCACCCTGTTTCCATGGATCACAGACAACCCGCTGACCCATCATAATACAGGCAGACTTACGAAAGAAGTGATAGATCAGGCGGCAGAAGCAGAGTTTGAAATGATCATTCAGTCTTACAGTGCTCCGGATGAATCCAAACAGATGCTGGCAAGAGACCAGGCGACTCTGGATAAGTACAAAGAACTGGTGGATTACGCACACAGCAAGGGAATTGCAATTGGTATCTACCAGGCTCAGTATACGAGAGGGCAGTACAGCCAGTCCAAAGAGTACGGTACGAATGCGGAAGGACAATGGGGCGCTTCCATGTGCCTGGCATCCGCAGCATTCGATGATTACTGGGATAACTTCAAAAACTTTGTTACATATACCGGTCTGGACTGTGTAGAGATAGACGGTACCTATCCCGGCAATTATTGTAATTGCGGCGAACAGCATGTAAACAAGGATAGAGAAACAGACCCGGCTAATCCGCAAGATACGGATACCGGAAAAGCATCAAAGTATAAGTTCCATAACGGCGTATTTGATTCCCAGGTAAAGCAGTGGGAAAATGGTGTCCGCATGATGTGTGCAGAGTTTCGTGACATGGGCGTATTTGTAAAAGTGCCTGCATGGTATTACTTAAATGGTGCCAACAAATGCGGAATTGGATACGAAGAAGCAGCCTGGAGCCAGCCAAGGCAGGAGCAGCTGCTGTACGGGCGTCAGCTGATGCACAATGCTTCCTATGGACGTACCATGTCCATGAGCTGGTCCCATGTACCGTTTGCAGAATACCATGGCGGCGGCGGAGATGCTGCATTCCAGCCATTTAAAGATAAGAAAGAAGATTATAACTGGGTTATTGCACAGAATATCGGAAACGGCGTAAACTCCGACTTCCGTGGGCCGGCACTGTTTGATGACGGCACACAGGATATCCTGAATAAATGGGTAGAGTTCTACAAGCGTTACCGTGGAATTGTAAATTCCGACATGGTTCATATCTCCCAGGCGGCTTATGACGCAGCAGGAACCAACAGGCAGCGGGGCGTGAAAATGGATGCATTATATCATGTCAATGCCATGAATGAGGGAGAAAAAGGACTTTTATGGGTATATAACCAGACAGATGAGAGCCGGACAGAAGTCATCAATGTACCCATGTATTATACCGGACTTGCCCAAGGGCTGAATTATCCACCGGTACCGCTGAAGGACTCCCTTGGAAAAGATGTCCACAGATATGGCGCATATCCGCCGAACTACAGCTGGCTTCCCCAGTCTGAACCAAATTACAGACAGCCGGATGCAGTAGACGGAGATTACGGCCAGGCAGTATTTATGCGTGAAGGTGTCCAGGCGAAAGTATTATCCATCGATTCCAACGGTAATGCACAGCTGGAAGTAACCTTGCCGCCTATGAGTTTTACTTATTATAGTATCTATGATTCCACAGAAGCACCGGAAGTTACCCTGGAAGTTGGTAAGGTGACCGGGCTGGCAGCAAAGGACGCAACGGAAAATTCTGCAGTACTGAACTGGGACAAAGACGTTACCTTTAAGATGACGGAAAACGGAACAGTGATTGATAAACCGGCAGTTACCGTAGACAGCTATATGGTTTACCGGGATGGTAAACTGATTGCCCAGACCATGGAGAATACCTATCAGGATACTTCCCTGGAAGAGCAGAAGAACTATGTATACACCGTTAAAGCAGTAGCAAAAGGAGTGGAAGGAAGCTTAAGTGATCCTGTAACCGTAAATACATTAACCGATGAAAATGCACCGGTGGTTACAAAAGCAGAGGCAAAAAGTGATACCTCCATTGAAATCCTGTTTAGCGAAAAAGTGGATGCCGAAACGGCAGGCAATCTTAAAAATTACAGCATTTCGGATGGCATCCAGATTAAAAATGTCCGGGTAGAAGATGCAAAAGTCACTCTGACCACGGACGCACTTTCCAGGCTGCAGCCGTATACCCTCAGGGTAGAGAATGTATGCGATGCATCCGGGGCAAAGAATCCTATGGAAGTGCATGAACAGAAACTGATCTATGGATACGTTGCCAAGTTTGGATTTGAAAAAGCGGGTAAAGGGCTGATCACGGATGCGTTTGGCAATTATACCGGAAAAGCCAATTATATGGAAACTTTGGATCAGACTTACGGATCTTCAGCCAGATTAAAGGAGGAAAAAACTTCTTACGGCAATCTGGGAAGCGGACTGTTAAAGGGAATGGACAACTATTCCATAAGCATGTGGTTTAAAACGGATTCAGAGAAAAAGCAGACCCTCTTAAGCCAGGGACAGGAGGGAATTCCGTCAAATGACCTGACACTTGCAACCAGTAACGGCAGCCTGGACTTCCGTGCCAGCGACGCAGATGGCAAAGAAGTGGTATTAAAGGGTGGAACCATTCTTCCGGGTAAATGGAATCTGGCGGTGGCAGTAAGAGACGGACAGACATTTACACTTTATTTAAACGGAGAAGCGGTAGATACCAAGACAGCTGATATAGGGGTAAATGATACCCAGAATGCTTTGCTTGCCGGTGCCATGAGAAACAATGCCGGAGGTGACCGTGTGAATTATTTCAGCGGTGATATCAGCGAGATCTCCCTGTATAATGTTGCGCTTCAGCAGTCAGAAGCCACACTTCTGAATGAATCGGGATTTGCTTCGTTCAGTGCAGCAGCAGATTCGGCACTGTCATTGGATCAGGATCTTTTCACAGAGGAAAGTTTCAGGCCTCTTGGAGAAATTCTTGCCGAAATGGGCAGTATGGATCCGGAGAGCATGATGCCGTCCGAGATAGTGGATATTAAAAAACGTCTGCAGGCAGCGATGGATGGCTTACAGTTAAAAGACAGCAATCAGTCATTAAAGGCACTCTATCATATGGATGAGGCGAAGGGCGATGTCATTGCCAATGCCGTGCAGGGGTATGATGCCAGGTTTATAAACGGACAGTATATGCGTATGGGAACTCCATTCGGGCGGGGTGCTTATATGTATGAAAAGAACCAGAACTATATATCCCTTGCGGATTCCCCAATTGCAGGGATGGATAACTTTACCGTGAACGGCTGGTTTAAACCCCAGTTATATTTAGACAATGAAGTGACGGATACCGAAGATGACTTTACCCATGTGAGAGGCACCCCCAAACAGGTACTCTTAGCGGATAAGGGCGGAAATCTGGTACTTTCTCTCCAGCAGAGAAAACTGGTGCTGGAAATCTCAGACGGAACAAAGACAGAAACGCTTAAGGCTGATCAGGAATTTGCAATGGAACAGGTGACCGGAGGCGAGTCCCGCCAGGCATGGAATCATTTCTCCGTTTTACGCAGCGGCGATACCTTTGCCCTGTACCTGAACGGAACAAAAATGGGAGAAGTATCTCTGACAGGTGTAACGATAGGAGATTCTCTGACCATAGGTGCGAAACTAAATGAAGAAAATGCCAGAGAACTGCAGTACAACGGTCTGGTGGATGAATTTGCTTTTTATGGCGCGGAACTGACAGAGGAAGAAATCGCAGCATCTGCAGAGGCAATTCCGTTCCGAAAATCATCCAGGGAAAATATTGCACTGAAGAAAACTTTAAACAGTGACGGCATGACAGATCCAAACAGGCTGAATGACGGAAAGGTATTGGACTATGCCAGCAAGGATACTCCATGGACCGCACGTTCAAGCGGCACATCCGAGAAGCTAAAATACCAGATTGATCTGGGAGCAGTATATGATATTGATACAATTTCCCTGACACAGTTCTTCCGTAACTATAATAATGAAGAATTGAGACGGTTCCGGGATGTAGTAATCCAGGTATCTACAACCAATGATTTTGCACCGGAAAATACGACTACAGTTCTGAACACCGACGCAGACAACAGCATGGGCTGCGGAGCAGGTACGGACCAGACCTTCTTCAGCTTTGAACTGGGCAATGATTTTATTCTGGATAAACCGGCAGCAGGACGATATGTGCGTCTGCTTAGCAGCGGATTTTACGGACTAAGCGGCAGCTATTCCGGATATGTGAATGTGTCAGAACTGGAGGTCTATGGAACAAAGGCACCTTCCGAACCGGAACTTAAGGTTTCTACAGAAGAGGTGGAATTAAAGGTTGTGGGAGACCGGGAATTTGCAAAAGTATCCACTGATCCCGACACCAACCTTTCAGATATCATAATCAAATCTGAAAATGAGGAAATCGCATCTGTAAGCTGGAGCAAAGGAGATGGCCTTCAGATCAATGGCTTAAGCCGAGGAGACACGGATATAACATTGACACATCCAAGAAACACAACACTGACAAAAGTGATTCACGTAACCGTTGACGGTCTGGAACCGGCAGCAGTGGTAAATGATGATGACCCGGCAATTACCTATACCGGAAGTTTCACTTACTACAACGGCAGAGGCGGCGACCCGGATGGAGTGACCGAATATAACCGGGATATCCATTATGGAAACAAGACAGGAGATGCAGCGGAATATACCTTTACCGGAACCGGAATAGACGTGATTACAACGGTCAATACCGATGGATGCATCCTGGGCGTAACCATAGACGGAGAGGTACAGCCGGATGTAAATACGCTGATTCCAAATGAGAAATATTTTAAACGGGCAAACCAGATGTGTGTATTCAGTAAAACGGATCTGCCTTATGGCGAGCATACCATTCGTCTGGAAAACAAAGGTGGAAATATTACCGTAGATGCTCTGCGTACCTATGCGGATGCGAATCAGGATGTGGATAAAGATTCATTACAGCAGTTGCTGGAAATCTCAGAAGCTTATATTCCTGATGCTTATACTGAAGAGAGCTTTGCAGTACTGAAAGCAGCTATTACAGAGGCAAAAGCAGTATTTGATAATGAGTTTGCCAGCCAGGATGATGTGGATAAACAGGTAGAGAAGCTGCAGGCAGCAATCGACCAGCTGCAAAGCATTCTGGCGGACCTGACCCGTTTACAATCCTTATATAATGCAGTTTCACAGATGGATATGAGCATCTATACCGAAGACAGCACAGCAGCGTTAAATACTGCAATGGAACAGGCAGCCACTGTTCTGGAGAAAGAAAATGCCACAAAGGCAGAAGCAGCAGAAGCGGAATCCGGATTACTGGTAGCACTTGCCGGACTGGAAAAAATCGTTACAGAACCAGAGCCGGAAACGGATAAATCCCTGGCGAAGGCCCTGTATCAAGCTTATAAAGAACTGGATCTGTCCGGTTACACAGAGGAAAGTGCAGCGGTATTTACGGAAGCATTAGATGCATTGCAGAGCATCATTGAGAAAGAAGATGCATCCCAGGAAGAAGTGGATAATGCCACAGCAAATCTTCTGTCCGCAGCAACATCACTTGTGATATTGCCAACTGACCCGGAAGAACCGGAGATCAAGGTAGATTTCTCCATACTGAATATTCTGTACAATGCTTATGCAGAAATAGATACCATCAAATATACAAAAGAAACGGCAGATGCTTTCCTTGGGGCACTTCAGCATGCAGGGGATGTATTGAATAACCCGGAAGCAGACCAGGCATCCGTTGATGCGGCAGCAGCAGCACTTGCAAAAGCAGCGGCAGAACTGACCGAAGAGCCTGCAAAACCGGAAGAACCGGTGATCACAACAGATACGTCCACTCTGAAGGTACTTTACAATGCCTATGCAGGACTGGACACCGGAAAATACACAGATGCCAGCGCAAAGGCATTGAAAGACGCAGTTGCTTTGGCAGGGTCTGTCTTAAACAACACAAAGGCAGCCCAGGAGCAGATCGACCAGGCGGCATCCCGATTAATGGCTGCGGCAACCGGTCTGGAATTAAAAACGGCAGAAGCCCCCAATCCGCCCAAACCGGAAGCACCGGCACTGAAAAAGGGACAGATACTCACTTACAAGGGACTTAAGTATAAAGTAACGAATCCAACACCGGGCAAAGCAACCGTATTGGTAGCAGGCGCTTCCAACCGGAATGTGAAGAAAGTGACGGTACCTTCTGCGGTAACGTTAAAAGGAGTAAAATGCAAGGTAACCAAGATCGGGCAGAAATCCTTTAAGGGTTACAAAAAGCTGGAGCAGATTAGCATTGGTGCAAATGTGACGGCCATTGGGCAGCAGGCATTCTATGGAGACAGCAGGCTGACATACATCAACATTAAGTCAAAGGTACTGACCAATGCATACAGCAAATCCCTCAAAGGAATTTCTGCAAAAGCTAAGATTAACGTTCCTGATTCAAAAATAAATGCATACAAGAAAATATTTAAGAACCGGGGACAGAAGAGCAGTGTTGTAATTAAGTAAAAAAAATCCACCTATTCATGTCAACTCTGTGTATTCCTTAAAAGCAGGTTGGCTGATAGAATAAAGACATACCAAAACTACAGGAAATGGTGAAGGAGGAAATAATAATTATGAAAGCAAGAACAAAGAAAATAACAGCGCTGCTTGCAGCAGGATGCATGGGAGTAGGTCTTCTGGCAGGATGCGGAGGTTCAGGAGATACCGCAGCGACAAAAGGTGAAACAGGAAAAGAAACAGAAGCAAAATCCACAGAGGATACTGCAGGCAGTACAGCAGGAGACACAGAGGCACCAGAGACAGCAGACGCGGGCAGCGAAGCAGGTAGTGAGGCAGCTGCTGACAGCACTGGGAAATCCATTACGCTGATGGCATCCCAGAACTGGGTAAAAGATATTGACCGGGAACTCTTTAAGAAATTCCAGGATAAAACCGGAATTGAAGTAAAAGTTCTTGTAACTCCCGATAACGGATATGATACATTGCTTGGAACTTCCCTCTCAGGCGGAAGTAATGCGGTAGATATGTTCATGTATTCCGCAGGCTCCAGCATGATATCTGCAGGCATCCCGGATGTGGCAGAGGATCTCTCAGGAGAGACATGGTCAGCCGATCTGGAAGACTGGGCGCTGAAGGCGAACAGCTATCAGGACAAAGTAATCGGATTCAGTACCTGGGGTGTGGATTATGAAGGAATCTTATATAACAAGACCCTGTTTGAAGAAAATAAATGGGAAGTTCCCACAACCTGGGATGGATTTATTGCACTTTGTGACCAGATCAAAGAAAAGGGAATAACCCCGCTCTATGAAAGTATCAATGGCGTATGGCATGCACAGAGCTGGGTATATGGACTTACTCCGGCAATGTATGAAGAAAAAGCGGATTTCCCGGCTTATCTGAACGAGAGCCAGGATAATAAATTTGCAGACATTGCATCCTTCAAAAAGGGACTGGAGCAGATCGAACAGTTAATTTCCGCTAAAGACGGCAGCCAGCCGAAATACTATACCAATGACGGACAGTCAGAAGATTTCTTCGGAAGTTATCCATCCTTACAGAACAGGGAAACAGCAATGATGTTTACTTATTCCGCTTATGCTGCAGAACTGGCAGCAAACGGAAGCACAGATGAATGGGGAATGTTCCCGGTTCCACTTCTGGACAACCAGACCGGTGTATCCAATGGCGGCGGCGTTTCCAAATTTATCAATAAAAACAGCGACAATATTGATGAGTGTAAAATGCTTCTGAATTTCCTGGCTGAAAAAGAAAACCTGGAAGCTTACTATGCAGCACGTACAGACCTTGTTACTTCCGCATTTAAAAATGTAGACAGCGTAAGTACTACAACTGCTACTACAGATATGCTGGAGCGCAGTAAAAAAACTCCGGAAGTAATGTTCATCAAAGACGTATTATACTTTGACACCAATGTATATCAGTACATTCAGGGATTTGCAGAAGGCACATGCACAGTAGATCAGTTTATCGAGAACTGTGATAACTATCGTGCGGAGATGTTTGAAGTGGCAGCCAGCGAAGCTGCACAGTAGAGTCACATTGATGGAGTGAAATTTAAAAATTTCACTCCATTCTCAAAGATTGTTTGAAAATTCATTCATGCTCTAAAAATCAGGAAAACAAAGAGAGGAATCAACCGTGTATAATAAAAAAATTTATAAGGGATATTTCACACTTCCTGCATTTGTGGTTTACACCCTGCTCTTCATGGTTCCGGTGGTATTGAATTTTTACTTTTCACTTACAGATTGGAATGCATTAAAAATCAGCGGGGAAACTGCAAGATTCATCGGATTTAAAAATTTTCAGAAAATATTCCAGAACCCGGAACTGCTGTCAGTAATCGGCAGAACCGTAGTATTTGCGGCTGTGACGACACTATTTAAGAATGTCATCGGATTTGTCCTGGCACTTGCATTTAATGAAGGGATGAAAACAAAAAATGTATTAAGAGCAGTATTTTTTCTTCCCGCAATGCTCTCACCGCTGATCATCGGATTGATTTTCGGATCCATCTTCATGAAGGCAGGATTCGCCAATCAGTTACTCAGTGCAATCGGGCTGGAAAACCTAAACAGGGCTTGGCTTACCACAAAGGATACCGCCCTTGGAACCACAATGTTTGTGGAAATCTGGAGACAGGTTGGATTTAACATGGTTATTTACCTGGCTGGACTTCAGCTGATCGATAAAAGCTATTATGAAGCGGCTTCGGTGGATGGTGCCAATGGATTACAGAAAATGCTTTATATCACCATTCCAAGACTTATGCCATCCTTTATTATCAATCTGCTGCTGAATCTGTCCCAGGGATTAAAAGCTTTTGATATTATCTTCGTTTTGACAGGCGGAGGACCGGCAGGCTCCACAGAGCTGATCAATACACTGGTATTCAAAGAGTTTGGAAAAGGTCTATATGGAATGTCGGCAGCATATGGAGTCATTGTATTTATCATAACAGCAATATTTGGAATTGCGGTCCTGAGAATTAAGGACGGCAGTGATGATTAGGAGGGAACAAATGCATACAAAGAAGAAAGCAAAAATGTTATTGATCGCAAAGGAAATATTCTTCTGGCTACTGGCGCTGATTGTCATCGTTCCATTCCTGATTGTAATCTTTAACGCATTTAAGACAAAACCGGAATCCATTAATATGGAATTAACGCTTCCGGCAAAGCTTCACTGGGAAAATTTCAAAGAAGTATGGGTCACCGGCAATATTCCCCGGTCATACTGCAATAGTTTTATCATCAGTATTACTTCCGTAACAGTATCGGTTTTATTTTCTTCACTCTGTGCTTTCGTATTAAGCAGGAGCAGAACCAAATGGAATAAAATTCTTTATGTTTACTTTGCCATGGGATTAATGTTCCCGGTCAGCATGGTTACGATCGTAAAAGTGCTGCGGGTTTTACATTTATATAACAGTTTAGCAGGAGTGATTATCTTATTCATAGCGTTGATTCTACCCATGAGTATTTTCCTGTTTTACGGATTTGTATCGGGAATACCAAAAGAGCTGGACGAAGCAGCGGTCATTGATGGGGCAGGAGCGTTCCGGGTATTCTTCCAGGTTATCTTTCCACTTCTGAAACCGGCTGCGGTTACGGTGTTCATGATTAACTTCCTGAATACCTGGAACGACTTTACCGTTCCCCTCTATGTATTGCCGGATCCGGATAAAGCGGTAATTGTACAGCAGGTATATAATTTTTATGGAACCTATACTGCAAATTGGAATTTAGTAAGTGTGACAATTTTATTTGCAATCTTACCCGTTATGGTGGTTTATCTGATAGGACAAAAGTTTATTATCTCAGGCATGGTAGCCGGAGCAGTGAAAGGTTAGGAGGAATTGTTGTAATGGTAACAGCAATATTAATAGGAGCAGGACAAAGAGGTGCTTTCGTCTACGGGAAATACGCCGAAAAGCATCCCGAGGAATTTAAAGTGGTAGCAGTTGCAGAACCCATGGAGGAACGCCGGAATGAATGCATTCAGGCACACGGGATCAGTCCTGACAGGGCATTTACCCACTGGAAAGACCTGCTGGCACTTGGAAAAATAGCAGACTGTGCCATGGTGTGCACCCAGGACCGTTTCCATCTGGAACCGGTAAGGGAAGCGCTCAGCCAGGGGTATCATGTGATGTGTGAGAAGCCCATGTCACCAAACCCCGAAGAATGTGTGGCAATGGGGGAATATGCGAAAAAGTATAAAAAAACCCTGACCGTCTGCCATGTTCTCCGCTATTCGCCTTTTTACAGTGCGTTGAAAAAGATTATTGACAGCCAGGTAATCGGAGAGATCGTTAACATCCAGCATCTGGAATGTGTAGGCTACTGGCACCAGGCGCACAGCTTTGTCCGGGGCAATTGGAGAGACTCCAAAAGCAGCAGTCCCATGATCCTGCAGAAATCCTGTCATGATATGGATATTCTGGCATGGCTCACCGGGAAAAAATGCAAAAAGGTTTCCTCTTTCGGATCTCTGGCACATTTCAAAAAGGAAAATGCCCCCGAAGGAGCAACGCCATATTGTATGGGCGGATGCAAGGCAAGAAGCAGCTGTCCCTACGATGCAGTGAAAATTTATCTGGAGCAGGAAGAGTGGTATTCCGACACCATACGGAAGGTAGTGGCATTGGAAGGAACCAATGAGGCAGTCAGCCAGGCATTGAAGGATGGTCCCTACGGAAGATGTGTATATGACTGTAACAATGATGTAGTTGACCATCAGGTAGTGAACCTGGAATATGAAGGAGGAGTGACAGCCAGCTTTACCATGTGCGCATTTACGGGAAAAGGCAGCCGGGTTATGAATATCATGGGAACCCGTGGACAGATTCTTGGGGACATGGAGGAAAATACCATAGAAGTGCTGGATTTTCTCACCGGAAACTCCGTAAAGACCACAGTGAAGACCGGAACCTCCGGACACAGCGGAAGCGATGACAAATTTATGGAAGGATTTTTGCAGACAGTACTGACCGATGGTGCCTATTCCCTGTCCGGAGCAGAAGTATCCGTAGAAAGCCACCTGGTTGCTCTGGCAGCAGAGGAGTCCAGAGTAACGGGTAAGACGATACATATGGAGGAATACCGTTTACAATTCACACCATAACGGGTAAGAGCCAATGAGCCTGTACCTCACCCCAGGAGATTTGAAATGGACAGGCACGTTACCGTTTATGGGAAATTTTGAGAGATACTTGTAGTCAGTGCAGCAAAATGATAGAATGACAGAAACAGATAAAATCAGCAGATTCAGATATCTGAATAGAATAAGGAGGAAGGTCTATGCAAATGTTTTTGCACAGGCCTTGAATCATATCAGGATGGATAAAGAGCCGATTGTAAAAAAGTTATTCCGTACCTATATTTTCTGGATCATCATATGTATTTTTGTCATACTCTGCGGTACTGTGCTGTATGCGGGAAAAGTTATTAATTCCAATATAACGGAAACCCAAAAACAGCTTACGCTGAGTATTAACCAGAATATAGAAAATTATTTCCAGGAGATGAATGATTTTTCAATGGAGCTGGTAAAATCCAAGGCATTCCGGGAAACAGCTCTGGGCAGGCTGCCGGAATATTACGAAGCAGGCCGTAATACGGTAGATTTATTTTCCAATCTGTATCTGGAGGCTTATAAAATGATCCAGAAGAAGTATCATGTGGGCATTATCACAGATCAGAATTACTATATCTGGATGGGAAACGAATATTTTATAGACCGGCTGTCCCAAGAACCGCCAGACACTTATCAGGATTTTAAAAAAGACGGCAGTGCCGTAATAAAATATCTGGAAAAGAACGAATATCTACAGAAAGTCCAGAGTCAGCGGTCCATAACGGACAAAGACAATTCCAAGATAACCTTATCCAGAAGCTTTGGAGGAAGCAGCTTTTTCTATAACGGACCGGCAATATTAGAAGTGCAGATGGATGCAGAAGAATTTAAAGAAGATATGCGCAGGCTCTCTTCCAGAAAAAATGATGCGGGGCTGCAGATCCATATTTTAAATGATGCAGGAGATACGATATTTTCGGAAACGGAAATGGACGGCAGGCAGTTTCTGGAAGAGATTGACTGGAAGACCGGCAGCTTCCGCAAGGACGGTTATTATAACTATGTTTATAAAATCTTCAATTCCGACATTTATGTACTCTATACCATTTCCATATTCAGCTATTACAATAAACTTCTGACATTTTTAGGCATTGCAATTGTATTCTTTCTGGTGATTACAGTTCTGATGGTTGCTGTTAGCTATCGGGTTGCAAGAGAGATCTCCAAACCAATTCATGAAGTCTGCCACGAACTGAGGAGGGTGGATCTGGCACAGGGGATCCGGTATCAGCGGGTGGATACGGATATCCTGGAACTGGATTATCTGTCCAATTCTATCGGGGAACTGAATGAAAAACTGGAAGAATCCATGCACCACATTATCACCTTAAAAGATTTTGAGATACATTCAAAACTCCTGGCGCTGCAGGCACAGATGCAGCCCCATTTTCTGGTAAATACGCTGACAACCATGGGATCGATGGCGGAAGAGGGGGACAACCGGGACATTGCCAGAATGTGTCTGAACCTGACTCAGATGTTCCGCTATATATCGGCAGAAGAAAGCACGGGAGTCCGCCTGTTTGAAGAGATGAAGCATGTAAACCGGTATGTGGACATCATGAAAGAGCGTTTTCCAAATGCCCAGGTGGAAACCGATATTCCATTGGAAATGATGAATATCCGGGTACCCAAGCTGATTATCCAGCCATTGGTTGAGAATTCATTTAAATACTGCAACCGTAGCAAGCCCTATATCCGCATCGTGGGAGAACTGAAAGAAGGGGATTGCTGGAGTATCCGTGTGACGGATAACGGAGCCGGTTTTTCAGAGAGTAAAGCCGCAGAAATCCTCAAAAAGTGTGAAGAGAGCATGGACGGAGTCAACAGCCTTTCCACCAAGATTGACGGAATGGGACTGGTAAATGTATATGTCAGACTGCAGCTTTTCTACCGGGAAGAAGTAGTCTATGAGGTAAATCAGGAAGGAATTGTAATTGGAGGGAAGACACTATGAAGCCAGACGCAAAGGGAAGTATCAAAGCAATAGTCGTAGAAGATGAACTTAAGATCGGTACCTATATTAAGCACAAAATAGAATATCTGGACCCGTCTGTCACCGTTGCAGCCCTGGCTGAAAATGGAAAACAGGCGTTGGGCCTGATCGAAGAACACCAGCCCCAGGTGGTATTTACGGATATCTCCATGCCGGTGATGGATGGCCTGGAATTATCCAGAATCATTAAGAACACTTATCCGGGTATGATTGTAGTGATCATTTCCGGCTACTCCGACTTTTCTTATGCCCAGAAGGCAATCAGATATGGCATCTTCAATTATATACTGAAACCGCTGGAAGATGAAAAGCTGTTGGACGTGCTGTTTGATATCAAGAAGAGCCTGGCTTATACAAATGCAAAACAGGAGCGCCAGGTGCTCTATTCCGATGCCTATATGTTCCAGTATACGGAAGGGGTGCAGTATGCCATCCTTTCAGTCTGTATAGGGAATCTCTTCTATGATATAGAAGACCCGGTGCTGACCGGTCACTACAGGAAGATCATACAGGAAATTCCCTGGAGAAAATTACTGGAGGAAGTCTGCCGGGATGGACAAAACTGGTATCTGGCAGACGAACAGGTCGCTAACCAGAAAATAGTCGGGATACAGGTCAGGGCAGACGGGGATGAGGAGACCGGCAATCTGGCAAAACGCCTGATGTCATTGTTGGAATTAAGAACCAGCCTGGCCATTCATATATGCCTGTCGGAACAGTTTGTGCCTTATGAAGATGTGTGGAATCTGACCAAGAGGCTGCGGCATTTAATGCAGCAAAAGCTCATAATCGGCAAGTCCCAGATCCTCTTTGTTGAAAAAGAAAAAGACGATGATCAGGGAATCCTGGATATTGTCAAAATGAAACTGAGCAGCTATATCAAAAATTATTTCCTACATACGGATCTGAAAAACTTTACCGATGAGATACAAATCGTTCTGAGATATATGATCCAGAACAGTGCGACCCAGGAAAACATAGAAAAAGTCAGCCTGTATGTGCTGAAGTTACTGGAACTGTCAAGCCAGGACTGTGAAGCTGCATTCCAGGAGGACATACAGATCAGGCAGCAGCAGTGCATCGGCCTGGCAGCTACAGAAGAGGAACTGATTGAAAATCTAATGGGGTGTTTTCAAAAAATCGGAAGATACGTAGAGGAACTCTATGAAAAGAAGATAGAGACACGGGTACTGGAATACGTGGACAGTAATTTCCTGACCCTGGAAGGGCTGGAACAGGTAGCGGATGTGTTTGGGTACAACTACACGTACCTCTCCAGACTGTTTAAAAAAATGTCCGGAGTATCCCTGAATAAATATATCACGGAAAAGAAAATAACACTTTCCAAGCAAATTCTGCGTGAACAACCCGATATGGTACTGGAGGAGGTATGTGAACTGTGCGGGTATAATGACTGCCGGTATTTCAGCAGGGTTTTTAAGGCGCAGACGGGGTGTACCCCCAGTGAGTATAGGGGGATGAAATAATGTTACTTCCCAACAACCTCATCTAACCGTTTCATCAGATTATCTTCCTGCTTCTTCACCACCCCGATCAGCGGAGCCCCTATCATATTCCCCTCACTGTCCACAATATATGTAATGGGGTAGCCCGCAATATCACCGATAAAATCGGTATAAAAGCTGCTTTTATTATCGGGGATAAGGTTTGAATAGGTTACGCCTTTTTCCTTTAAAATGGTTTCGGATGTTGTTTTTGATTCATCGGATTCTCCGGCACTGGCAGCCACTCCAATGAGATTGATCTTCCGGTCCTTGAAATTCTGAAAGTAGTCTTCCAGTTCCGGCATTTCTGCAATACAGCTGCCACAGCCATTTGTCCAGAAATTGATGACGGTGGCATCGCAGTCTTTAAAAATATCATTGTTCATGGTATTTCCTTCAAAATCCACACCTTCAAATTCTGGAAATGGTTTTTTGGTGGCTTCTATTTCTGTACTGCCGCATCCTGTCAGTGAAAGAATGGAAACAGCACTTAATAGGATACATAACAGATTTTTCGTTTTCTTCTTATTTATTTTCAACGTTTGTCCTCTTTTCTTAAATTGATACTTTTACAGATTGCACTCCGGGGGCAGGTGCGGATGCAGTCTCCGCAGCGGATACATTCAGAGTGATTGGGGGTTTTATACACTGCCACATCCATTTTACAGACATTTGTGCAGGTGCCGCAGCCGTTGCATTTATCCTTATCAATGTGAAACTTATAAAAGGATAATTTTTGAAACAGGGCATAGAATGCGCCAAGGGGACAGATCCATTTGCAGAATGGCCTGTAAAAAAAGACGGATAAAGTTATGATTCCAGCCAGCAAACAGCTTTTCCATGTAAATAAGGCACCGAGTGCAGCACGAATCCCGCTGTCTGTTATAGAAAGAGGGATGGCACCTTCTAAGATTCCGGCGGGGCAGATCCATTTGCAGAACCAGGGATCCCCCATACCCACTTCATTCAGAATGGTCATGGGCAGTATAATAACGAACACGAATAATATCAAGTACTTGAGTTTGGTCAGTACAGCGAGCTTTTTGGTGCTGAATTTTTTCGATGGTATCGTATGAAGCAACTCCTGAAACCAGCCAAAAGGACATAGAAAACCGCACACCAGCCGTCCAAATAACACGCCGAACAGAATCAGCATGCCAACAATGTAGTAGGAAAAATTGAATTTTGACGAACCAATTACCGCCTGCAATGACCCGATGGGGCAGGAGCCGATGGCACCGGGGCAGGAATAACAGTTCAGCCCGGGAACACAGATTCCCTTTAGATTTCCCTTGTAGATTTTACCGGTAAAAAAGCCTGTAATGTGAGCGTTGGTCAGCAGCGTGGCGGCTGCCTGTATCTTCCAGCGTTTCCAGCGGCTTTTATGCTCAGCCAATGCCCACACATTCCAGACATAAGTTGATGCCCTTGGAAAGTACCTCGGCCGCTTCGCCACGGTAAACGCCGATACCGGCCAGGACAACAGCAAGTAATAAGATGCCTGCGGCATATTTATTCTTCATCGTTTAACTCCTTAGCAAAGGAGAGTAAATCATCTGCCTCGGCTTCTGTGTTCCAGGCAGTATAAAATCCACCTTCTTTTGTAAATATGGAAACAAGGTCTGATTGGATAAGGTCATCATAGTTCTTCAGGGATTCCTGCATGGATTCATTGTAAACGATAACCGGGAACTTCACATCTGTCAGCTTTTCTTTGGCAGCGTTCACGTCGTCGTCCGTAATGATACCAATGACAGGTACCCCAATGGTTTTCATTTCATCTGAAATATCGTTAAATACCTTCAGTTTTTCCAGTGTCTTTTCACCTTGTGTGTGAAAGAAGACCATACAGGTTTCACCTTCAATGATATTAGAAGAGGCAGGGGTTCCATCCAGATATGTAGTTTCAAAGGGATCAAACAGATAGATTTTCGATTTTGCTTCTATTTTTTCGTAATTTGCATCAATCCAGTCATCATCAATCCATCCTTTTTCTTTGGCATCTTCAAGGGTAATCGTGCCATCGTCCAAGGCTGCCTTGACTTTTTCCTCCGAAGGCCTGGAATTGCAGCCTCCCAGGGAAAAAACCAACAGGCATGAGATCACAAGGACAAGTTTTCTTTTCATTTCTTTACCTCACTTTTTTGTTAGTGAAGTCATTGTAGCAAATCCGATATAAAATTTCTGTTAAGAGAAAGTTTTGCTCATAGCAATCTTCAAAATAACTGCCACAGTTCAGCAAACCAGATATGCTATAGTGGCAGCAGAAGTTCGAAAATGGTACCCCCCATTGGGTTATCGGATACGGAAATGGTTCCGTTGTGTTTTTCTATAATGGATTTAACAATAGAAAGTCCAAGTCCCGCTCCGCCCATTTGCCGGGAACGGGATTTATCCACCCGGAAAAATGGTTCAAAAATAAGTGGCTGCATTTCCTTTGGGATTCCGATTCCATTATCTTTCATGGTGATTACAGTGTATTGTTCCCGGGTGCTGACAGAGATTTCTACGATTCCACTATCCACGTTGTATTTTACTGCGTTTTCAATAATATTATAAAAAGCCCTGTGCAGCAGGTTTTGATTGCCGGTCAGGATGGGGGAGCTGCCGGAAACTGTAATATAGATATTTTTTTCTTTCGCCAGAGGGGATAATTCAGCCGCCACATCAATCAGCAGTTCACTGGCCTCAATTTCCTGGTCACAAACCAATGTATCCATATTGGTGAGATCTAAGAGATCTTTGACTAAAGTGGACATCCTGTCTGTATGGGCAGATATGACGGAAAGTAGTTTGTCATATTCCTGGGGCGTGCGGTCTTTTTTCTTTTTAAATACGTCTACCTTAGTCTTAAGTACTGTGAGGGGAGTGCGAAGCTCATGTGCGGCACTTTGGGAAAAGCGTTTTTGCATGGCAAAGGCATCGTTTAATTTATTGGACATTTCATTAAATGAACGAGTTAATTCTGCGATTTCATCTTGGCTTTCCGGTACTTTTAAGTCTTCCGAAAGGTTGTAAACCGTACAATTTTTCATCTGGCGGCTGAGTATATGCAGAGGCTTTAATGCCTTGCCGGAAATATAGTAGGTCAGCAATCCGCCAATGACCAGCAGCAGCATCATATAGAGAATACTCTGGTATAAAAAATTCAAGCGCGCTGACTGTGAATTCAGGGTCTGTGCGGCAGGTACTGAGTTGGTGTTGTCAGCGGCGGTATCAGGTGTCTGTGGTTCTGAAGGGGGGAGTTCTCCATTCTGATCAAACTGGATTGCTGGAGTAACAACGGTCGCTTCAATCACATTTGCCATCCTGTTTGCAGAAAAGTTTAAAATGATGGTGAGAATGACACAGCAGACCGTAAGGAGAAATACGTTCAGGATGGTAAGGCGAAGACGGATAGATATTTTGCCTAACATTATTGATTACCTCCGATCAGAAAATATCCGGCACCGATTTTAGTTGCAATGGTGTCGTAAGTGAGTGCTGCTTTTAATTTCTTACGTAAGGATGCAATATGTACGCGAACTGCATTACTCAGGCTGTCAGCTTCCATATTCCACACATGTTCCATCATTTCTTCCTGGCTGATTACCTTGCCTGGATTCAACAGGAAATATTCAAGCAGTGCCAGTTCCTTTTTCGTAAGAGCCAGTTCTTCGCCATTTACAAATGCAGAGCGCCTTACGGTATCCAGCGATATTCCTTCCCACACAAGGACCGTGTCTTCCTGTATAAATGCCCGCCGCAGCAGACACCGGATTCTGGCTTCTAATTCTTCAAAATCAAATGGCTTTGCAAGATAATCATTTGCGCCGGAATCAAGCCCGGTTACTTTATCCGTAACAGTGCTTCGTGCCGACAAGATCAGTATTTTCGTGCTTTTATCCTGTTTTCGTACTTTAGACAGGACATCCATTCCGTCCATGCCCGGCAGATTTAAATCAAGCACAACAAGGTCATAGGTTTCCGTTGTGATGAGTTCATAGGCTTCTGTTCCATCATAGCACGTATCCACCGCATAGCCGTCGATCTGCAGCCCCTCTGCAATGGAGTCACATAAATCTATTTCATCTTCCACGATTAAAATTCTCATATACCCACCTCCTGGATTTTACATTATTATACCACGAACACATAAAATCTTTGTTAAGAATATTACGGATGCCTTAACAAAGATTTTATGTCAGTCATGCTAATATATTCGTATTAAAACCAAAGCCGGGCGATTTTTAACAGATTGGGAATTCGTGTCTCACGGCACTAGTGCTCCATCCAGACACTATTGTTACTGTCCGGATGGAGCATAAGATTGCCCGGTAATATAGAGGAGATCACGAAATGTTTGAATTAAAAAATGTATCAAAGCAATTTGGAGATGAATTTGCCCTGCGGGGTATTTCTATGACGATAGGCAGAGGTCTTCACTTCATTGTGGGGGCATCCGGAAGCGGTAAGACCACGCTGTTAAAAATCATCAGCGGTATGGAACAGTCTTTTGAAGGAGAGGTTTTTTACAGCGGACAAAACATGAAAAATCTTACCGAAGCGGACAAGAGCTATTACTATAACAATATCTTTGGATTTGTGTGGCAGGACTTTAATCTGCTGGATGACCTGACCGTAATGGAGAATATTATGCTTCCACGGTATCTGAAAAAGAAGCCGGATCAAAAAGAAGTGGTGAAGGTATTGGCAGATTTGAAAATTAACGGGCTGGCAAAGCAAAAGGCCGGCAAGCTGTCCGGCGGACAGAAGCAGCGTGTGGCAATTGCCCGTGAACTGCTGAAAGATCCCCTGGTAATCATTGCGGACGAGCCAACAAGTGCGTTAGATGAAGAATCCTCAAAAATAATTATGAATATTCTGCGTGAAATATCCAAGAAAAAAACCGTAATAATAGTGACCCATAATGGGGAATTGATTAATCAGAAAGACAAGGTCCATGAGATAGATAAAGGGGAACTGATCAGCACAGTTGACGAAACAGATAGAATGGGAAATGAAGAAGGCAGGACAGGAAATAAGACAGGTAGAAACGGGAATAAAGCTGAAAAAACCGGGAATAAAACCGACAAAGCAGGAAGTAAGACAGAAAGAACAGCAAGTAAAACCGACAGAGCAGGAAATAAGTCAGACACGAAAGGAAATAATGCCACTAAAACAAATATACATAAGCTGGGATTTTCCAATGCAATGAAAATTGCAGCCTTTCACATAAAAAACAAATGGGGAAGATTTTCCATTCACGTGCTGTCTCTTATTGTGGGAGCGGTATTACTGCTTACTGCGGTAAGCGGCGGGATCACCGGAACGGGTCAGTCAGCTTTTGATGAACTGTTTCGGACCTATGGAGACAGTATTTTAGATATCAGCATTGCAGGGAGTTTTATGAGTGCAGGAGGTACGGATGGAGTGGAAAATGATGAGCCGGATGCAAATGTGACACAGGATATTGACGGGCTTTATGAGAAGTATTTATCAGATGACCGGGTATCACATATTGTGTTTACACAGGCATATAACGATATTCAGGTTACGGTTGATGACAAGGACATAAAAATAGATACAAGTAATTCGGTTCCCGTTATCAACAGGCTCACCGCAGGCGTTATGCCCATGGGCAGTGACAATGAAATTGTTGTACCCCAGAGCTTTGTGGAGAAATTGGGATTAAGTGACAATGAGGCACTGGGTAAAGCGGTTACTTTTCAGGGGGCAATCTATAACTGGGACAGTGGAGAACCTGTTTCTAAGCCGGTTACATCTCAATGTAAAATAGTGGGTGTCATGGACACTACGGTAAAATATGATGTGGGTGAAGAACTGATGGAATATTCGGTTGATGATTCCTTTTTCTTTAGTAAATCCGCTACTGATGAAATGCGGGCGCAGGCGGAAATGAAAAATGGTGAGGTTAATTTTTCCATCCGGGCTAAAACTCCGGCAGATATGATAGCAATAAAAGACGAACTAAATGCAGGCGGTATCGTACCTCTGGGACGATTTGAACTTGTGGAGGACATGGTGCGTCTAAACCAGCAGACCAATCAGCAGTCCGGCGCTGCAATCATCGTGATCGGCATCATGTCGGTTGTCATCATTCTGGCTGTGGCATTCATTACGGCATTCATCCGAAAACGGGAATATGCAATTTATAAAGTCAGCGGCTATTCCGGAAGGCACCTGGCACTGCTGTCATTTACGGAGGTACTCTTTCAGGCAGCCGCATCGGCGGTTTTATTCCTCTGTATATCACCGGCTGCAAATTTAGCAACCACTGCATTCTGGAATGTGAATATCTTAAACGGCAAACTTCTCGGCGTCGGGGTTTTACTGATTTTTGCAATGGGCATATTTTCAGGCATCGTCACAACACTGGTGAGCTTTTCAGCGAAAATAACAAATTCCCTGATGACAGGAGACAGATAAAATGATCAAAATAAAGGATATTACAAAAAAATATGGAAGCAATATCATATTGGAACACTGCAGTTACGAATTTCCAGATACCGGAATTGTGTGCCTGATGGGCCCGTCCGGAGGAGGAAAGACGACTTTGCTGAATCTGCTTGCGGGGTTTGATACCGATTACAGCGGCGTGATTACCGTGGGAGGTGTCCGGGTAAATGAGATGAATGCCCATGAACTCTGTGGATACCGCAGGGATAACATTGGTTTTGTATTTCAAAATTACCATCTGCTTCCAGGCTATACTGTCTTGGAAAATATCTTACTTGCCTGTGATGGGGGAGAGGATGAAAAGGAACGGCAAAAAAAGGGAAAGGCACTTCTAAAGAGGCTCGGCATGGAAGAAAAAGAAAATCAGTTGTCAGAGACTCTTTCCGGCGGACAGAAGCAGCGGGCAGCCATTGCAAGAGCACTGGTAAATGATCCCCGGATTATATTTGCAGACGAACCTACCGGTGCGCTGGACCGGAAAACCTCTACGGAAATAATGACTCTGCTCAGGGAAATTTCCAGGGACAGACTGGTGGTTGTAATCACGCATGACGCAAAAATAAGTGAATTTGCAGATGAAGTTATTCAGATCAAAGAGAAAAGAATAATGGGGGACCGCCCGGTAAGCCGAAACGTATCCAATGAAAAGCCCCTTCTCCAAAGAGAAAAAAAGCCGGACAAAAATTCCATGGTTTCTAAAGCAGTGAAAAATTTCAAGGTACATTTAAAGCGCTATATTGCGGTGTCACTTGCAATATCCATTGGTATGCTGGCGTTTTTATTTTCCCTGTCCTTTGGCAATGTAATGGAACACTCTATATTGGAGTTTCAGGAAAAGAACACGGCGTTTAATAATGGTTATATACGGGGAACCGATGATGGCACTATACTGGAATATCTAAAGTCGGACGAACGGATCGAACATGTATATTACCAGTATAAATTAGAAAATATATCGTTGCAAATGGATGGAAAAAGCCAGGTGCTGGCTGAAAAATTCCCCACACCGAAAGCAACCCAGGGCTTGTCCTATGGTGTTATGCCAGGTGAGGAAATGAATGAAATTGCAATTACCCCAAGCCTGGCAAAGAAGATGACAGAGGATATAAAGTCATTGATCGGCAGAGAGCTTACCTTAGAGCTGGACGGTTCAAGTTATACCGTTACCATCAGTGGAATCTACAACGCCGGATATGATGATTTTATCGTCAGCCCGGACATCGAGCAGAAGCTCTATGAGAAGCTCCCCAAACAGGATAATTATTCCATCAATTATGATGTGAAAGAATTCTCCGATATTGTAGCGGTCAGCAACCGGCTGGGGCTGCAGGGTCTGAAATCCGACAATGCATCAGATGAAGTATACGCACTTCAGAATACATTCCAAAGCCTGGGTAAACTGTTTCTGGTATTGTCCATTCTGATTCTGGGAATTGGTTTGTTTATTTGCGCCGTACTTCTGATCAAGCTGCAAAATACCCGGTACCGGGAGGTGGGCTTATTATCGGCGCTGGGATATTCCAGGCAGCAGATTACCGGTATGATTCTGCAGGAAAATCTGCTCCTGTCCATACTTACGGCAGTGGTGGAACTGACGCTGCTGGGGATCAGCATATTCATCAGTAAACTGCTGGCGTTGCCCCTGATTGTCTCAGGAGCCCAGGCGGCTTTCACCATAATGGCGGCATTTGCAGTGGTCATGGTTTTAAGCGGTGGTGCAAGCCTGCCCCTGGTTCGGACAGAGCCGGCGGCTGCGTTGCGGAAATAATAATTATTTTCCAAACTTACGGAGTTCCAGCCCCAGGTTTTGATAAAATTGAGATAGATGAAGTCCATCAACTAACGCATGGTGGCATAGAATTGATACAGGCATTAAGAACTGCCCGTTCTGTTCTATAAAGCGTCCCCATGTGATCCTTGGGTTACTGTCAGCTGGATTTGGAGTAGGTTGTATGAAAGATTCATAAGTAATCCAGGGAAGTGTGGATATAAAAAATAAGGATAATGAGTCTTCTTCATCTTCCAAACATTGTTCAGCTTTTGCACGTTCCTGTATTTGAAGCGCATATGGCAGATATGCATCAAATGCAAGATTGCTGTCTAACTTGCAGTAACAATAGGTGTCGTTTTCTAAAGCAACTGTATGTGAGGTCGGACATCTTTGGTATTCAATAATACTGCCCTTATATATTCGCTGCCTTAATTCAGCCACGGAATTGGCAGCGTTTGAAATACAGTATAAAAAAGAGAGAAAAAAAGGTAGTTTTTTATCTCTTATGATAGTTAAAAATTCGCTGATATCTACTTTTACTGTCACACCTACATAGGGATTAGCCATTTCTTTAAAATACTCAAAATGCTTAAGCCTTGGGTATGATTCCAACGGGATGATTTTATATGCAATCTGGTGTTCCATTTTCATTTCCTCCATTTCAAGAAGCTGTAGTTTTAATTTTTCCTGATTACCGTAATCGCTGCATAGTGTAAGATCTGAAATTCCTCAGGGGCTATTTCCTCCAAAAGCTTTCGGTGATCATGGTCGAACTGTTCCACTTCCGCTTGAGATAAGGAAGCCTCTATACCGCGGCAGGATTTCATGCGCCCATTCCAGCTTTCCCGGTTAAATGAAACAGAAACATCAAATACCTCCTGGTTTTCCAGCGTAAAATAATCGCTATAGACTTCCGGTATGAAGATGGGGTGTCTTACTTCTTTGCACCCTGTCCACACAGGATTATATTTTAAAATAAGCTCTTCACTTTTACCGGCGATTACATCTTCGAACGGAAGCCATGCCATATACAACACTACGAATCTGCCATTTGGCTTTAACATATTATCTATCTTAGGTGCAAGCTCCTCATGATTAAAATAGGTAAAACACTGACAAGCAGTTACGACATCAAATGAATCACAGGGAAAATCAATTTTTTCAGCCGGAACACATTGAAAATTAATATCTATTTTTGACTTTTGGGATAGCAGAATAGCCTGTTCAATCTGATTCTTAGAAATATCAATTCCTGTAAATTCGGCTCCGTACTGGTACAGATTACGGGGAAGCACCCCGGTTCCTGTTCCAATGTCCAATACCTTTTGCCCATTCACACACAAACCCATATCTATAAGCTTCTGATAAAATTCTTTTGGATAGATATCCCGGTATTTGGCATAATCGCTGGATGTACGTCCCCAGTCAAACCCTCTTCCATGATCGATTTTTGTGTTTTGAATCATTTTAGCACCCGCCTTTCGAATTTAAAAATTTTTTGGAAAGTTATACATTCAGTTAACAGTAACTTTCTGGGTTCAAGATTTAGATGAATAAAGTTTATAATTGACATGTAAAAATAATATCATAATAAGGGGGGTATGTCATTATATAGTGTCAATATCATTTGCCCCGAATGAAGGTTACGCAGCCCGCTACATCCCCTTCGCTTTCCATACACAACCTCTGTATACAAAGCGTATTTACTCAGCAAAACCCCAATATTTGCAGCCTGGAAGTGTGCGCTGTAGTACTAACCTGCAAAATCGGATAAATATACAGTGCTTTATTTTGACTTTTTTCTCTGGTATAATGAAATAAAATATGTATTTTCCAACATCTCAATATATGAAATGAAAAGCAATGTAGTTTAGGCTGACCACTTTAACCGTACCGGCAGCTAAGAAGGGGATTGTCATGGATACAAATAATAAGCAATATCATCTATCTCGTATGCGAGTCTATTTTAAAATGCTTCTTTTTGCTATGTGCTTAACTATGAGTGCGCTCTTTTGTAGTACGTATAATCAGTATGAATTATCAGATAATGCAACTGTAATTGAGACATGGGCAATTTCAGAATGTATCGTAGCTCATGATGACGGTGATCATAATTCCTATTTTAAAACGTTATGTTTAAACAAAAACAATTCTTATAATGAAATGATAACGAAAAATACAAGCTCAATTCTTCCAATTGCAGCTTTCCAAAAAGGAATCAGCCTGTTTCTTTTTCTTATTATCGTGTTTCTTTTATTCTTTTTGACCTTATTTATATTATTGCCTGATGGATGGACATTAATTATTCAGAAGGTACGTCTGGACAATTGAATCAATTCTTTTTCAAATTCATGGACAACGCTTTTTAAGTCATTGCTAAATGGCTTTCTTTTTGTATGCAAATTGGGCAGCGGGTGTACACCGCATATCTATTATGAGTGAAAAGAAGAGATTGAGGTAGTGTCAAATGATTTATGAAAAACTTGAGTAAAAAAAATTGCTCAAAGGAACCTTGAAAACTGTAGATATTTGAGACGATCAGTCCTCCGGAGGC
>JAGZJZ010000004.1 GCA_018365455.1 Clostridiales bacterium
TGACAAAATGTCAAAAGGTCTATTAAAGTTACCCTTTAAGCAATTGAATAAAATATCAAATATTTTTTAATTAACTATTGACATTTATTAGCTGGACTTAATGTGTAAATGTGGTTGGATAGAGTACTGTTTCTTGCATATAAATTACCATAGATTAAGAATTTACCTAAGGATAATTTTTGTTGATATCCGTATAATTTTTAGGTAAAATAAGATGAATAGTAAATCTGATACGATAATTAGGACGAGTTGACTTGGCTGGATTAGAGGTATTTACCAGATGCGAGGAGGATTCTTATGAACTTAAAGGATGTGCTGCAGTTTACAAGAAATATGATCGGTGCAGTGGCAGGAGTGCCTGCTCAGCTATTTGATCCAAAGAAACAGGAATGGGATGTGGTTGATCTGTCCCTTCGTAAAATGCTGGACCCTGAATTTGACTACAAAGCCTACTTTGAAAAATATACAATACATATGGAAGAAAAAGTGTTTTATTGTCTGACGGATAATTTTTCTCTTCATTATATATTTATGAAACTGCCCCGGGAATCTGACTGGTCCTATATGGTTATCGGACCGTATTTAGCCGAAAATCCCGATGACGGATTTTATACAAAAGTGATTGCCCGGAACCAGCTCACCGGCAGCACGATGACGGCGCTTAAAAATTTTTATAATGTACTTCAGATCGGAGATCATGCAAGGGTAATTTCTGCCTTGAATATTCTGGCATCGTTTTTGTATGCAAGGGAAGAAGAGTGCCGTATAGAATTTCTTGAGGATCAGGAAAAGCGTCAGCTTCTGGAGTCGTTTGTACCGGGCCCGGATATGTATTTCTCCATAAATGTCATAAAAGAAAGATATGATAAAGAAAATGAATTACTAAAGGCTGTAAAAAAAGGAAATCAGGAAGCAGCAGTAATTGCCTACCATAATTTTACCAGTTACCGGATAGCACAGCGCAATAAGGATCCGTTGAGGGACAGGAAGAATCTCTCCTTTGTACTGAATACTCTTTTGCGCAAATCCTCTGAGACAAGTTATGTCCATCCGGTTTACCTGGATGAGATTTCCCATCGGTATGCTTTGAAGATAGAAGCTGCAATCTCCACAAAGCAGATAGAAAATTTAAATCTGGAGATGATTCGAAAATACTGCATCCTGGTCAGGAACCAATCCCTTCGTAACCACAGTCCCATCATCAGAAAGGCGGTAGATTATATAAATCTGAACCTGAGCAGTCCCCTGGGTCTAAAGGATATTGCAGAGCTGTTTAATGTAAATTCCAGTTATCTTTCCACGCTGTTTAAAAAAGAAGTGGGTGTAACCTTAACTGATTACGTGAACAAACAGCGGATAGATGCTGCCTTAAAGCTGCTTAATACCGGAGACATGCAGGTGCAGGACATTGCCTATTACGTAGGTATCTCTGATGTAAATTATTTTTCCAAGCTATTTAAGAAGCAGGTTGGGTACACGCCCAGCGGATATCGGAAAGAAATTCAAAAAACTGATATTCTGAATTAACAGAATATTATATATAATTAATAAAATTAACAGTTCAAGAAACCATATTATATCATATTAAAAATTTATTTAAATTTATTTCAGAAATAGTGTTGACAAATAAAATCTCCTGTGGTATTATAACTTCATCAACAAAACATGTACTTATCATAAATTCACAGGAGACGAGAAATCCTGGAATGATTTTTGAATAAGGCATGTGGTTGTTTTAAATATTAAAACTTGTTGAAATGTTAAGGAAGAGGAGGTCGAGTCCAGTGGACACAGTTTCTATAGTTTCAGTTCAATATGGTTGTGGTATGACAGTTGTTTCCTGCGAGAAAGACCTTTATCACATATAAAATTCCAAAGGAATCGGGTAGACGTTAGATAATCGGAGAGATGATAGGTTGGAATTTATGGATAAAGAAAATAAATTGTCACCATATTGAAGGAATTACCACATAGTAGTTCAAAGGTTTTTAACAACTGTGTGAAGAAACAGTTATTAAAAAATATCAGTAGTCTATATAATCAACGAAGATATATTTATAGATCAGATTAAAATCAGATATTATTTATAAGAATTTCTATTCTAATAAACCAATCGATTTATAATAGGATTATTTATATATTTAGAGAACTTATATAAACGAACGTATAGGAGATAAATATTTGCGAAAGATATAGTCGAAAGCTTTGAGTGAATAATTTCATATATTTAAATTATTTTTAAATATATCTCAAATAGAGATGCAGGAAATTAAGAAGATGAACCTCCGATTACATAAAAAGTAAATTACAATTAAATAATGATAAAAGTTACCAATAGCCGTTATCCCTATGATAGCGGCTATTTTTTGTGAAAATATAATGAAATCACGGTTTTGGTTTTGACAACGAAAATCAGGTATGGTACACTTAATGCAATTATGTAGAAAACTATGCAGACCCAAACTAAGAGGTGAATAAGTTGGATAAATTTGAATATAATGCCAAGCTGGAAGAAATAACCAGACTGGCTGAACAGGAAGAATATGATGAAGCAGCTAAAATAGCAGACTCCATTGAATGGAAACGTGTCAGAAATGTACGTACCTTATGCATGATTAGCGAAATATATGAAGCAAACGGACAACTGGATGACAGCAAGCAGATCCTGCTGCGTGCCTACCGCCGATCTCCTATGGTGAGAAGTATCCTTTATCGGTTGACCGAAGTTGCAATCAAAATGCGTGAGTTTGACGAAGCAGTTGAATTCTATACGGAATTTGTAAATGCGGCACCCAATGATAACAGTAAATATGTTTTAAAATATAAACTATATAAAGGCAGAGGATCTTCTCTGGAGGAACAGATTGAGATTCTGGAAGAGTACAAACATAAGGAATACACGGAACAGTGGGCATATGAACTGGCAAAATTGTACCACAAAGCCGGATTGGTTGAAAAATGTATTGAAGAATGTGACGATATAACTCTTTGGTTCCACAATGGAAAGTATGTGGTAAAGGCTCTGGAACTTAAGCGGAATTATGTCCCGCTTACACCGGAACAGCAGACCATCTATGACAATCCAAGTGGAATTGTTGATATAAAAACAAAAGAAGAAACAGTGACAAAAGCAGTTCCTAAATTAGAAAAGGAAATTCTGAAAGGAATGCCTGAGACGGAAGAAGAAGCCCTGGCAGCCAATATTATTGCTGCTACGGAGCGGGAGATTGCAGCATCGGTTGCGATGCATAAGCAGGAATCGGAAAGCTATGGCAGAGACGACAGTTATGCTGATGAGGAAGAGATGATTCGCCAGTATACGCCTGTGAAAGAAGCTCTCCAGGAAGAAAATATAGGAAAAGCAGAGTCAATTCCGGTCCTTCCGGCATATAATACAGCAGATTTGCAAATGGAGCTGGCTAAAAATATGCGAGAAATTTTATCAGGAATCAAGAAGCCTAAAGATGAAGACGATATGAACCCTGCTACCGTTATCGGGGATACCTCCGGTGAAGAAGCTGCAGAAATGGAAGCAGAAGAAGCGGTTTATGCCGATAATCAGGAGTTCAGAGGGATTTCTATCGATGATGTACTTACTTCTATGAGTGGTGTGGAAGATGAGGATGAAGCAGATGAGGACGAATCCATGGTAGATGGGTATGACGAGGAAGATGCTGAAGATCTGGATGATTCAAATTCGGTAGAATATTATGATGAAGATTCGGATGGAGAAGCGTATGAAGAGTCTGATGAATACGATGATTCGGAAGATGCAATGGATGAAGAGGATTATGATGGAGAGCCGGATGGGGATGATCTGGATGCAGACGAAGAACCGTTAGATGAAGAGCTGCCGGAATATGATGCTGATTTGGAATATGATCCGGACGAAGACGATGACAGAGATGAAGATACTGTAGATGCGGACGAAGTCGGGGAAGAATTCGAATACGAAGAGAATGCGGACGAAGACGCAGAAGATTATGAGTATGAATATGAGGAAGAACCGGAAGAGGTAGTCGAATACGAATATGATACGGATGATGAAGGCATAGAATACCAGGATGCAGATGAGCAGGAAGAAGAGTCGGATGCCCTGGATGAAACAGATATGACAGATGAGCAGGAAATGCCGGATGTTGTGCAGATGCCGAATGAAATACAGATGCCGGACGAAGTGCAGATGCCGGATGAGATCCAAATGCCGGAAGCAGATGATCCGGGGGCAACGATTGACCTGTTGGCAGCCATTGAGGCAGCGGCAAATACATCTCATCTTCATTCTGATATGACAGTGAAAGACCAGATGTTAAATGATGTGGAAGAAAGCGTACATAGAGTTGCATCCGATCCGATGTATCACCCTGCACCGGAACTGAATGCGCATGTACCTATGACGCTTACAGAGTCACAGAAGACGACACTTGGATTTTTTGCCAGAATAAAGGGGCTGGATGCACAGCTTGCCCATGCTATTTCAAAAATCAGGGAAGGTAACTTCGGGTCAGGTAATTCCAAGATCGGAAATGTTGTCATAACAGGAGATGCAGGAAGCGGCAGAACGACTCTTGGTATTAACCTGGCCAAGGTAATCAGCCAGGAGAAGAGGCAGAGTTCAGCGAAGGTAGCTAAGATCTATGCGGAAGACTTTAATAAAAAGGATATTCCGGCGACCATATCCAAGATTGCGGGCGGTACACTGATTATTGAAGAAGCCGGAGATCTGGATGAAAATGCAGTTGAGATGCTGGCAAAGGCAATGGAATTTAAGACGGATGGACTGATAGTGATTCTGGAAGACGAGAAGAGCTATGTACGGGATCTTCTTGCACGTTATCCGGATCTGGCATGCAAATTTAATGTGAACATTACCATACCGATCTTTACCAATGATGAGTTGGTTTATTTCGGAAAAACTTATGCTAACGATAAGGATTACCATATTGAAGAACCTGCTGTGGGGCTTCTGTATGACCGGATTGGTGAGATCCAGTCTCCTGATCATGCGGTTACGGTTGCAGATGTGAAGGATATTGTAGACCGGGCAATGAAACGCGTTGACCGCATCGGTATGAGAAAATTGTTCTCAAGCCTGTCAGGGAAGCGGTTTGATGAAGAAGACAGAGTTCTGCTCTGCGAGAAAGATTTCAGATAGATACTATTTAGGATATATTTGGATAGATACTATTCAGTAGATCATTCTGAGTACGTAGATTGTTACAATGAAGTATATTAGAAAAAAGGGATCATAATAAATCATCTGCGAAAAGGAGTTTCTGAAGAGAAGCTCCTTTTTGTTGACATTTTGTATACCGAACGGTATAATAATAGCAGAAGGAGAATTTCAATGGATAATAAACAGTTGATTATGGAAGCTGCACTGGAGTTATTTTACCATAAGGGATATGATGCAGTGGGAATACAGGAGATTGTAGAGAAAGCCGGGATCACAAAACCCACGCTATATTATTATTTTGGAAGTAAATATGGGCTGCTGGAAAGCCTTCTGAATACGCAGTTTGAAGAATTCAGGACACGGCTGGCTAATGCGGCTGAGTATAAAGGGGATCTCCCCATGACGCTTTATCATTTGGCTGGTGCATTTATTGATTATGCAATATCTCATAAGAAAACCTATATGTTAATGATGGCTCTGTTCTATTCGGCGAAGGATAACGATGCTTATCGTGCGGTTCAGCCGCTGGTGAGTAAGTTTTATCACATTATTATAGGTGTGTTTGAGCAGGCGGAAGGGCAGCTGGGAAATATGCGGGGACGCCAGAGGCAGTTTGCCATTGGTTTTATTGGAATATTAAGCCATTATATTTTAGTGGTATGTGATCAGACAGAAATGGAAATCATTGTTAGTGATGACACCAAGCGGAGCCTGGTGCATCAGTTTATGTATGGAATATATTCGTAAAGGAGATTGATAGAAATGAATAAATGGTATGAAGAGGCAGTATTTTATCACATGTATCCCCTGGGAATGACAGGGGCACCAAAAGAGAACAGAGAAAATAAAACAATTCACAGATTTCAGGAATTATTTCCCTGGCTGGCGCATATAAAAGAAATTGGGTGTACTGCAATTTATATAGGGCCGTTATTTGAATCTACCACACATGGTTACGATACGAAGGATTATAAAGTAGTCGACAGGCGCCTTGGTGACAACGAAGATTTTAAGAAGTTTGTGGAGATGGCCCATGGAGAAGGCATCAAGGTGATTGTCGACGGGGTATTTAATCATACGGGAAGAGAATTTTTTGCTTTTCAGGATATTAAACAGAACAGGGAAAATTCTCCTTACCGCAACTGGTATAAAGGAATTAATTTTGGGTGGAATACGCCATATAATGACGGTTTTGGTTATGAGGCATGGAGAAATTGTTTTGAATTGGTTAATTTAAATCAGTCGGAACGTGCAGTAAGGGATTATTTACTGGATGTAATTCGTTTCTGGATTCAGGAGTTTGATATCGACGGAATCCGTCTGGACTGTGCAGACTGCCTGGATTTTGATTTTATGAAAGAGATGCGCCGGGTAACGGAGTCTGAAAAAGAAGATTTCTGGCTGATGGGTGAAGTCATCCATGGGGATTACGCAAAATGGGCAAATGATGAAGTGCTTCACGCGGTTACCAACTATGAACTTCACAAGGGGCTTTATTCCGGTCATAATGACCATAATTACTTTGAGATTGCCCATACGGTGAAGCGTGAGTTTGATGAAAACGGCGGGATCTATAAGGGAAGAACGTTGTATTCCTTTGTAGACAATCATGATGTGGACCGCATTATGAGCAAGCTGACTAATAAGGATCATGTCGATCCGGTTTATACGCTGCTCTATACACTTCCGGGAATTCCATCTATCTATTACGGTTCAGAATGGGGCGTTGAAGGAAAGAAGGAAGGCGGAAATGATGATCCGCTGAGACCGCATCTGATTTTGGAAGAATGTGAAAAGAATAATGAGCATCCTGAGATTATCCGGCATTTAAAGGAGCTTGGAGATATCCGCAAAGGAAACCAGGCACTTGCCAGTGGAATCTACCGGGAGCTGGTATTGACCAACCGCCAGTATGCTTTTGCCAGAATACTGGGGAAGGAAGCGGTGGTTATTGCGGTTAATAACGATGAAAATGCAGCAGTTATGACAATACCGCTGCCTGTGGAAGCAGAAAGCTGTGTGGATGCTGTTACAGGGGAAAAGGTCGTTGCAGATCATGGTAAGATTACGTTAGAAGTAAAAGCGTGTGGAAGCGTAATAATAAAAATAAACCAGGGGTGAGAAGATGGCAGAGAAAAAGCAGGCCAGAGGAACAGCTGCGAAAAAGGCTGAGAACAAGGGGATTTTGTTTGGCGATTTAGACCAGTATCTGTTTGGTCAGGGAACACATTATGATATTTATAAAAAACTGGGTGCACATCCGCAGAAAATCGGAGGGACAGACGGCGTTTATTTCGCCGTCTGGGCACCAAATGCGGCAGATGTAAGTGTTATTGGGGAATTTAACGGCTGGAATGAGAAAGCCCATCCTATGAGGCGTATAGACCCTATTGGCGTGTACGAGGCATTCATACCGGATGCTTTTGTGGGCAGCCTGTATAAATATTATATTACCACCAAAGACGGACGAGCACTATATAAGGCGGATCCATATGGAAACCAGGCGGAAGTCAGGCCGGGTACGGCGTCCCGGATTGCCTGCATCAACAACTTTAAATGGGGAGATGCGGCATGGATTGCAAAACGTGCCCAGACAAATCAGGATGAAGAGCCAATTTCCATTTACGAAGTTCATCCGGGTTCCTGGAAAAAGCATCCCCGGCATGAGGGAGATGAGGATGGGTTTTATAATTATAAGGAGCTTGCCCATGATCTGGTGGAATACATAAAAGATATGGGGTATACCCATGTGGAACTGATGGGGATAGCAGAGCATCCGTTTGACGGGTCCTGGGGATATCAGGTGACCGGATATTATGCACCTACCTCCCGTTACGGCACTCCTGCAGACTTTATGTATTTTGTAAATTATATGCATAAAAATAAGATTGGCGTCATACTGGACTGGGTACCGGCGCATTTTCCAAAGGATGCCCACGGACTTGCAGAGTTTGATGGAACCAGTACATACGAATATGCAGACCCGAGAAAGGGCGAACATCCGGACTGGGGAACTAAAGTTTTTGATTTTGGAAAAAGTGAGGTTAAAAATTTTCTGATTGCAAATGCCCTTTTCTGGGTGGAGCAGTACCACGTAGACGGATTGCGGGTGGATGCGGTAGCATCAATTTTGTACTTGGATTACGGCAGGCAAAATGGTCAGTGGGTGCCTAATAAATACGGCGGCAATAAAAACCTGGAGGCAGTCGAATTCTTCAAACACTTAAATACCGTTGTCCTGGGGCGCAACCACGGAACCCTTATGATTGCAGAAGAGTCAACGGCATGGCCTAAGGTTACCGGCAAAGCAGAAGAGGACGGGCTTGCTTTTTCCATGAAATGGAATATGGGATGGATGAATGATTTTCTGGAATATATGAAACTGGATCCTTATTTCAGGCAGTATAATCACCATAAGATGACATTTTCCATGACATACGCCTATGCGGAGAAGTACGTGCTGGTGCTTTCCCACGACGAGGTGGTTCATTTGAAGTGTTCTATGATCAGTAAAATGCCGGGACAGTATGATGATAAGTTTGCTAATTTAAAGGCGGCATATTCCTTTATGATTGGACATCCGGGGAAGAAGCTGCTGTTCATGGGACAGGAGTTCGCCCAGTTCCAGGAATGGAGCGAAGCCAGGGAACTGGACTGGTATCTGCTGGGTGAAGAGAGACATGCCCAGATAAAGCATTTTGTAAAAGAGCTGCTCCATCTCTATAAAAAAACCCCGGCACTGTATGACCATGATTATGACCCGAACGGATTTGAGTGGGTGAATGCAAATGACAATGAAAGAAGTATATTTAGCTTTATCCGTCATTCTAAAAACGGAAAAAGCAACCTTTTGTTTGTAATTAATTTTACTCCTGTGGAACGGATTGATTATCGGGTTGGCGTTCCCAGAAGAAAGCAGTATAAGCTGATTCTGGACAGCAATGCCAGCGAGTTCGGTGGGACCGGAAAAGTTCAGCCTGAAATCTACAAGGCGGTTAAAAAGGAATGTGACGGCATGACGTATTCCTTTGGGTATGAACTGCCGGCGTATGGAGTGGCGGTATTTAAGTTTTAACCGATGGAACGGGATATAGATATTATTAAAATAGATATTATTAAAATAGATATTTTTAAATTAGAAATAATTAAGTTAGAAATGATTAAATTAAAAATGATTAAAATCAATATCATTTTTATCAGAGCTTATAAAATGAGTGTATGTTGCTTATTTTATAAGCTCTTTGATCATTTTGCCCTACTCAACAGACTGGAATGCTTAATGCAGTTTCCCACGCCTATCTTTTCGTACACTGCCTCTGTACACAAAGCGTCTTAATCAGCAAAACCCAAATATTATGCATTAGAACACCACAAAACAT
Organism: Clostridiales bacterium; assembly: GCA_018365455.1. GTDB lineage: Bacteria > Bacillota > Clostridia > Lachnospirales > Lachnospiraceae > Robinsoniella. The sequence continues at coordinate 9,556 of JAGZJZ010000004.1, forward strand.
CCGCTGAAGCACCGAAGAATGTTTTTAGATTCCTTAGATTCCTCAAATTTGAGTATCGTAACGATTAACATGTTTCATTATGCAGTTTTATGAATAAATAGATATAACGTTTTACCAGTTGAATTTAAAAAGGTTTTAGTGTTATACTTAGAGTTAGGGAGAAGTTTAGTTAAAAGTTTTACTAAATGTTTATCTCTAAAATATTTACAGGGGAGGAATATATCGTTATGGCAACTATTAAAGAGGTGGCGAAAGAATGTGGGGTTTCCATTGCTACAGTTTCCAATATTCTGAATGGAAAAGGAAGGGTTGGGGAAGAGACAAAGGAGCGTATTCTTAAGACGGCAAAAGAAATGGGGTATGTCCCTAATATGATGGCGAAAAATCTCAAACAGCGCAGTTCCAGAACCATTGGAATTATTACAGAGGATCTGACAGTATTTAACTGCGTTGAGATTGTGGACGGAATAAATGAGTACCTGGAAGAAAAGGAATATACATTTTTACTGGGGAACCTGAGACTTTATAAAAAATATGACAATGCCTTTTATCACCATGAGGATTATAAAAAGCAGGTTGAAGAAGAGTTCTTAATCATGCAGAGCAAGCAGGTAGAGGGCATTATTTATATCGGGGCACACTGCCGTGAGATAAAGAGTATTCCCAAGGGGCTGAAGTGTCCGCTGGTGGTGGCGTATGGCTTTGCCGGCGACAGGGAGATTCCGTCCGTTGTATTTGACGATGAACAGGCAGCTTATGAGGCTACCCTGGAATTAATCCGGGAGGGGCATAAGCGCATAGGTGTTATATCCGGGGATAAAGACAGCCTTCATACTTTTTCCAGAATGGTGGGACATCAAAAAGCATTATATGAGAACAGGATCTTATATAATCCGGCATTGAATGTGACGGGAAACTGGCTGAGAAGCATGGGGTATGAGGCGTGCAGGCAATTGCTGAGGGAGGATGTAACTGCGATTTTTGCCATGAGTGACGTGATGGCGCTGGGTGTCTACGACTATGCGAATGACCATGGTGTGGAGATTGGTAAAGATATTGCCCTGATTGGAATTGATGACAGGCAATTCAGTACAGCGTTTAAACCGGCGCTGACCACAATGGCTCTTCCTCTTCATGAAATCGGTAAAAAAGCTGCGGAAATTGTGGTGGAGCAGGTAGAAGGTTCTATGGCGGGGGGACTGGTCTACCCCTATAAAATCAAATGTATGCTGAAAAGAAGACAATCCGTGGATAAAACGATTAAGCCAGAAATAGATGATATTTAGTTGGTATATTGATAGTGATTCTTTACACTAAAAAAATATAATTGTGTTAATATGTACATGTAATTTGGCATGTACATATTTTTTTTGACATTTTTGTGAAAAAGGGTATTGCATTATTTTGGAAATTGTAGTATAGTACTGATATCAGATAAAACGTTTAATCAAAACCGCAGGACAGAGTTCATGAATTCCGATGTAAATATGTCGGGAGGCACTGGGGTTGATCAGAAACGACGGAGGCATTTATGGAAAAACTAACCTTAGTTGAACTAAACCGTACGAAGATACGGGATTCCTACTGGGATAGATATATAGACCTGGTGAAGAGCACGATTATCCCTTATCAGTGGAATATTTTGAATGATAACATACCGGATGTTCAGACAAGCCATGGGTTGATGAATTTTAAAATTGCAGCAAAAAGGGCAACCGGTGAATTCTATGGGGCTGTGTTTCAAGATACGGATGTAGCAAAGTGGTTGGAAGCAGTTGCACTTTCACTGGAATCAAAACAAGATGAGGAACTGGAGCGTACAGCGGATGAAGTTATTGATTTGATTGCAGAAGCACAGCAGCCGGATGGTTATATAAATACCTATTTTACCATTAAGGAACCGGATAAACGCTGGAGTAACCTGGAAGAAGGACATGAGCTTTATACGGCAGGGCATCTGATGGAAGCGGCTGCAGCATATTACAAAGCTACGGGTAAAAGAAAGTTTTTAGACTGTATCTGCAAATTTGCAGATTTGATATGCAATGTATTTTCTCCTGAGCATAATAAGGATGGATATCCCGGACATCAGGAAGTGGAGATAGGACTGGTAAAGTTATATGAAGTAACCGGCAATAAAGCTTATCTGGCACAGGCAAAAGAGTTTCTGGAACGAAGGGGAAGGGAACCTAATTATTTCCTGGAAGAAGAGAAAAGCCCGGATTATAAAAGGATTTTTCCGGAGTTTGAAAATTATCTGCCTCTGTACTCCCAATCCCATAAGCCGGTTCGGGAGCAGGATACGGCTGAGGGCCATGCAGTACGGGCGGTTTATATGTACTGTGCCATGGCGGATGTAGCATATGAGTATCAGGATCAGGAGCTGTTCCGGGTATGTACGGTACTATGGGATGATATTACACAACGGAAGATGTATATTACTGGAAGCATCGGCAGTTCCGGAATCCTGGAACGTTTTACCACAGGGTATGATCTTCCCAACAACTGTAATTATTCGGAAACTTGTGCATCTATCGGGCTTGCGCTCTTTGGAAGACGAATGGGACAGATTACAAGGGACAGTAAGTATATGGATGTGGTGGAACGGGCATTGTACAATACACTTTTGTCCGGAGTTGCAATGGACGGACAGAGTTTCTTCTATGTAAATCCCCTGGAGGTGTGGCCGGATAACTGCCTTCCCAGAACCTCCATGGAACATGTAAAGCCGGTCCGGCAGAAATGGTTTGGAGTTGCATGCTGTCCGCCCAATATAGCAAGGACGCTGGCATCAATTGGAGAATACATTTATTTTTATGATCGTTCTTCTGTCTGGATTAACCTGTTTATCTCAAGTGAGACAAGCATGGAGATAGAAGGGCACCCGGTTCATCTGAGTCAGAAAACAAGATTTCCCAATGACGGAAATATAGAAATTTCCATTGAGAATGAAGATGAAGCGGAATTTGAGTTGGCTATTCGGATCCCTGAATACGTGAAAAAGTATGACCTTTTGCTGGATGGAAAGCAGGTTGCGGCAAAAGTGCAGAAGGGCTATGCAAAAGTAATGATTTCAGGAAAAAATCCTTCGCTGGTTTATAAATTTGCACTTGCTCCCAGAATTCTGCGAGCCAACCCCCTGGTAAAAGAGGATGTTGGCAAAATTGCGGTAATGAAGGGCCCCGTAGTGTATTGCCTGGAAGAAGTGGACAATGGTAAAAACCTTCCGGCAGTATACCTGGATCCGGAGCAGGAACTGCAGGAAAGCTATGAAGAAAATCTACTGGGAGGAACTACGATAATCCGGACAGCAGGGAAAAAAGTGACGACAGATGGGTGGCAGAGCAACGAACTATATAAAGAATCTGATCTCACAATGGAAAGTATACCGTTAATGTTTGTTCCCTATCCATACTGGGGGAACCGCCGTACAGGCGAAATGTTAGTGTGGGTGAAAGAGTTTATCTAAGGAGGAAGAAAGATGAAAAAAAGAAGCAGAGTATTAGGAGTTTTATTAGCAACAGTCATGGCAGCTGCAAGTATCGCAGGATGCGGAGGCAGCGCAGGAACAACGGAAGCCGTAAAAGAGACTACAGCAGAGACCGCAGCAGCGGATACGGAAGCGGCAGAGACTAAGGGAACGGAAAAAGCATCGGCTGAAACAGAAGCAGCGGATTCTGAAAAAGCAGCCACAGCTGCAAGTGCAGATGCTGCCGAACTGGAAATGTGGACCTTCATGGAACTTCACGGAAACCATTTTCAGGATATGGCACAGAAATGGAATGAAGCAAATCCGGATCGCCAGGTCAGCTTAAACGTTAATGTACTTCCTTATGAAGACATGCATAATAAACTTCAGATTGCCCTGCAGTCAGGAGAAGGAGCACCGGATATCGTAGATATCGAGCTTGGTAAATTTGCCAACTTCTTAAAAGGGGAGCCTCAGTTAGAAGCTTTAAATGATGCAATTGACCCTTACAGAGAAGACATTGTAGCTTCCAGAATTGAACTTTACAGCAAAGACGGACAGAATTATGGTATTCCAAGTCATGTAGGTGCAACCGTTGCTTTCTACAACACAGAAATGTTAGAAGCTGCTGATATTGATTACACCACAATTAAGACTTATGCTGATTTAAAAGAAGCAGGTCTTAAATTAAAAGAAGCAACCGGCAAATACATCATTTCCACAGATACCAGTGCATTATGGCAGTTAAACGACCTGATTGCACAGCAGAAAAAAGACTGGGTAGATGAAGCAGGAAATGTAAATGTAAATATCCCGGAAGCACAAAAAGGACTGGAAACTTTAAAAGATCTCCAGACTGCAGGAGTCGCAACTACAATTCCAGGCGGCAACCCGGATACAGAAGAAGCTTACGCTTACTATAATGCAGGTGAAGTGGCATGTGCGATTATGCCAATGTGGCAGATGTCCAGATACACCAGCTATATGACGGATTTAAAGGGTAAAATAGCAATTGCTCCGGCTCCGGTTCTGGAAGAAGGAATGCCATCTTCAGTCGGCGGCGGCGGTACAGGTACCTGTGTCACAAACCAGTGCAGCGATGTTCAGCTGGCAAAGGATTTCCTGGCTTATGCAAAACTCAGCGTAGACGGCAATATTGGTCTGTGGAATAATCTTGGATTCGACCCATGCAACATGGACGTATGGACGATGAAAGAAGTAACCCACAATCCGGATAATGAATTTGTACAGTATTTTAAAAACAATCCTTTTGACGTATTAAATGAAATTAAAGATCAGATTGGCCTGATTAAATCTACAGAAGCTTATCCGGCAATCAACAGCACATTCAGTGCAACTACTTTAAATGCAATTTTTGACAGCGACCAGGACATCACTACGGCTCTGGAAGAGGCGCAGTCCCAGATCGAAAATGAATTACAATAGGTGTTTAAAAGACGCTGGGAGGCACTAGCTTTATGAGCTGTGACAGCTAAAAGCAGGGGGGCGTAGAAAGCTACGTTCCCCTGCTTTTGTAAAAAGGGATACGAATCATGCAGATGGTGAAAGGGGTAGAAAAATGAGTGGCAGGAAGACGGTACCGATACAACAGCAGGAAGAGAAGAAAATTAATTTTCGGAAATTATTATATTCCCAGAAAATAGCACCATATGTGTTCATACTTCCGTTTGTCTTAACGTTTTTGATATTTTGGCTGTTTCCGTTGGCAAAGGCCGGAGTTATGAGTTTCCAGGAGGTTCTGCCTGGGCAGACATCCTTTGTGGGAATTAAAAATTACAGTAAATTAGCAGGTGACCGGATCTTTAAAATAGCGCTCTGGAACAGCCTGAAATATATGATCGGGACACTGATCCTCTTAATACCGATTCCCATGCTGCTGGCATACATGATTAACAGTAAGCTGATGGCGGCAAAAGAAATGTTCAAATCCGTATTTTTTGTACCGATCCTCACCTCCATTGTGGTAGCGGGTACTATTTTCCGCCTGATGTTTGGCGAAATGGATTCTGCATTTATGAACAGCATTATGACTGCGCTGGGATTAGAGCCGGTAAAATGGCTGAAAAACAGTTTTACCGCATATGTGGCGCTGCTGTTTCTCGCCTGCTGGCGGTGGATGGGTGTCAATATGCTGTATTTTATCTCCGGGCTAAACGGCATTCCCTCAGAACTTTACGAGTCGGCATCCATTGATGGAGCCACTTCTTTTAAGAAGTTTATCTATGTAACACTGCCTATGTTAAAACCGACCATAACTTATGTTCTTACGATCAGTATTTACGGCGGGCTGGCAATGTTCACAGAAAGCTACATGCTGTGGGCAGGAAAGGATTCTCCTCAGAATATCGGTCTTACCATCGTTGGCTACCTGTATCGCCAGGGAATCCAGAAAAATGAAATGGGTTATGCGGCAGCAGTCGGAGTCATCCTGCTGGCAATAACTATGGTGATCAACATTGCGCAGCTGACGTTTTCAGGCATGTTTAAGAAGGAGGACTAATGGGATGGCACAGCAAAATGTGGGTGGAAAAACAAAAATTATATGGATGAAAATCTTCTTATTCGTATTTTTTACGCTACTAGCAATTGTCATACTGGTGCCATTTGCCGCAATGGTAATCGCCAGCTTTAAAGACGGAAAAGAACTGATCCAGTATGGACTGAATCTGAAGATTGAACCGGCAAAGATGAGCCTCAAGAATTATGTTTATCTGTTTACCGGAGAGCACAGTTACTTTACCTGGTTTATCAACAGCGTGTTTTTAACCGTTGTACAGGTAGTGCTGACCCTCTTGGTGAGCGCCTGTGTAGGATACGGATTTGCGGCTTACAATTTCAAAGGGAAGAATTTCTTCTTTGTCTGCGTACTTCTGATCTTAATGGTACCATTCGAAATTCTGATGCTCCCTTTGTATAACCAGATGATCGGCATGAAACTCAGCAATACATATACCGGAATTGTCCTGCCTTTTATGGCAAATGCTTCCACTATTTTCTTCTTCCGCCAATACCTGGAGGGTATTCCCAAGGAATTAATTTCTGCAGGGCGTGTGGATGGAGCAACTGAATATGGAATCTTTGCAAGGCTGATTTTCCCTATTATGAAGCCTGCAATGGCTTCTATGGCAATTTTAAACGGTATGACTTACTGGAATAACTTTCTGTGGCCGCTGTTGATTTTAAGGGATGATAAGAAGTACACCCTGCCAATCGGTCTGAATACGTTATTGACACCTTATGGAAACAATTATGACCTGCTGATCGTGGGTTCCTGCTTCTCGGTAATTCCTATATTAATTCTGTTCCTCTGTTTTCAGAAATATTTTATAGAAGGTATGGTAGCGGGAGCTGTGAAAGGTTGATGGAGGATATGAAAATGAATAAAAATGCAAAAATGATCATTGATAAAAGTTTTCGGATTGCAGAAATTGATAAGAGAATCTATGGTTCTTTTATTGAGCATCTGGGAAGGGCTGTTTATAACGGAATTTATCAGCCGGGACATCCGTCAGCGGATGAAGACGGATTCCGAAGGGATGTGCTGGAGCTGGTGAAAGAGTTACAGGTTCCGATAATCCGGTATCCCGGCGGGAACTTTGTGTCCAATTACTTCTGGGAAGACGGCGTGGGTCCGGTGGAACAGCGTAAGAAACGTCTGGAACTGGCATGGCGCAGCCTGGAAACCAATGAAGTGGGATTAAATGAGTTTGCTAAGTGGGCAAAAAAAGCGGACGCGGATATGATGATGGCTGTCAATCTGGGAACCAGAGGGATTGCGGATGCCTGTAATCTGCTGGAGTACTGCAATCATCCGTCGGGTACTTATTACAGTGACTTAAGAAGAAGCCACGGCGCTAAAGAGGCATATGGAATTAAGACCTGGTGCCTGGGAAATGAAATGGACGGAGAATGGCAGATCGGGCATAAAACGGCTGATGAATACGGACGTCTGGCTGCGGAAACGGCAAAGGCGATGAAACTGATTGATCCGTCTATTGAAATGGTGAGCTGCGGAAGTTCCTTTGTGGCGATGCCGACATTTCCAGAGTGGGAGGCGGAAACGCTGACACATACGTATGATTATGTAGATTACATTTCCCTCCACCAATATTATGGAAATACCATGAATGATACGGCTGATTATCTGGCGCTGACCATGGATATGGAACATTTTATACATACGGTTGTGTCCACCTGTGACTATATCAAAGCGAAGAAGAGAAGCAAAAAGGTTATGAATTTAAGTTTCGATGAATGGAATGTATGGTTCCACTCTTCGGAAGCAGATGACGATACCATGAAGAACCGCCCATGGCAGAAGGCGCCTCATCTGCTGGAGGATATTTATACATTTGAAGATGCGCTGATGGTGGGCTTAATGCTGATTATGCTGTTAAAACATGCAGACCGCGTAAAGGTGGCATGTCTTGCACAGCTGGTAAATGTAATTGCACCGATTATGACGGAGAATGACGGCGGTGTGTGGAAGCAGACTATTTTTTACCCATTTCTCCATGCGTCCCTGTATGGACGGGGCACTGCGCTGCAGCCAATTCTGGATACGCCAAAACACGATACTATCGGTCATTGTGATGTTACGGATATTGAAACAGTTGCAGTATACCGTGAGGAAAAGGAAGAGGTAACCATATTTGCGGTTAACCGGAATATTCACGAAGATATCACCCTGAGCTGTGACTTAAGAAGCTTTGCGGGATACGATATTTTAGAACATATTATAATGGAAGAGGGTGACTTGAAGGCAGTCAATACTTATGGCAGGGAACAGGTTCTGCCAAAGCACAGCAGTGAATCCGTAATGGATCACGGTATGCTGGAAACGAAATTACATAAGGCTTCATGGAATGTAATTCGGCTGGGGAAACAGGGAAGGTATTTGAGAGAGGAACGAGGAGGTTCGCAAATGAGAAAGAAACGATTGGTGAATGGGGCTGTTAAGGTTACTGCATCGGTACTGGCACTGGCTATGACAATAACATCCATACCTTTGCCGGGACTGGCAGGGACAAATAAGGTTTATGCAGCGGAGAAATCCACAGAAGCAGATAAATCCACAGAAACAGATGAATTTTTTATCGCACCTGATGGGGAAAGACCAAATAATGTAGCAGGGAGTGCAGACGTTTCCACCAGTTACATATCAGGCTGGGAAACCCTTACTGCAGTCAATGACGGGAAAGTATCCAAGACTTCCCGGACAGGAAAAGAAGAAACGGGAGCATGTTATGGTTCCTGGGGGAATCCAGCCAAGCCTGCAAGTGAAACGCTGACATATACCTGGGAAAACGAAGTGGAACTGAACAGCAGCGGAATTTATTTCTGGTATGATGGGGAAGAACCCACTTCCGGTGGAATTAAAATTCCGAAATCCTGTAAATATGAATATATGGATGCGGATGGTAACTTTGTAGAAGTTTCAAATGCCCGGGGACTTGGATGTCTGCCGGATGGATTTAATATAACGTCCTTTGATACGGTAAAGACAAAAGGGCTTCGGGTGACCATTGAAAAACAGAAAGCGGATGGCGATGGAGTCGGTGTAATTGAATGGGAAGCATACGGAAAGGTAATGCCTTTTAATATTGCGCCAAGGGCAGAGGCATCTGCAAGTATTAACCGTCCGGAAGATTTAGGCGGGGTAGATGCTTTAAATGATGAAGCAGAACCCACAGCATCGACGGGTTCAGGAGATGGACTGGTCTGGCACAGCTGGACAAATGAGGGACAGATGGCATACGTGCAGTACACCTGGCAGAAAGAAGCCACTATTGACAGCACGGAGATTTACTATTTCACAGATAATGGCGGTATTCTGATTCCGGAAAAGACCGTAGTAGAATACTGGGACGCAGCAGCGGGTGCATGGGCGGAGGCAGCCGTTGTCACCGATCAGAAACTGGATGCGTACAATGTAGTGCAGTTTGACCAGCCCATTAAGACCAATCAGTTAAGATTGACTATGACGCCCCAGGGCTATGGAACCACCAGTAATCATGCGGTTGGAATCAAGGAGTGGAAGGTTCTGGGCAATGCAGAAAAGCCAAGCGGCGAAATGGAACTTTCCAATGATTATTTTTATCTGAAGATTGGTAAATACGGACACATTGATGAACTGAAGATTCAGGGAGATCTGTACGATACCAACTATGTATTGAATGCTGAATATGCACCTACCCAGGGAGCGTCCAAGGAACATCAGTGGATGGGTGAATTAATGTTCCAGACAAAATGGGAGGGCGAAGAGAACTGGACGGAATCCATGACCAGTGCCTCCGATAATGGAAGTAAAACTAGAAAAATTGAGCTAAAGGGTAATAAAGTAGAAGTTACTTATGAAAATGCCAAAGAAGAAAAGGGTATTAAGGACTTCAAACTGGTAGAGACTTACGAATTAGTGGATGATCAGATCGTTTGGTCCATGACAGTTACCAATACAGAGGATAAGAACCTGATTATCGGAGACTTTGGTGTGCCGATGCCGTTTAGTGAGTTCTGGCCCGGCGGGACACAGGTTTATGAGACTTCCGTAGTGGACCACTCTTTTGTGGGACAGGATTCCAGCTATATCTATGCCAGCAGGCCAAGCGGCCAGGGCAAGTTCCTGCTGTTTACCCCGGATACTTCTACCGGAGCGGGATTTGAGTATCAGGATCACTGGAGGATTAACAACGGGCATGCCGGATCCGTATGGGCACAGGACCAGGGCGGCTGGGCAAATGGTCTGAATGTATTCTATATCCATTCCGATGTAATCAAGACCACCGGAAGCAGCTACCTGGAAAATACATCGCTCACACTGGCGCCAGGAGAAAGCAAAACATACACGTTTAAGTTTACCGGCGTTGACAGTGAGCAGGATATGAAGACAAAGCTTTATGAAGAAGGCATTATAGATGCGGTAGCGGTACCCAGTATGGCTTTTTCCGTAAATATGCCGGCTAAATTTTATCTGCATACTTCATATGGGGAAGATCAGATTACGGATATGCAGATAAAGTGTGCACATGATACCGGACTTTATGAGGGACTTCAGAAATCCGTATCCAATAAGCAGGAATGTACCAAAGATCAGGGGACAAAAGCAGAGTATCTGGAAACCGTTACACAGGATGGGGAACAGTACCACATTTATAATTTACAGCTTTCCTGCCTGGGTGCCAATCATATGGAAATAACATATGGAGACGGCAAAAAGACAACCCTGCAGTTTTATGCAATGGACAGCGTGGAGGATGCGCTGGAACTCCATGCAGATTTTGTAACAGAGAAGACACAGGTAAATGCTCCGGGAGAGATTTACGACAAGATCTTTGACGACTGGATGATGGATACAAAGTCTGTCCGCGGCGTATACGAAGGATACTTTGGATGGGGCGATGACTGGGGATTCACCCATGGGGAATATCTGGCGGAAAAGAATGTTTATCAGCCGGTAAAGGAACAGATTACGGCAGTGGATGAATACCTGGATACTTTTATCTGGAACGGACTGATGAAAGAGCACCAGGAAGATTACATGGTAAATGACTGGCTGGACAATGAACCGAACAATACCGGACAGGGCATATACCGCGGTTATGCGTACCCTCATGTGTACAATACGTATTTCTCTATGTACAAAATTGCTGAGAAATATCCGGATATGATTGATTATGCCGAAGATAAGGGAACTTATCTGCTGCGTGCCGCTAATATTTTAAAAGCGCTCTACAGCAAAGGGGTATCTTATAACTGGGATACCGGGCTTATGGGTGAGTCTACAACACCTGATATCCTTGCAGCATTAGAAGCAGAAGGATATTATGAAGAGGCTTCAGACATAACCGAAATCATGAAGACAAAATATAATAAATTTAAAGGAAATAAATACCCATACGGTTCCGAGTATGCTTATGACAATACCGGAGAAGAAGCGGTATACACCCTTGCAAAATTAAATGACAACACCGATATGATGAGCAAAATTGACTTAAAGACCAGGGCTTGCCGGGGTCTGCAGCCAATCTGGTACCACTATGGAAACCCTACCACTATCTGTGGTGAAAACTGGTGGAACTTCCAGTATACGGCTTCGCTTGCCGGTTATTGTATGGATGACTGGTTACGGCTTCAGGACAACGGTATGACAGATACCGAAATGGCGGATGCAGCTCGTGTGAACTACGCAGGAAAGCTTGCAAACCTTACCTGTATAAATTCCGGTCAGATAGATGCAGACCCGGAAAATATCGGTACGGTATCATGGACTTACCAGGCTGAGCTTGGCCATTCCGGCGGACAGGGAACCGGCGGAGGAAATATCCATAACGGATGGCGCCAGATGTCCGGAGAAGCAGATACCGGCTTATTCGGTGCACTGCGTATTCTGTCTTCCGACGTAACCACAGACAATATCTTTGGATTATTTGGTTATGGATGTGAAGTGACGGAAGATGGCGGATTCTATCAGGTAAAACCTTTAGACGGTGTTTATACAAGACTGAACTTTATCAATCAGAAGCTTTCCATTGAACTGGACAGAGATCAGTATTCACAGGCAAAGGTAAGTAAGGACAGCAACTATGTGGAACTGAATATCAGAAACATGGAAGTATCCAAGCATGAATCCGATATTGAATTTACAGGATTAAAACCGGGATCTTATCAGGTCAAAGTAGATGGTAAAGTAACTGGAAGCTTCCAGTATATCGGAGAAACAACCCTGGTATCCGTTCCGCTTCCGGCGGCTGAGACAGCACGTGTTGTAATTGAAGAAGGGGAGCCTCTGGAAAATACCGCTCCTGTTGTGGATGCAGGTAAAGACTTAAATGTATATTTATCTGATACTTACCGTCTGGAAGGTTCTGCAAAAGATGACGGATATCCGGATATGACGCTTACCAGCCTGTGGGAAGTGACTTCCAAACCAGAAGGCGCTAACGTTACCATTGCAAATCCTGATAAGTTGATTTCCGGCATTACGGCAGATAAGGCAGGCACATACCAGCTGAAACTGACTGTGAGCGATGGGGCATTAAGTACAGAAGACACCTTAACCCTCGTAGTTAAAGAGGATGAAAAGTTACCGGAAGTTCTTGCAGATTATGAATTTGAAGAAGTAGATGTGTTAAAAAGAGTTGTAAAGGATTCTTCAGAAGCGGGAAATGATGCAGAAGCAATCAGCAAGCCGGCAGTGACGGAAGGCAGAGAAGGAAATGCAGTTCAATTAACCGGTACTTACTGCGGATATGTAAGGCTGCCCTCCTCCTTAACCAGGAATGTGGAAGACTGCACGATTCTGGCTGATATTAAATTAACCGCAGCCCAGGGAAGCGGGGCGAGAATATTCCAGTTTGGAGATACCAGCGGAAAGCGTCTGTATGTCTCCTTTGAAGGAAAAAATGAATTAGTAATAGGTGTAACCGATACAAAGACAAATAAAACGGCAGAGCACAAGACCGGAATCAAACTGGGCACCGGATTCTGGAAAAATATTGCTGTAACCATGGAAGATCAGACACTTGTCTTATATGTGGATGGGGAAGCAGTTTATACACTGGATGACTGTGGATTCACCCTGGCTGATTTAGGGAATGTGCAGATGAATTATATCGGAAGGTCCGATAATAAGCAGTCCGCGTTCCTGAATGGTCTGGTTGATAACTTTACCGTGAAATCCAAAGCCATGACAGCCGAAGAATTAGCAGATGCATATGCACCTGCAGAACAAGCAAAACCGGTTTCTGCTGAAGTGGGAAGTTATGTAACGGTTGTAGGAAAAGCACCACTGCTACCGGAAACCTTACGCGTGCTGTATGACAATGGCATTTATAAGGATTCTAAAGTGACCTGGGAAGCTGTTTCAGAGGATAAATACAGCAAGGCAGGAAGCTTTAAGGTAAACGGAACAGTAGAAGGCATGGAACAGCCTGTACAGGCATCGGTATTTGTTATGGATGGAGAAGAGACAAATCTGGCATCTTCTGCAAAAGCAACGGCAATTATTAACTCCGTTCAGGATCTGGGCGGTGTGGCAGGATTAAACGATGGGTTTGAGCCGGCATCTTCCGGTGATACCAGCCATGGCGTATGGCATAACTGGTTAGGTAACCAGGGCGGGGAAGCCTGGGTTCAGTACAACTGGGACAAAGAAATCATGATCACGGCATCAGACGCTTATTACTTCAAAGACGGCGGCGGAAACTTTGCACCGGTAAGTGTGAAATACGAATATCTCCAGAGTGATGGAAGCTGGCAGCCGTTTACCAATGTGGATGGACTGGGCGTTTCTCTTAATAAGTATAATAAAACCACATTTGACCCGGTAATGACAAAGGCAATCCGCATGACTATGACACCGGAGAAACTGGGCTGTGGCGTAATCGAGTGGAAGGTATACGGATATCAGGTTGATACGCAGCCGTCAGCAGACAAAACAGAATTAAAGAAAGCAGTGGAACTGGCTGGAACAAAAGCAGCATATTACTATACAGCAGAGACCTGGAGTACATTTGCAGATGTATTGGAAGAAGCAGAGAATCTGCTGACAGATGAAACCGCTGTTCAGGATGATATTGATACCATGCTGGCAAAACTCCTTGAGGCTAAGGATGCTTTGGAAATTATGCCGGGTGCAGTCAGCGTGAATCTGGCACCACAGGCAGAAGCTTTGGCAAGCGTCGGTCAAGCACAGGCTGTAAAAGACGGTATCGATCCTGTAAATTCTTCTGACTCATCAAAGGGAGTTTGGGACAGCAGTGAGGAAGCGGGCACAGAAGCCTGGGTTCAGTATGATTTTGAAGAACTTGTAAGAATTGACAGTACGGATATTTATTATTATCTGGACGGTGAAACGGTAATGCTTCCAAAAGAAGCGCTGATCGAATACCTGAACGATGAAGGAACATGGACAGAAGTTCAGAAAGTAACGGATATCAAAGAAAATCAGTACAATACAGTGACATTTAAGAAGCCGGTACTGGCAACGGCAATCCGTGTAACCATGCAGCCTCAGGATGAAAATACGGCGGTTGGCATCATCGAATGGAAAGTATCAGGTGAACTGGTAAGTTCCCAGGGAGTAAACAAGAAAAACCTCAGAAATATCCTGGATATCGCCAATACAAAGGCAGAAGCCAGATACACCTCAGAAAGCTGGGCTGTGTTTGCAGATGCACTGGCAAATGCACAGAATCTGGTTAATCAGGGTGGATTGACTCAGGAAGAAATTAATACAGCGTTTGATACACTTTATCAGGCAGTTAATGCATTGGTGGCAGCCGTCCAGACACCGGAAATTGTAAATGTGGCACCGGAAGCGGAGGCTTCGGCTAACATCAACAGTCCAAATGATTTAGGCGGCGTAGATAAAATGAAAGATGGAATCGACCCCTCTTCCTCTACGGATAAATCAAACGGAACCTGGCATAACTGGGGACAGGAAGGAAAAGAGGCCTGGGTACAGTACGACTGGGATCAAACTCAGGAGATTCACAGCATTCAGGTATATTACTTTACGGACGGAGGCGGAATTCTTCTGCCGGCAGAGTCTGAAATTACATACCTGGGAGAAGATGGACAGTGGTATACCATTGACACCGTTACAGAAAATATACCGAACGCTTACAATACCCTGACACTGGAGACACCGGTACGGGCAAAGGCGTTAAAGATTACAATGCAGCCGGTAGTGGAAGAAAGCGGACTGCATGGAGTAGGTATTATTGAGTGGCAGGTAATGGCAATGACCGGAATGGGAGACAGCATCATAAGTTCCGAATTGGAAGGACTCCTTGCAGCAGCTCTGAAAAAGTCTGCAGCCGATTATACAGAACTTGGCTGGAGCCAGTTACAGACAGCCGTGGCACAGGCAAATGATGTACTTGCCAAAGAAAATGTAACACAGGAAGAGATTGATACAGCAGCAAAAGCTTTACAGGAGGCAATGATTATCCGGGAAGATCCGGTAGTTCCGGTGGATAAAAAAGAACTGAACAACCTGATTGCCCTTGCCGAAAGCAAACTGTCCGGGAACTATACCAAAGAAAGTCTGGATACACTTAAAAAAGCATTAGAAAATGCTAAGAAAACAGCAGCAGACGAAAAGGCAGTTCAGAAGGATGTGGATCAGGCAAGAGTTTCACTGGAAGCAGCCATCGCAGGATTAAAAGTAAAAGAAGATCCAAAGCCGGTTGTAAACAAGGCAGAATTACAGAAGGTGATCAATTCCTATGCCGGACTGAAATCATCTGACTACACCACTACAAGCTGGTCTGCATACTTAAAAGTATTAAATAATGCTAAGATGGTAAACCTGAATGTAAATGCGACGCAAAAAGAGGTGGATACTGCATTATCTATGCTGCAGCAGGCATACAAAGCCCTGGTAAAAGCCCCTGTGGTCAAACCGGTGCCGAAAAAGAATGCAGTCGTAACAGTTGGGAATGCAAAATACAAGGTAACAAAATCATCCAGTAAAAATGGTACCGTAATGTATGTAAAACCAACGAAAAGGACCTTTAAAAAGGTTACCATACCAGCGACGGTTAAGATCAACGGCTATACCTTTAAAGTAACCCAGATAGCTAAAAAAGCATTTTACAAGAATACAAAACTCCAGAGTGTAACAATTGGAAAATATGTGACAAACATTGGACCAAGTGCATTCCGGGATTGTAAAAAGCTGAAATCCGTTGTAATCGGAGCAAGCGTAAAGCGTATTGAGAAGTATGCATTTATGAATGATAAGAATCTGAAAAAGATTAAGATTGTAAGCAAGAATTTAAAAACCATTCAAAAGAAGGCGTTTACCAATATTTATAGTAAGGCTGAGTTTAAGGTACCGTCGAAGAAGTTGAAGAATTATAAGGAACATCTTTTAAAGCGGGGCGTGAAAACAACTGCTAAGTTTAAAAAGTTATAATTTTTAGAGAAAGTATTGAATGTAGAATGAATGGTTAGGAAGTGCCAGAGTTTTTCTTTAGGGAAGGACTCTGGCACTTCTTTCTTTTATGCGGAAAGATCATAAATAACGTAAAAACATCTCAAAAAAATAATATAAAATAATTTATAGAAAAAAATGCAACTTAATATTGACAATGGTGACTGGCTGATATATAATAAACATACTTCTTACAGATAATTGTTTTATATTAGCTGTATGAGATGGCTTTTTCTTGAGAATTCTTTACTTTCATAGTCAGATCGACTATATTTCCTTGGTGTTTTTTAATTAGTATTTAACAATTTAAGGGGGCGATTACATTATATGTGATTTCAAAATTTATGGATCTTTTGATTATATGATTGGTATGTTTAAAAGAGGTGAGTAATGAAGGAAGTTGAATTTCTATGCCTTCTATGCCTGGCGGCAATGGCTGTCATACTGGATTTATGGAAAGGGAAGATTCCGAATCTGCTGACTTTCGCGGGGGTTGCAGCAGGTGGGACATTTCAGGCCATTCATACAGGATATATGGGAATACTTTTGTTTTTAGGAGGGGTGGGAACACCACTGCTGGTTTTAGGTGCCCTTTATTATTTTAGAATGATTGGCGCGGGAGACATAAAGCTGTTCTGTGCATTAGGAGGTTTTTTAGGAGCGATTAAGATTTTAACCTGTATTCTCATTGCATTTCTTGTGGGGGCAGGAATATCAGTAATACTGATTCTATGGCGACGTAATCTGTGGAGCCGTCTTACATATTTCTATGATTATATCAGCAATTATTTTCATCTAAAAAAGTGGATGCCATATCGAAGGGATGAGGATGTGGACAGCCATATGCATTTTTCTATACCAATACTAATCAGTATTATTTTATATATAGGAGGTTTTTATTGAAGAAAAATATTTTTGCAGTATGTGATTTGGAAGCAGCGTATGCTTATAATCTAATGGAATATATGAATATTAAGCAAAATACGCCATTTGAAGTGCAGGCATTTACTAATGTAAAAAGTCTTGGTATTTTTGCCAAAGAGCATGAAATTGAAATGCTATTAATTTCTGCTCAGGCTATGTGCGAAGAAGTCAAAACGCTTAATATCGGACGGATTATGATCTTATCCGAGGGGGAATTGATACAGGAGTTAGCGGAATACCCGACTGTCTACAAATACCAGTCTTCTGATAATCTCATAGCAGAGGTTATGGGGTATTATGCCAACCAGAACGTAAGGGTTAACCCATTGGCGTTATTGAAAAAGGATGTGGAGATCATAGGGGTTTATTCACCCGTTAAGAGGACGCTGAAAACATCGTTTGCACTGACCCTGGGCCAGATACTGGCTAAAAAAAGAGCTGTATTATATTTGAATCTGGAGGATTATGCCGGGTTTGAAACCCTTATGGGAAAGGAATTTGCAGCAGACATATCAGACCTTATGTATTTTGTGAGGCAGGGGAGCGGCAACCTGGTCTATAAGCTGGACAGTATGGTGCAGAGCATTCAGAATCTGGACTACATACCGCCTGCTTTTTCTCCAATGGATCTCAGAAATGTGGAGTATGAGGAGTGGATGAAGCTCTTGGGAGATATTATTAACTTTAGCTCTTACGATACCATTATTTTGGATATCGGGGAACAGATTGATGAGGTCTTCCGTCTGCTCAAGCAGTGCAGGAAAATTTATATGCCGGTAAGGGAGGACAGTGTATCTCTGGCTAAACTGGATCATTATGAAAAAGTGCTGCGTATGTGGGACTGTGAAGATATTCTGGAACGAACTAGAAAACTGAAACTGCCTTTTCACAGCAGCTTCGGACCCAGGGATCACTATGTGGAACAACTCATGTGGGGGGAACTGGGAGACTATGTCAGAAAGTTAATTAATGAGGAAGAAAATGATGAAAGAGGGCAGGGACCAGTTCCAAATCCTTCGTAAGCGTCTTCTTGAAAAGCTGGAGAATGCAGGAAGCCTTAGTGATGAAGAAATAATTGAGAAGATTAATGAAATAATTATTGAAGCAGGCAGAGAATTTTATCTGAGCCTGAAAAGAAAGGAAGAGCTGCAGAAGGAGCTGTTTAATTCCATAAGAAAGCTGGACATCCTCCAGGAACTTATTGATGATGATACGATTACGGAGGTTATGGTAAATGGTACCGAAGGTATCTTTATAGAAAAAAATGGAAGGCTTATGAAATGGGATAAAAATTTTTGTACCCGGCAAAAGATTGAGGATCTGGTTCAATCTATTGCGGCAAAAAGCAACCGCATTGTGAATGAAACCGTCCCAATTGCAGATGCCAGATTAGAAAATGGTGCCAGGGTAAATATCGTATTGCCTCCGGCAGCCATAAATGGTCCCATTATTACCATCCGGCAGTTTCCCTCACATCCCATTCAAATAGAAGAATTAATTGCATGGAATGCTGTCACGGAAGAGGCAGCTGAATTTCTAAGACAGCTGGTCATTGCCGGCTACAACATCTTTATCAGTGGGGGTACCGGATCCGGGAAGACCACATTTCTAAATGCACTGTCGAATTTTATACCCAAAGAGGAAAGAATTATTACCATTGAAGATAATGCGGAACTACAGCTGCAGGGAGTAAAGAATCTGGTGAGAATGGAGGCGAGAAAGGGAAATACCCAGGGCGAGCATGAGATAACGATAAGAGATTTGATTAAATCCAGTTTGAGAATGAGACCGGATCGAATTTTGGTTGGCGAGGTGCGGGGAGAAGAGGCACTGGATATGCTCCAGGCTCTCAATACCGGACATGACGGCTCCCTCAGTACCGGGCATGGGAACAGTCCAAGGGACATGCTTGCCAGATTAGAGACAATGGTTTTGCTGGGAGTATCGCTGCCGGTGTCTGCAATCCGAAGGCAGATTGCTTCCGGAATTGATATAATGGTTCACCTGGGAAGGCTGCGGGATAAAAGCAGAAAGGTATTAGAGATAATTGAAATATTGGGTTACCGCTATGAGACAAAAGAAATTTTGACAAAGGTACTGTATGAATTTGAAGAGAACGGCACAAACAGGGATCAGGTTATAGGAAAACTGGTGAAAAAAAGTACGTTAACGGATACCAGAAAATTAGTGCAGCGGGGAATTTCTATCGAATAGAAGATTTAAGAGAATAGCGAAAGATACGAGAAAATATAAGTAAATTTAAAAATAGCAGACAGGAAAAAACATTCTGAGGCAGGTAAAAGGCAGTAGGAAAGGAGGCGGACAATGAACTATAACCAATATAATTTTACAGGAAAGCAGTGGGTGTTGCAGATTCTGCTTTATGTTGCAATAGATGGGATTGTAAGCATCCTATTTTATCGCTCCTTTCTTGTATTTCTTTTATTTCTTCCTGGTTTTTTCTTTTTCTTGAAGCAAAGGAAAGCGGATTATATTGCGGCAGGAAAAAAAGAGCTCAGCCAACAGTTTTTGACGGGGATACAGGCGGTATCTGCTGCATTAGCTGCGGGTTACTCGGTTGAGAATGCTTTTGAGGAGGCGCTGGAGGATATGGATCGGGTATTCGAGAAAGAAGATAAGATTATAAAAGAGTTTACCTATATCAGGAACCAGCTAAGGTTGAATAACACCCTGGAAAGCTTATTGCTGGATCTTGCTAAGCGGAGCAGAATTGAGGAAATTGAAAATTTTGCAGAGGTATTTTGCGCAGCAAAAAGATCAGGTGGAGACTTGATTGCTATTATACGCAATACCATTTTATGTATCAGTCAGAAAGAAGAGACGAAAATGGAAATTGAAACATGTCTGTCAGCCAAGCGTTTGGAACAGAAAATTATGAGTGGAGTTCCATTTCTGATATTAATCTATGTAGGGGCAGCGTCTCCCGGCTTTTTAGATGTGATGTATTACAATCCGGCAGGCATCTGCATCATGAGTCTTTGTTTAGTGGTCTATGTGGCTGCCTATATGTGGGGAAAGAAAATCGTGGATATTGAGGTGTAGCTTATGGTGTTATGTTGGGGAATGTTAGCTGTATTTGGCGTTTTATTCGCAGTGGCATCTGCCGTTAAAATTCCGGAAGACTTGGATGTTAAGAAACTTATGATACCTTTTTATAAAATAAGTATTTTTATATTGGGATTATTTCCAAAGAGGGGGCGCTTGCTGGTTAAAAAAAGTGTAGAAAGGGATCTGGAGGCGGTCTGCAGTGGAAAAAGGGCGGATGTTCAGAATTACTATATAGAAAAACTGGCACTGGGGATATGTATTGTGTTTATCGGAACGGGATGTTCCCTGGGTGCACAGGTTCTGATGGGGGCGGAACAATCTTTAAAGGATGGAAAGATACTGGAGCGCCCCGGCTATGGGGAAGAGAATCTGGAAACAAGCCTTCGGGCAAAAATTGAGGGTTTAGAGGATACTTCTGATGTTTCATTTGATCTGGGGGCACAGCAGTACCGAACGGAACAAAAACAGGAATTTATAACTCAGGCGATTGCCCGGATGGAAACAATTATACTGGGAGAAAACAAATCACTGGATGAAGTGCGGACACGGTTGAATTTACCACAGACCGTTCTTGAAGAAAAAGTCCGTGCAGATTGGGAACTGGACCCATTAGAAGTAGTGGATGAAGACGGATATATTATAGGGGATATCCCGGAAGAGGGGATTCTGGTAAAGCTGACGGCAAATCTTGAGTGCTATGGTGAAAAGGGTGAATTTTGTACTTATGCCAGGGTAATGCCGCCAGTCTATACAAAAGAAGAAGAATTACATGTTCAGTTACAAAAAGAAATTCAACAGGTTAATGAAGAAGGCGCAGAAGAGGGTGAGATAGAGCTCCCCGGGCATGTAGACGGAAAGAAAGTTGAATGGTCTGAAAATACATCGGAAGTAGCCGGGTTTCTCTGTATGGCAGCTATTGTAGCAGGAATCTGCATTTATATAGGAAAGGATACAGAATTACATAAACTTGCGGAAGAACGAAGCAGACAGATGGCAATGGATTATCCGGATGTATTATTTAAACTATCCATGCTGCTGGGAGCAGGATTGACATTAAAAGCAGCATTTTCCAAAGTTGCCACGGAATATGAAAAAAATAAGAATTCCAGGCATAAGCGGTATGCCTATGAAGAAATGGCAGCTGCCTGCCGCAAAATGGAGATGGGAATGTCGGAGACCGCAGCTTATGAAGACTTTGGCAACCGATGTCAGGAGATCAGATATGTAAAACTGGGGTCACTGCTTGCACAGAATCTGAGAAAAGGCTCCAATGGACTTATGGAAATACTGCAGAACGAAGCACTGGCTTCAATGGAGGAGAGAAAACAAATGGCGAAACGGCTTGGAGAAGCTGCGGGGACGAAAATGCTTCTTCCAATGGGTATGATGCTGGTGATTGTTTTAGTTATCTTAATGGTACCTGCAGTGATGTCTTTTTAGATTCCTTTTGAACACGCTCAAGAGCCTCAATTTTAAAGCACGCTCTGGCCGGGAAAGGAGGTGAGCAGTATGAACCATGTCAGAGATTTTATCCGGGAAGAAGATGGCATTGGGGTAGTTGAGATTATTCTTATTCTGGTGGTCTTAATCGGTCTCGTCATTATCTTTAAAAAACAACTAACCAGTCTGGTTAAAAGCATTTTCAGCAAGATAACAAGCCAAAGCAATGGAATCTAAAGTGTGAGTACCGAACAAAAGAAAAAGAATGTTCGGAAGAATGTTCGGATAACGAAATGAAAGGGGAGTATAAAATGGGGTGTTACAGACCAAAGGGAGCAATCACGGTATTCTTAAGTCTGGTAAGTGTATTGTTTTTATCCCTGATTTGTACACTGGCTGAGTCGGCAAGGACACAGGGAGCCAGGGTGAAAGCGGAAGCTGTCTTGAATATGGGCTTATTTTCAATATTTGGAGAGTATGAAAAAAAGCTTCTGAAACAATACGATGTATTATTTTTGGATGGGGCTTATGGAAGCGGTGCCTGTCATACAGATAAGGTCAGGCTTCGGATGGAGGATTTCATGTCTTATAATATCAATCCGGGTAAAGGGTTTTCCGGCAGTACCTTTGATCCGCTGAAATTACAGCTAGAGGAAAGCGATATAAAAGGCATTGTGCTGGCGACAGATGAGAAAGGGGAACCGTTTTACCAGCAGGCAGTTACCTTTATGAAAGATAATCTGGGTACCGAAATCCTGAACAAACTAAAAACAGATTCAGATAAAGCCAAAGAGCAGGAGGAGGCTCAAAAGCTATATGAGAAAAGTAGTGAAAATAACGTAAAGCAGCTGGAAGACCTTAAGAAACAGGAAGAGGAAAGAATCGAGCAGGAAAAGCAGGAAGCAGAAAACAATAGCAGCGATGCGCAGACAGATGCAGAAATGCCTGGAACACCGGAAGAAGTACCTGCACTGGTTGAGAATCCACTGGAAATTATTAAGAAGGTGAAGGAAATGGGAATCTTAGCATTAGTTCTCAAGGACCCGGATTCGTTATCTCAAAAAGCAGTTGACCTGTCATCCGTACCATCGGGGCGCAGCCTTGAGAAGGGAAATCTTCCTATTATAAAGGAGCAGAGTGGTCTGAGTGGGGATGTCCTGTTTCAGGAATATCTGTTAGAGCATTTCTCTTACATGACAGACCAAAAGAAGAAAGGAGCACTGGATTATCAGTTAGAGTATATATTGTGCGGTAAAGGTAGCGACCAGGAGAACTTAAAGGGCGTTGTGAACCGGCTGCTCTTGCTGCGAGAAGGGAGCAATTTTCTATATGCGTTATCAAATCAGGAAATGCAGGCACAGGCAGGTGCTTTGGCAGCCGCTATTGTGGGCGTATTTGCAGTACCAGGACTTGTGACAGTTACAAAAATGGCATTATTGCTGGCATGGGCATATGGAGAAAGCCTATTGGATGTGCGCACTTTACTGTCAGGCGGGAAGGTAGCATTAGAGAAAAGGGCTGATACCTGGAAACTTTCCCTGGAAAACCTGGGGAGAATAACAGAACTTCTGCAGGAAGATGGTAATTCAGATCAAAAAGGGCTGACTTATCCGGAGTATTTAAGAATGCTGCTTTTTACCGGAAAAAAGGCGCAATATCCTATGCGGGGGCTTGATCTGATAGAAGCTAACTTAAGAATGGAAGACAGTACAAAAAACTTTCGGGCAGATGCCTGTATGGATCAGATACAGGTAAAAACGAGATGGACAATTCCCCCTCTGTTTATGAAAGTATCCGGGGCATTTATGGGAGTCGGTGGAGAAACAGGGAAGTATGAGGCGGAAGGGAGTTTTTCTTATTAGTGAAATCAAAATATACAAGACAAATGAAAGTGAGGTGGATAAGGATGTTCTTCCGCTGTAAGAAACCCAACAGTAACCAATATAAGAATGAAAAAAGAAACAATAATGATCAAAATAAAATAAGAAAGGTAAAAAACTCTCTCCCGGCAATGATGCATAAAACAATCAATGACAACGGAAGAATGTCCTTATCTGCCTTACGTAAGGCGAGTCTCACTATAGAAGCGGCGATGTCTCTGCCACTGTTTTTATTTGCTATGATATCGGTTCTATACTTTATTCAGATCGTAGATATATCAGTACGCCTGACCGGAGCAATATGTGAAACCAGCAATGAAATGGCAGTATATGCATATGTAAAAGAAGCCGGAAAACTACAGGGCGGGGGAATTTCAGATATCATTACCGGAGGATTATCTGCTGCTTATGCAAAAAGCAAAGTAAAGACCAGAGGGAGGCTGGAAGAAAACCGGGGCAGCCTCAGCCTGTTAAGGTCCTCCTTTCTAAAAGAAGGCCAGATGATAGATTTGGCAGGTACATATCAGGTTAAGTATCCAGTAACCCTATTGCCCATAAAACAAATGAAGATAGCTGTACGTGGAAGAGTAAGAGCGTGGACCGGCAGGGACGGCGTTAATGGTGACGGCAGTGCAGAAGGTGAAGGGGCACTGGTTCTGGTAACAGTGAACGGACAGGTTTATCACAAAGATCCGGAATGTACTCATATAAAGTTATCGATTAAACCAGTAGATAAAGATTCAGTAGAACACCTCAGAAATGAATCCGGAGGTAAATACTATCCCTGCGGACAGTGCAGAGGCGGAAGTAATACGGTATATATAACGGATACCGGAGATAAATATCATTCTTCCCTGGAATGCAGTGGGTTAAAGAGAGGTATTTTATTGGTTCCCATGTCAGAGGTTACGGACTGGCAGCCTTGCTCCAGGTGTGGGCAGTAAGGCTTGGCTGCTTGTATAGGCTGGAAAATGATTGTTTAAAGAAAGGTATGCTATGAATAAGGCAGGTTTATTAGTGTTTTTGATCATCAGTGCGGGCATTGATATCAAACGAAAAGAAGTATCAATAGTATTAACCGGAATTTTTGCGGCGGCGGCTGTCATCTGGAATCTTACCCATGAGGAATTACCGATGATGATCTGGATTTGTGGAATCATACCAGGGTTATTACTGCTAGCTGCCGGTTGGGCTACCAGGGGAGCTGTTGGAAGCGGGGATGGTTTTGTAATTGGAGTCTGTGGTTTATTTTTAGGGGTATGGGCAAATATGGAACTGCTGTTGATTGCACTTTTTCTGGCAGCCCTGTACAGTATGGTGTTAATTGTATTTAAGAGGGTAAAAAGGAATCATACCATTGCGTTTATACCGTGTGTTTTGCTAAGCTATGTAATTATGTTGGCGGTTGCCGGAGTTGAGGTGTGTTAAGGTGTGGAAGAGAAAAAAAGGAAGTTATACAGTGGAAGCTGCCATGCTGATGAGTATCTTAATACCTGTTTTTATTGGCATAATTTATCTGGGATTTTATCTTCATGACAAAGCGTTGCTGGAAGGTGCTGCATTGGAAACTGTACTGTATGCGGGGCTTCATAATGCGGATGATAAGAATGGCAAGGGGGGAGAATTACGGGCAGGGGAGCTGGTAAAAGACAGGCTGCTGGGTACCAGAAAAATAAAAAGTTCTGTTTCTAAAGGGAAAGACCGTGTAACGGTAGAATATAGCGGAAGGTTTTCTGTCCCGGGACTTGTGGTCTCTTATTTTACGGGTAAGGAACTTAGAATAAACGTTAAAAAAGAATATTCATTAAAGCGACCGGGTGACACCATACGCAAAGTAAAAGGTTTGCAGAGGCTGTTGGAGAAGGGGGAAAATTAATGCAGGTGAGTTATAAGAGGGATATGAATCATAATTATCTGATTTTGGAACCGGAAGAACAGATATATGGGAATGAATATCAGATCCGAATGCTATCCATAAACGATATACGAGGTCTGTTAAAGTGCAATATGAAAAAAATGGATGGTAATGTTTATTTTTACTATGAAGTCACATCAAGGCAGTCGTTGGAACGTATTTTCGAAAAGAGTACCATGACCATGGATGATATTAAAATTCTACTGCTTGGGGTGAAATCTTCCATTGAAAATGTTGCAGCTTACCTGTTAGAACCAGATCGTGTATTGTTAGATCCAGCCTATATCTATATGGATATCGAAACGAAAGAGCCTTGTCTCTGTTACCTACCTTCTTATAAAGGTACAATCACTAATTCTTTTAAGGAGCTGGCAGAGTTTATACTGAAGAGATTAGATCATAATGATCCCGGTGCGGTTGCCCTGGGTTATGATATTTACAGGCAGACAACAGAAGAAAACTTTAGTATAGAGCAGATTATTCAAAGCGTTTACCGTCAGCAGACATCTTCTGACTTAAGGTTATTGGGAAACCCGGATCAGGCAGGACAGCCGGTACATCCAGTACAGTCTGGTGTGAACACCGGATTAGTACCGGATATGCCTAAGATACAAGCCGGTCAGAACGGAAAACTGGAAGATAGTCCCATTGTTGATACTACAGACCCTGAGCTAAAAAGGCAGATGAAGGTAGAGAAGGAAGAAGGTAGAATAAAAAAAGAGGCAGAGCTTAAGAAAAATAAAGGTAAAGAAGTTAAAAAGCATAATGAGGTTAAAGAAAGGGGGGATAGAAGTGTACATTATAATAGGAAGAAACACGTTAAAACAGAAGACAGCAGTAACCAGACAAGAAACAGTTTTAACATTTGGAAGAAGGCCAACTTTAAATTAAACATCTTTATAATCGCTGCAGCGGTATTAGCCATTGTGGGTATATTTGCAGCAGGAAGCTATTTCCAGGCAGATATGACACAACTGGGGGGAGTCGTTTTTTTCATATTGGGCGGGGTGGGATATCTGATCTCCCTTATTAATAGGAAGAAACCCAGTAAAAACGAAAAGCAAAGGAATGGAAAGCGGGATTCTGAAGTGGTAAAAGAGTTTATGGAAGATGGTAAGAAGAATTCAGATATAGACTTAGAGGATGAGCCAGAGTATGGTACAAAGGCCCCCCAGTCATCAATATTGTCAGTGCAAACAGATATGCAGGAAGATGATCAGGAGAAGCCGGAGGAGCATATCGGACAGACTACAATTCTCTGTGAAAATGAGGAGCTTAAAAAATTATGTTTTATCAGTATGGAACCTCATCTAAGGGGGAATATTCTCTTATATGAGGAAGCGCTGTATATAGGGAAGATGAAGTCTAAGGTGGACGTACAGATAGATCTTCCGGTTGTCAGCCGGGTACATGCTAAGATCTGGAAGGAAGACGGTGTATTTTATGTTATGGATCTAAACTCTATGAATGGGACCTTTCTCAATGGAGAAAGACTGGAAGCTAATGAAAAACGTGAAATCAGACCCTCGGATGAAGTGGCTTTTGCCACTGCTTCTTATTATATAGGAAGATAAGCATTTATCTGAGAGGAAAAATAAAAGCTTAAGTGTTAAATTTAGCAGAACTTACCTGGGATTGGTTGCAGAACCGGATGGGTTATGATAAGATAACTTCAGAAAACAGGTGAACTTAATGGAGGAAAATAGATGAATATTATAGGAATCATTGGGGCAATGGATGTAGAAGTAGATGCGCTGAAAAAGGAAATGGAGAATAAAACGGTTACCGTTAAAGCAGGCATGGAATTCTGCCAGGGAATCTTAAAAGGACAAAACGTTGTGATAGTAAGAAGTGGAATAGGCAAGGTAAATGCAGCGGTATGTACACAGATCTTAGTAGATGTCTTCCATATAACCAGAGTAATTAATACGGGTATAGCAGGATCACTGAATGCAGGGATCGATATTGGGGATGTGGTGATTGCCACAGATCTCGTACATCATGATATGGATGCTACAAATTTTGGTTATCCCTTAGGACAGATCCCGCAGCTGGATGTATTTGCTTTTGAGTCAGATAAAGAGATTTCAGAAATAGCAGCGAAAGCATGCCTGGAAGCCAATCCGGATATTCACGTCTTCCGGGGAAGAATCGTAAGCGGGGACCAGTTTATCAGTAATAAAGAAGTAAAGAACAGAATCACGGATAACTTTGAAGCGTATTGTACCGAGATGGAGGGCGCGGCAATTGCGCAAACTGCATATCTGAATAAGATACCGTTTGCAGTGATCCGGGCAATTTCCGATAAGTCGGATGACAGTGCTACCATGGACTATCCCACATTTGAAGCGAAAGCAGCACAGCATAGTGTAAATCTTGTGAATAAGCTGATGGAAGCTTTGGCATAAGTCAGTTTGGCGGGGGAGAGGAAACCCGAACCATTCTTTGATGCAGCACATTGCACCTGCAGAATGGTTCAATCCCCTGCTGGGAGTACCCAATGTGATCTGCCGCTAGCTGGAATGCACAGCTGCCAGCCCTTGTTATAATAAAATTTCACCCAGATCAAAAAAAATTTTATTTTTATCTGCGTAAATCTTCGCCAGTCAATTCATATATTTTTTTAACATTTCTAAAGCCCTCTCCAAACTGCCTTCGAACCGCTAAAATAAATGGATTTCACGAATTCTGATCAAGGCAAAATGTGTTATTTCAAAGTGAAATTGAAGTGCCTGACATGAACCCCAAAATCGCAAAAACCCCCGTAAATAAGCCGTTTCCGAGGTTTTTTTGTCGAACGATTCTGCTTTACAAATTATTTTTTGTGGGCTATGATGGCGGTACAAATCAGAAAGGTGAAGGGGGATCACAATGATAAGGTCTATCTTACAACAAAACATGTTATTTTACGCAATGGCAGCAATCTGTATTTTGGGGGTAATCAGTCAACTAGTATTAAATATTCTATATGACAGACTGATACGGGATGCAGAAAACTACACAGAAGCGAAAGGCAAGTTTATGAAGCGATTACGACAACAGTACGTCGCGAGTAAACGGTTAAATGAAGGGTTAACCAATACATCAGTCTTTGTAAAGAAAAGCATCTATGAGTATCAGTGCATTGGTATGAGTCTACACCAGTGGCGCCGTATGGGAGGCACCGCACTTGTTCTATGCTTAGGTATAGCCGGGGCAGGTTATCTGCTGGCAGGTGCCCAGAACTTTGCAGCAAACATTGTACAGAATTATCTATGGGCCGGCGGAGGAGCGCTATTGCTTCTATTAGGAACCCAGGCGGTAATTGATGTTGGATATAAAAACAGGTATTTGCAGGTACAGTTGGAAGATTACCTGGCAAATTCCGGAATAGGACATGCCTACAAGGAGGTGGATCTATCATCACTATCTGAAAGCGAGAAGAAACAGGAGCCGGTAGCAGAGGCAGATTCAGTAAAAGAGAAAGAAAAGACGCCGATATCACCGCTAGGGGTGAAAAAGCGGCCAGTGAGGCCGCTAGAGAGCAAGGCGCAAAAAGATAAGCGTGAATTAAAACAGAATCTGGCAAGAATAAAGGAGGGGTTAGATGAAACTGCGGCAGAGCGTGAGCATAGCAAGGAGCGGAACACGGAAATCCTAAAACAAATGGATCCAGCGGAACAGGAACGAGTCATAAGGGAGGTGCTAAAGGAATTTTTGTCTTGATTAAGTGTAGTACATTTGGTAGAATGATGGATAAGAACATATAAAACACGCAAAGAAGGAGTGAATATCATGGGAAATAAAGTAACGTTTGATTATTCAAAAGCAGCTGGATTTATTGGCGAAAACGAAGTAGAAGCAATGAAGAATATAGTTGCGGCTGCCAAGGACACGCTGGTATCAAAGACAGGTGCGGGGAATGATTTCCTGGGATGGATTGATTTACCTGTAGATTATGACAAGGAAGAGTTTGGAAGAATTGAGAAGTCAGCGGAAAAAATTCAGGGAGACAGTGAGGTGCTGCTGGTCATTGGTATCGGCGGATCCTATCTTGGTGCCAGAGCGGCAATCGAATTTTTACGCCACAGCTTTTATAATATGGTTTCAAAGGAAATCCGTAAGACACCGGAGATTTATTATGTAGGAAACAGCATCAGCAGCACCTATTTAAAGCATTTAATCGATGTTATCGGGGACAGAGATTTTTCTGTAAACATTATATCAAAATCAGGTACCACTACTGAACCAGCAATTGCGTTCCGTATTTTTAAAGAAATGCTGGAAAAGAAATACGGCAAGGCAGAAGCAGCCAAGAGAATCTATGCTACAACGGACAAGGCCAGAGGGGCCCTTAAAAACCTGGCTACCGAAGAAGGTTATGAAAGCTTCGTAGTTCCGGATGATGTAGGCGGACGTTTCTCCGTATTAACCGCAGTAGGCTTGCTTCCTATCGCAGTAAGTGGAGCAGATATTAAGAAGTTGATGGAGGGCGCTGCGTCCGGAAGACAGCGCGCTCTGGAAGCTGATTTTGACGAAAATGATGCATTACAGTATGCAGCAATCCGTAATATCCTGTTAAGAAAAGGCAAATCAGTAGAGATATTAGCTAACTATGAACCAAGCTTACACTACGTATCTGAATGGTGGAAACAATTATATGGCGAAAGTGAAGGAAAAGACCAAAAGGGAATATTCCCTGCAAGCGTAGATCTCACTACAGATCTCCATTCCATGGGTCAGTTTATCCAGGACGGCAGCCGTATCATGTTCGAAACAGTATTGAATGTAGAAGAGTCACAGTGTGAGTTAAAAATCGGGGAAGAGCCGGTAGATTTAGATGGCCTCAATTATCTTGCAGGACAAACTGTGGATTTTGTAAATAAAAGTGCAATGAATGGAACGATTCTTGCCCATACGGATGGAAATGTACCAAATCTGATGGTAACCATTCCGAAGCAGGATGAGTTTTCCTTAGGTGAGCTGTTCTATTTCTTCGAATTTGCATGTGGTGTCAGCGGCTACACATTGGGAGTGAATCCTTTCAATCAGCCGGGTGTCGAAAGCTACAAGAAGAATATGTTTGCGTTACTTGGAAAACCAGGATTTGAAAAAGAAAGAGAAGAATTGTTAAAACGTTTATAGAAGTGATTTTTATCGAGGTATTAAGAAAGGTATTTAGCCGCAGTCTGCGGCAGATGATGTTAAAATAGATTAGAAGCAGCTATTTTGTAACAATTAGTATTTTTAAGATAGAAGTTCATAGATATAGGTTTTAATTAGTGCGATTTCGGGGATAAGTGGGCCTAATTCTAGATATGGTTCACAAAATCAGGAAATCTGCATAAATTCATATAGAAGGGGGCTGCCTTGTGTTACATAAGGTGGCCTTTTTCCGATGGATTTTATATGGGTTCAGGTAAACGCAGGAGGTAGAGCGATCGGAAAGGGTAAACATAATGATGAAAACAATGATAAATACAATGAAGAAAACAATGATGAAAATCGTGATACTAGAAGGTAAAACAATAGGCAATGATATGGATCTGTCCTGTTTTAATGAACTTGGGCAGGTAACGGTCTATGAGACGACCCAGGAATATGAGGTAGCACAAAGGGTAAAAGATGCAGATATTGTAATAATGAATAAAGTCCCTATGAATAGGGGGAATCTTAACAACGCCACAAATCTGAAAATGATTGCAGTAACAGCAACCGGTTATAATGTGCTGGATAAGGAGTATCTGGATTCCAGAAATATAACAGTAGCCAATGTGGCGGGATACTCTACAAATGCAGTTGCTCAACATACAATTGCCATGGCGTTGTTTTTATTACATAAATTAAGTTATTATGATCAATATGTAAAAAGCGGGGAATATGTGAAAAGTGAACTGTTTACCCATTTTGGGGAGCAGATTTATGAACTGGAAGGCAAGAACTGGGGGATTATCGGATTGGGGGCAATCGGCAGAAGAACTGCCAGAATAGCGGACGCCCTTGGCTGTCATATTATTTATTACTCCACTTCCGGTAGAAATAAGGATGCTGTTTATGAGCAGGTAGAATTTGATTCCCTGCTGCAGAGATCTGATATTATCTCCGTGCACGCACCACTCAACAAGGACACAGAGAATCTACTGAATTTACAGGCATTTGAAAAAATGAAAAAGACAGCAATTCTGTTGAATGTGGCAAGGGGACCTATTGTAAATGAAAAAGATCTGGCAAAAGCATTAAAGGAGGGGTTGATTGGAGGCGCAGGGCTGGATGTCCTGACAGAAGAGCCCATGGATAAGGACAACCCGCTGCTGAATATCCAGGATAGCAGGAAATTACTTATTACGCCGCATATTGGGTGGATCAGCAGGGAAGCCAGAGAGAGGCTGATGAACGAGGTCTATTTAAATATTAAAGCATTTCAGTGCGGAGAGAATCGGAATGTGGTTTGATATACGGGATGATTTTGAGATAGAAGTTTTAAGCCTAGCCCCCTGTTCCATGCGACAGAGGGGCTAGGCTTAAATATTCCGGTATTTATACACTCATTATTACACTATTCCTCAATAACATGAATCTCCAAATAATCAAAATCAATCGTTTCAATAAAATTATCCTGATTAAACCGGGCTTTATCATGGCGTTTGAACGCTGCTACTGTTGCGTCCAGCCAGAGCGGTTTACCCAAATCAAATTCATAACAGGCGGCATCCAGGGCATTAAATATTTTATGGGTTCTGGTTTCGCCGGTGTCATCACAGATCACGGTATCCCGCAGCATTTTATTATCTTTAAATATTTTAAACCATATTCGCATCATATAAAAGTGTTTCCTTTCTAGCTGTGCCCGTTAATCATTAAAATAATCATAGATTAGTGAGGACAGGCTGTTAATGTGATTTACAGCTGAATTGGTGGCAGCCAGGTCGGTGGACATAATGCATAGTATGTAATCACAGGCGTTGGAATATACAATGGCAGCATCATTTTCCGAGTTGCTGACCTCGCCTGTCTTATTTGCACTTGTCACGTTTTCCGGGAGCCCCGCGGGTATTTTATAAGTAATTTCCTGATTTAACAGCAGTTCTTCCATGCTTCTTGAAGCAAGGTGGGAGACCAGTTTTCCTTTGTAGATTTTTTCTAAAAGCTTTCCGCAGTCGGCTGGAGAGGTCTGGTTCACCGCATTTTCTACCCAGAGACTGGGATCAGCAAGTCCATTTACCTGTTTGGTATTTTTAAACCCGTTCTTCTGGATAAATTCATTTACCATCTTCATGCCTTCGCTGTGATCTTTGGTGGGTGACAGGGATCGTACCAGCTCATTGGAAGATTCATTGTCACTTACGGTAATCATATCGTTTAACAGACGGTCGATGGTTTCGGTTTTTTCAAGAGTTCCATCTGCGATATGCTGGTATACCGTTCCCATGATGTAAAGCTTAATCAGGCTGGCTGATTCCATGGGATGCTCATTAATGCTGATCACTTCTCCCGTTTTTAAATTTTTCAGGTAAAGCCCCCAGTCTCCTGCAAAGCTGTCAAGCATACTGGTAAGCGTCCCTTCAAATTCTTCCCAGGTCTGCTTTATGGGCAGCTTCTTATGAAGATATAAGGGTGTCAGCCCCGCTTCTTTGCCTACCCGCAGATCAAAAGTCTGGGGAATGGATTTTTTGGAAGGTTCTTCGCTGTATCGGAGAAGATAACTTTCCGGGGAGACAAGGGTTGTTTCAGACTCGGTACTGGATGGTTCTGTTTCCGGAGATGAATTGATAACGGCGGAATCTTTTTTGCTATAAATCTGATATTTGGAATCTGCTGTGGCTTCTTCTGTGGAAACTTTATAGTACTGTGATTCGGATTCATCTTTTGTTGCGGATAGAGTTTCGCTGGTATATTCTACGGCAGAGCCTTTTTCTGTTAAATCATATTCACTGAGTTCAGAGTCCAAGATATCATCGTCTGTATCGTTTGTTTCGTTAGTATCAATGCCGAAATTATCTTCCTGGCTCAAACGCAGTTCCTGCAGCTCGGTAATCTTTTCCGTAATCTGGTCATATATGTGAAGTTCTAAGGTATTTGTTTTCCCATTTTCGCCGGTGGAGGATTCTGAAAAACCGGATGAACTGTCGTTTGTCAGGGACAGAGCGTCCGATTCCCGACTGGAAGCAACCGTGTAAACTGTTTTTTCCGAGTAAGCTGCAGAACCGAGCAATAAGGCGAGAACAATAACGGCCAAACATTGAAGCGATTTGAAAAGTAGTGCTTCTTTATCTTTTATCATTTGGTATCAACCTTTCGACAGTATATTCTATGTTACATCATACAATAAACCAAAATTATTGTAAATAGAAAATGTAGGGATTATTGGTTGCCCTCTGCCATGTTTCCATAGTATAATCAAACCAAATACTAAAATCCCGGAGGCGGTTACATTTATGGAAACATTAGAAAGACGTGAACAAATTATTAAAATTTTGGAACTAAGTGAGGCTCCTGTATCTGGGACGGAATTGGCGAAGAGACTGTCTGTAAGCCGCCAGGTTATTGTCCAGGATATTGCACTTTTGCGTGCCGTAAATAAAAATATTCTATCTACCAATAAGGGCTATATTCTTTATCATACCTCTGTTCCTGCAAGGGCAAGGAGGTCGATACGGGTAAAGCACCAAGCGGAGCAGACACGGGAAGAACTGTACTGCGTGGTGGATCATGGCGGTAAAATGCTGGATGTGGTAGTGGAACATGAAATATATGGCCAGATTATGGTAGATCTGATTATTTCAAACAGAAGAGACGCCGATGAGTTTGTGAATAAGGTGGAGCATTATAAGACACGCCCGTTGAATGCGTTGACGAACGGGGTACATTATCATACCATTGAGGCGGATTCTGAGGAAATTCTGGATGAGATAGAAAATGCTTTAAAAGAAAAAAGAATACTTGATTAATACTAGAAAATATGGTACATTTTCACCAGTGACAAGACAGCTGTCAAGAACTTATAATATTGTATAAAAATAGTTTTATAGGGTAAAGTCTTACATGATGGCTCAAATACGATCTGGGAGGAAAAGATGAATTTAATTAAAAGGTATTTAAACAGAGTATTTATTGATGGTCTAAGCGGCATGGCTCTCGGCCTGTTTGCCACATTGATAGTTGGAACTATTATTCAGCAGATTGCGAATCTGATCGGCGGTGACATCGGGGCATTGTTATTCCAGGTGGGAAAAGCAGCTGCAGCCATGACCAGCGCAGGTATCGGTGTAGGAGTTGCTTATAAGTTCAAAGAAAGCCCGCTGGTAGTACTTTCTGCGGCAACCGCCGGCATGATAGGAGGTTTCGCAGGCAAAATTCTGGCCGGAACCGTACTGGTGGACGGGGCAATTGTTCTGGCAGGACCTGGGGAACCACTGGGAGCTTTTATAGCAGCGTATGTAGCGATTGAAGTGGGACATCTGGTATCCGGGAGAACCAAAATTGACATTCTGGTAACGCCGATTGCTACCATTGCATCCGGTGCAGCGGTAGGTCTTCTGGTTGGACCTCCCATATCCAGATTTATGGAAGGGCTTGGAGCAATTATTAACTGGGGGACTGAGCAACAGCCGTTTCTGATGGGAATTATTGTTTCTGTTATAATGGGTATGGTTTTAACACTTCCGATCAGTTCGGCGGCACTGGGAGTAATCCTGAATCTTTCCGGACTGGCGGCTGGAGCGGCAACCATAGGTTGTTGCTGTAACATGGTAGGCTTTGCAGTAGCCAGTTACCGGGAGAATAAAGTGGCGGGACTTCTTGCCCAGGGGATAGGAACTTCAATGCTGCAGGTACCTAATATCGTGAGAAAGCCGGTTATATGGATACCGGCAATTGTATCCAGTGCCATATTAGGACCTGTGGGAACGATGATATTAAAAATGACCAGCAATGCCACTGGTTCCGGTATGGGAACCGCAGGGCTGGTAGGACAGATCATGACGTATCAGACCATGGCACCGGTTGAGGGGGCTACCATAGTTTTAGTTAAAATAGCTGTGATACAAATCTTGCTTCCGGCGATTGTTACACTGATAGTATCGGAATTTATGAGGAAGAGGAACTGGATAAAACAAGGTGATATGAAGCTGGATTTATAATAAGCGTTCTAAAAGAGCAGAGATAATGGGCAGATCAGTCTGTCATTGGATCTCTGCTCTTTTTGTGTTTCGATTTTATCTGTTTTTATATAAATACTTATGGTAAAATAAATAATAATCATAGCATGTTGGTAAATAATTAAAAATTCAGGAGGTTTGGACATGTTAAAAGGAACAGGTTTGATTCATATTTATTATGGAGACGGAAAAGGAAAAACAACAACCGGAATGGGGCTGACCATTAGAGCAGCGGGATTCGGATATAAGGTACTGGTTTACCAGTTTATGAAGAACAACAAAACCAGCGAACGTAAAATTTTGGAAAAAGCAGACAATATTCATATCATTGACGGACTGGAGGAAGAAAAATTCAGTTTTCAAATGACAGAGGAAGAAAAAGCAGAGCGCAGAGAGTTTTACAAACAGCAGTTTTTGAAAGTAACACAGATTGCCAGGGAGGAAGAATTTGATGTTCTTTTTATGGATGAGACGATCTATACCATCAGCGCAGGGCTGTTGGATGAAAGAGTAGTTTTAGATTTTCTTAAAAATAAGCCGGAAAATCTGGAGGTTATAATCACCGGAAATACTCCGAGCCAGGAACTGATAGATGCTGCTGATTATGTATCTGAGATTCGAAAAATAAAACATCCATTCAACCATGGACAGGCGGCACGCGACGGCATTGAACGTTAATCTCATGTTAAAACTTTGGATAATGCTTAAATAATGATAGATTTTTGATAAAAAAGATGATTTTTTAACCTAATTTTTCCATTCTCAAATTTTCCTTCTACACGGGTCAAAAAAGTAAAATATTATGACAAGTAATCGTATGTACTTTGTAATTTTTAATCATTATACTGATGATAAACAAGTACGAAAGGGAGGAAACAAAGATGAAATGGAGAGGAAAGAAACTGACAGCTTTATTGGCGGCAACATGCTTATGCCTTAGTACTCCGCTCAGTGCGGCAGCTGCGACAGGCGAATCGGTCTCTATTATGGAAAATGCCGGGACTGAAACAGAGGCAAAAGAGTACACCAAACCGGCGGATGGTGTTCAGACAGAGACAAAAGACGAAGAGTACACCGAGTCAGCGGATGGCGTTCAGTCAGAGACAAAAGATGAAAAGTACACCGAACCGGCGGATGGCGTTCAGTCAGAGACAAAAGACGAAGAGTACACCAAACCGGCGGATGGCGTTCAGTCAGAGACAAAAGACGAAGAGTACACCAAACCGGCGGATGACGTCCAGACAGAGGCAACCGACTATGGATACACAGAGGCAAAGCTTGATGCTATGACTGATTTGGCATCTTCCGGTTGGGTTGAGGTAGACAACAAATCAAATCAGGTAAAATACTCCGGTAAATGGGAAGTGGAAACGGGAGACGCCCACATTGGGGGAGATGCAAAGCAGTCCAACGCACCGGGCGCTTGGGCGGAAATTACCTTTACCGGAACCGGTATCCGCTGGATCGGACAAAAAGATACCAATTACGGGGAAGCGAAGCTTTACCTGGACGGGAAAGAAATTGCCAGAGTAAATGCTGCAGGGACAGCGGTAATGAAGGAAGACCTCTATACGCTAGTTGGCATTCCGTTTGGAGAACATACCTTCCGTGTGGAAGCAGTAGGCCCGGAGATTCAGTATCAGAACTATATTGAGGTGGATGCATTTGAGTATACCGCGGATACCGGAGAAGTGAAGGCGGATACCTTAATCGTAAACCCAGATACAATTTCCTTAAAGGTTGGAAAAAGTACCAGCCTGAGTGTAGATGTATTAAAGGGAACTGCCCATGTATATAATCAGGAAGTGAATGTGGCCAGCAGTAATGAACAGATCGTAAAAGTAAACGATGGATTCACGATTACAGGAATCGCAATCGGATCAGCAATGCTCACCGTTACCAGCAAAGACCTGAAAATGGAAATACCGGTAAACGTCATGGGAAAAGCTGCGCTCAGAATGACAGTAGACAATGAACATCCATTGATCATTCATCATATGGCAAGGGAGATGAATCCCTCTGAAGCTACTCCCGGACCAATCCAGGGCGGGCATGATATCGTTACTTTCTGGAACCAGCTTCCGGAGAATCAGAAGCCGTATTCTGCAATTGTTATTCATCCCGGCTATTACTTAAATGTGGATTATCCGGGACATATGGAGTTTTTAGAAGAACAGACCAGACTTGCAGAGGAAAACCACATTCCATTTTTCGTTATGGTTGGAAATTCATTTACCAATAATTATTTGTCAAATGCCAAGGTGGCAGAGTATTACCAGAACTTTGAATATTTTATGGGAACAGCATATTCCGAGCTTCACAGTGCCGGAAACCGTACAAGACTCAGCAACGAAATCGCAGATAAAATTGAATTGGCTGCTCAGTACGGCGGCTATGTCTGGGTTGCAGATATGAACGATGAAGGCGATTCTGTTGAGACAATTATCAATAATGAAAGATTTTATAATACAGCAAAAGAAAACAAAGAAAACCTCATTTTGATGTCTAAAACGACAAGTGCCTGGAGCACAAATGTAAGCTATAATTCATTTGAAAGTGTAACATACGGAGCATGGCTTTCGGATATGTGCGATAATTACGGCTCTCTGATTGATTCCTGGATGTGGTTTATTGAAGGATATTGGAAGCTGTATGAAAATCCGGACGGAAGTATTGGAAGCCATGGACCGGAAGAGTGCAGAGGTGCATTTGCATTTCCGGAACTGCTCTATCCCATGCGTATGATCCAGGAGTCCATGAGTGGTGCTACCGTGTATTCATTTGAACACCCATTTAATTCAACCGGTATCCGTAACCAGATTGGACCTGTATATAACCATGCGATCAGTAAAGCAATTGATTATATGCTGAATGAAAAAATACCGGATAAGGATGAAATGCTGGCGAAAACCAAAATCGCCTATGACAGTACAGACGGATCGCTCCATAGTTTTGCAGGCTCCATGGGATGGAACGTAGTAGGGACACTGTATGGAGATGGTGGTAAACAGGGAGATGAAAAAACTTTCATGACTCAGACGACCGGCAGGTACGGCATTCTGCCTTCCATTATTCCAAGAGCAGCACAAGATTTTAAAGAGAAGAACGGAGACATACTGACACTGACAAAATCAGATATCAGAAATTCATATAATTCACCTGAAAAGCTGCGGGCATTGTTCGATGAAGCGTATCCCCAGACTTATACCGGTACCGGATATGCTTACAAATTGGATAATACCTGGTATACATACAACAGCAAATGGCAGAAGGAGATGAGACAGGAAGTAACCCTTCCAACCAATGACAGCAATACGGATATTCATGTGGAATATGACAACTACACCTACCTTCTGTTAAAAGAGGAAGACAATAGTTATAAGGTAAACCTGAATAACTTCCTGGTTGATAAGGACGATATCTGGGAAGGATATATTGCTGCCGGATCGGGAGCAACCCAGCATTGGGATTCCGATAATAACGATCTGTGGCCCAAATATCTGCTGAATAATTATATGCCTGACGGAGTTAGAAGAGATGAAGAGTTCCGCAACACGGTCATTACCCTGACGAATCAGGAAGAGGCGCCGGTCATTGAAGTGATAGACGGAATGTATGATTCCGATAATAACCACAATCAATACAGCGCTCCGAAGATCACCTATGACGCTGCAACAAAGGAAGCAAAAATATCTATTGACAGCAATGGATGGGTTAATTTTGTCATTCATAAAGCAGTAAAAGCAGATAAGCAGCAGTTACTGAGCAAATTAAACGAAGCAAAAGGTATCAATGCATCCTTATACACATCAGATACTTTTAAAGTTCTGGCGGAAGCAATGAAAGCAGCTCAGGCAGTGGCAGATAACGAGAAAGCGGACCAGCAGCAGATTGATGCAAGTACAGCTGCCCTGGTAAAAGCAATTGCAGGATTGAAGAAGCTGCCGACTCAGGCAGAGCTGGATGCCCGCGCAGCAGAGCCTGTAATCAACCAGATCAATGGGATCAAAACGGTTACTCTGAAAAGTGAAGCGCTTATAAAAGAAGCGCGTAATGCATACAACAAACTGACTCCTGCACAGAAAAACCTGGTTAAAAATTATGCGGTTTTAACTGCAGCAGAAACCCGTCTGGAGGAATTAAAATTCCAGTCTGTCCGGTTAACCTTAAAGGCAGAAGCATATCAGTCGAAGAATATTAAGCTCAGCTGGAAAAAAGCAGCGGATGCGGACGGCTACGTTGTCCAGGTTAAAAATAAAGGAAAATGGTCAACTGTAAAGACCATAAAAGGAAATGCAAACGTTTCTTATATTCATAAAAAGACTACTGCGGGAAGTAAGTACCAATTTTCTGTAAAAGCTTATAAAGTAATTAATCATAAAACAATTTACAGCCAGAACCGTACAATTTCCAAAAAAGCAGTTCCGGCAGCACCTATTGCCAAGAGTAAAATTACCAAGGGAAGCGTAACGATATCCTGGAGTAAGGTAAGCGGTGCATCTGGCTATGTGGTTATGAAGAAGACTGGGAAGACCTGGAGAAAGGCAGCGGAATTAAAGTCCGGTAAATTGAATTTTAAAGATAAAGACGTGAAAAAGAAAAAGAGATATACATATAAGGTAAAAGCTTACAAAACTTCTGGCAAAAAAAATATTGCAGGCAGTTACAGTGCAGATATCAGCGTAAAAGCGAAATAATCACAGGAAATAAATACACAGCCGGACTTGAATAGTAGAATAACTATCTGGTCCGGCTGTAGCTGAATCGTGTCTGGAAATCAGAAAGGAAAAAGTACGATGAAGAATAAAACTTTTGCAATGATTGGGGCACTTCTAATGTTTGCAGGCACATTGGGCGTGAACGGATTACATGTAAAAGCCTCGCCAAACGGGGCAGAACAGATAACAGGGAACGGAGTATCCGTGATATTTTCCCGGGA
The DNA here is from genome assembly GCA_018365455.1 of Clostridiales bacterium. Taxonomy (GTDB): domain Bacteria; phylum Bacillota; class Clostridia; order Lachnospirales; family Lachnospiraceae; genus Robinsoniella. The sequence goes on from JAGZJZ010000004.1 coordinate 50,289, forward strand.
AGAGGGGACGGTGCAGTTATTCCGTACAGATGCGGATGGGAACCAGACAGTAATGACCCAAAGGTCCCAGGTCTCCATCCCGGTGGTGAACGGGCAGGAAGTAACGGATTTTTCGGACTTTCAATGTGAAGTACAGGAGAACGTAACCGGGGCTGCGGGAGCGGGGAGCCGGATGACAATCATCTCTGTTTCCAAAGATACAGGGCTTCAGAGGTCGGTAGTGATCCAAACCGTGGATGAAGTCAAAGGCCTGCTTCATATCAGCACTTCCTATAAGGCATTGGCAGAAGAGGTAAATGCGGAGGGATTTATTGACAGCAGATTCAGCCTGGATCATCCATCAAATACGGTGTGGAGTTATAATGGCGGAGGTGAGGGATCACAGAGCTGGTATGATACTCTGCAAAAAATAGATCTTATGGATGGCGAAAGCTTCTACCGGGAAAATTTGCAGGATGACACTGCAGCAGGTATTCCGGCGGCGGATATCTATGGGGAACAGGGGGGAGTCACCGTGGGAGACGCCAGTGTAACCCGCAGGCAGCTTTCCACGCCGGTAAATGAAAGGAACGGTTCCGTTGAAGTGTCCGTGAAACATCCGGGCGCAGTGCTTACTGCCCATACGAAAACGGAGATCAGCCAGAGCTTTGTCAATGTACACAGCGGGGATTATTATTCGGGGCTGCGGGGATATGCGGACGGAATGAAGCAGATTGGGTTTACCACACTTTCCCGGGAACAGATTCCCGAAAGCAGCTATGTACTCCGCTGGGAGAGCTGGGGGTGGGAATTTGACTGGACAGTGGATCTTATTATCAATAAACTGGACGAGCTAAAGGAGATGGGCGTCAAACAGATTACCCTGGATGACGGGTGGTATAATGCAGCAGGTGAATGGGGGCTGAACAGCTGGAAGCTCCCCAATGGGGCTGCAGATATGCGCCGTTTAACGGATGCAATCCATGAAAGGGGGATGACTGCAGTCTTGTGGTGGCGCCCCTGTGACGGTGGCAGAGAAGACAGCGCATTGTATCAGGAGCATCCGGAGTATTTTATTAAAAATCAGGACGGCAGCTTTGGACGGCTGGCTGGTCCGGGACAGTTTAATAGTTTTCTGGGCAGCTGTGGTTATGCACTGTGCCCGTTGTCAGAAGGAGCAGTACAGAGCCAGGTTGATTTTATTAACCGTGCGATGAATAACTGGGGATTTGACGGATTTAAAAGTGATTACGTCTGGAGCCTGCCAAAGTGTTACAGCCAGGAACACCGCCACGCCCGCCCGGAAGAATCCACAGAGCAGCAGGCACAGTTCTACCTGGCAGTTTATGAGGCGATGACAGCAAATAACCCGGATGCTTTTCATCTTCTCTGCAACTGTGGAACACCTCAGGATTTCTATTCGCTTCCCTATGTAACGCAGGTTCCCACAGCCGATCCGACCTCTGTAGACCAGACCAGGAGAAGGGTCAAGGCATATAAAGCACTGTGCGGCGATTATTTCCCGGTTACCACCGACCATAACGAAGTCTGGTATCCGTCTACCGTGGGAACGGGCGCCATTCTAATTGAAAAACGCGACCTGTCAGGATGGGAGGAAGAGGAGTATGCCAAATGGCTTAAAATTGCACAGGAAAACGAATTGTATAAAGGCACATTTATCGGGGATTTATACAGCTATGGATACGATCCTTATGAAACATATACGGTGGATAAAGATGGAGTCATGTACTATGCATTCTATAAAGATGGCAACCGGTACCGCCCGGATGGCAACCCGGATATTGAATTAAAAGGTCTGGAAGATGGGAAGCTGTACCGCATCGTAGATTATGTAAATAATGTTGTAGTTGCCACAAACGTAACCACCAGTAATGCCGTATTTTCTTACCCGTTCAGCAATTATTTATTAGTAAAAGCAGTGGAAATCAGCGAACCGGATACTGAGGGCCCTGGGCCTGTACCGGATCCGGCGGGTACTGTAACGGTGGAAGAGAGTGCTCCTGAACTGGAATATTCGGGAAGTTGGGTCACAGAGGAAAATGAAGGGTACCATGGAGGCGGCGCCTGCTATACAAAGGAAGCAGAAGCTTCTGTAGAATTAGAGTTTTACGGTACAGGTGCTGCCTGGTATGGACAGCATGACGTTAACTTTGGCACTGCCCGTATATATATAGATGGAACATATGTGGAGACCGTTTCCTGTATGGGAACACCCGGAATTAACATCAAACTGTATGAAATCAACGATCTTAAGCTGGGCTCACACAGGATCAAAATAGAGTGTGAGACCCCGGTAATTGACATAGACAGGCTGACCTATACCAAAGGTAAAGAGATTCCATCTAAATTAAGGACAGGAGATCTCCGGGCACTGGCTGATCTTGCAAACCAGTACGATATGAACAGTTTTGAAGACGGCAGTTACAAAGACCAGATGGGGGTATCCTTAGTTCGGGCTAACCAGCTTCTGGAAGCGGATAACGTATCCCAGAGTGCTGTAAATGAAGAGCAGAAGTACCTTCTGAATGCTATGCTTAAATTAAGAAAAAAAGTACATAAGGATTGGATCGGACTTTCGGGACCGGTACCCGGGGAAGTACCGACAGAGGACATCAGCAGAGAAAATCTTGCAAAAGTAATTTCCTATACAGAACAACTGGAAAAGGATCGGATAATCCCGGTTGTGAAAGGACAGCTTAGTACATCTTATGAACAGGCAGTTTCCATATCAGAACGCCAGGATGCATCCCAGACAGAAATAGACAGGGCATGGTCATCATTAATGAATGCAGTGCAGTATAGCGGCTATACGCAGGGATCCAAAGAAAAGCTGTCCGCATTGCTGGATGAATGTAAAAAACTAAATACTGACATTTATAAAGACACAGTTGCTTTTTTGGCATCTTTAGAGGCAGCAGAGAAAGTATATCAGGACGAAAACGCAATGGATGGGGAAATCAGCGACTACATTGGACAGTTACAAAAAGCAAAGGATCAACTGGAGTTAAAAGATCCGGTAAATCCGCCCGATCCGGACCCGGATCCTGATCCCAAGCCCAAGCCGGACCCTGCACCTAATCCCAACCCGGACCCTGCACCTAATCCCAAGCCGGACCCTTCACCTAACCCCAAGCCCGATCCGTCACCCGGTCCAAACCCTGATCCGGTTCTAAAAAAGCCCGAACAGGTAGCAGGGGTAAAGGTAAAAGCAGGGACGGCGTCTCTTACAGTTTCCTGGAAGAAACTGCATAATGCCAAATCTTACAAGGTGTATATCCATAAAAGCGGGAAATGGCGTCTGGCTGGAAAAACCACAAAGACATCCTATCAAATAAAGAAACTGGCATCCGGAACCAGATACACAATAAAAGTAGCCGCAGTCAATAAATTTGGACAGGGTAAATATTCCCAGCAGGTATATACGGCAGCGAAGCCTGAAAAAGTGAAATTAAAATCAGTCAGCAGGTACCGCACCACAAAAGTAAAGTTAAACTACGGAAAAGTAAAAGCAGGCGGCTATGAAATCTGGATGAAGGTGGGAAGCCACGCTTATAAAAAAGCAGGTACCAGTTCAAAGACAATTGCAGTAAAAGGAGGATTAAAAAAAGGAAAAACATACTACTTTAAAGTCAGAGCTTATGTTAAGAACAAAAATAAGGTGATTTATGGCAGTTTTTCTAATGTAAAGAAGTATAAAAGAATAATATAAAATGCAAAAGCGGCGTGCAGGGAAAAAGATGATCCTCTGTGCGCCGCTTATTGTATTTTCATTATAATTAGAAGACAGATTAATCAACTACCTTAATGCTTTCAATGGTAGGCTGGTCTTCCGGATTTACCGTTCCGTTACTATCCTGAACCTTTGTATCTTCACAGATCTTATCTACAATTTCCATTCCCTCAGTTACATAACCGAATACCGCATAATCACCGTCTAAAAAATCACTGTCTTCGTGAACGATGAAGAACTGGGAACTGGCACTGTCCATATCCTGGGAGCGTGCCATAGATATTGCGCCTCTGGTATGCTTCAGTGGATTTTCAACGCCGTTATTGGAAAATTCGCCTTTGATCTTCTCATCAGAACCACCCATGCCGGTTCCTTCCGGGTCACCGCCCTGGATCATAAATCCGCTGATAATGCGGTGGAAAGTAAGATTGTCATAGAACCCGCTTTTAGCCAGATTCACAAAATTTGTTACGGAAATAGGAGCATTGTCTGCATCTAATTCTACCTTGATGGTACCGTAGTCCTTCACCGTGATTTCTACGTGATGCTTACCGGAAAGTAAGGTTGAATCGGCAGAAGCATCAGCCTCGGTGGTAACGGTTGTGTCAGCTGCGGCAGATTCGGAAGCATTTGTTTCGGATTCGCTGGCTGCTTTAGTTGTTTCTGTTTCACTGGACTTCACTGTTTCTGTCTGTGCCGTAGTGCTGCTTTGCGTCTCGGATGCAGAATCCTTTTGCCCGCATCCTGTGAAAACGGCGGCAGCGAGTAAAAGAGCGCCCAGCATAATAAATGGTTTTTTCATAATATAAACTTGTCCTTTCTCTAATTGGTTGTACGGTAATATTATATTACATAAAACTATATAAAGTAAATAGAAAACAACAAGGTTTCGTTCGGCAATGCGGAATATCCAGGTGTTCCATCATGCAGGCACAAGTGTAAAGTAAAATACTGAGCCGCCGCCAGGGTTGTCTTCAACCCAGATTTTTCCCTGATGAAGACGGATAATTTCGCTGGCGATACAAAGACCTAGACCAAAATGTTCCCTGTCTTTACGAGCCTGGTCAGCACGGAAAAAGCGCAAAAAAATCTTTTGCTTCAGATCATCCGGAATGCCATAACCCTGATCGGCAACCCAAAGCTTCAGCTTTCCGCCGATAAGACAGATACCCAGAGTTATAGAACAGCCCGCTGACGAATAGCTCATTGCATTATTCAGAAGAATAGAAAGCACCTGTTCAATTCGCTGACTGTCACAGCAGCATTGGGGAAGGGAATCATCCGGCAGGCTGATTTGCAAAGTCATGCCACGGTTCCTTGCTAAGGGACTAAATTTCTCATACACATCCAGTAACAGAGTATCCAGCTGTGTATCTTCAAAGCGGACTGACCAAGACTGGTTATCGGCATTTGCCAGCGTCAACATGTCATCAATCAGACGTTTCATACGGCTGCCCTCACTTTCGATTGCTTCATAGAAAACGGGCATGTCCTCTTTATCGGCTGCTTTTAATGCGGTGATGCTGGCGAGCATAACTGAAAGGGGAGAACGAAGCTCATGGGAAGCAGCGGCCACAAACTGCACCTGCCGTTTCCGGCTTTCTTCAATTGGGAAAAGCATCTTCCTGGTAAATTTTCTGGCAAAGAGGAACAGTAATAGTATAGCAGTAATGTCTATACAGAGAAATGTCAGGCGCAGCTGAAAGATTTGTGTGAACAGCTGGGAACGGTCAAACAAAATGACAGCGCATAATATACCGGTTGAATTAGGCAGGGAAGCTACGGATACATAATATTTTTTGTTTAGAAAAGTGATGCCAAAGTCCAGGTATTTTATCATTCTCCTGGATATCGGAGGATTTGCAATATTGAACTTATAAACATTTTTTGCAGTCTGGTATGCGGTGTCAATCAGTTCCTTCTGCCCTGAGTCCGACCCCATTTGGTTTTGGAACAGCAGCGTTCCTTTTTCAAAAAGTGCAATGGAATAATAGCGGTTATCAGCCAGGCGCATGAGTTTCTCATGGTCAATGATATTTTGTCCGTCCAGGTAGGTGAGGATAGCGTTTTGATTTTTATCAAAGACAGAGGATTCGTTTTTCGTTAATAGACTTTCAAACACAAGCAGTCCGGCAAGGGACATTACAATCAGGATTGCGCTTGTGACAAACGTGTGAAAAAGAGTCATTTTTAAGTATATTTTATGAAACATTCAGGCCTCCAGACGATATCCGATCCCCCGGATCGTTTTAATGGTTAGACAGCTGTTTACGGTACGCAGGCGTCTCCTTAAAAAATGAATATAATTATCCAGGTTGCCATCCTCTATTTCTGCATCCGGTCCCCACACCTTTACCAGCAGGAGCATGCGGGTCAGAACCCGGTTGGGATTTTTTAAAAATACTTCCATCAGCTCCCCTTCTCTTTTGGAAAGGGAGCAGGACTGGTTATCTCTGTACAATACTTTTTCAAGAGGGTAAAAAGTCACATCGCTACAGGTAATATTCTGGATGATTTCTATTTTTCTGGGGCGCCGGCTGATGCAGCGGATTCTTGCCATGAGTTCTTCGTAAGCAATAGGTTTTACAATGTAATCATCAGCACCTGTATCTAGTCCCTGAACCCGGTCGTGGATTTCTCCAAGCGCAGTCACCAATATAACCGGTGTCGTGCTGCCGGATTCTCTTAACCTGGAAAGAAGTGTGGTGCCGCTCATGGATGGCAGCATCCGGTCTAAAAGTATCAGGTCATGGGCGTTCTGATAAGCCAAATAGAGCCCATCTTCCCCGTTATGGCAAAAATCAACAGAAAACCCATCTTTCTTTAACTTGTAAGATAGTGACTGGCATAGTTTAACATCATCGTCAATAATCAAAATTCGCATGTTGTTAGGCTCCTTTATATATCACTCAATCCCTTTATCCGGGATATTCTTCCATAAACTGTAAAGTACGTCTGTAAAACAATAATCAAACACAATTATCTGATAATCTTTTGACCATTATAACATATGAATGATTCATTTTGTCGGTTTAACGGAAATTAGAGATTAATTAGAGATAAGATAAAGGGTTTTTAGAGGCAGTGAAAAAAGGTCTGTGTTATAATGGTTTTGCAGGTAAGAAAAAAGTATATTTAAGTATGCCTGGGCAAATCTCCTGCGAAGTGGAGCGTGTAAATAGAGAAAATGAATATCAGATACGCACCCGGAAAGGATATACAATGAATAGACAAAAAAGAATCGTTATTGCGGTTTTGTTAATGATGATATTAACTGTTCTGAGTGGATGTAACCAACAGAAAAATACACCGGAAAAAGGGGGCGGACAGCCGGTAAACACAAGCCTGGAGACAACAGGTAACCAATCCCTGGGAAGATATGTAGAACAGGATCTAAGTTTACCGGAAGCAGAAATAGGCACATTAGTCAAGGCACTTTCGGACAAAACACTCCGGGCATTTACTCCAAAGGGAATTTTCCATTCCCGGGATGGCGGTGATACGTGGACTGCCTGGGAGAAACAGCCCCAGGAGCTGACGGAAGATATGCAGGCCCCCGGGGATGGGGACGCTGCATCAGGGAACTTATTATCGTTTGCAGAGGAGCTTGGGGGAATTGTGCCCATGGCAGCCGGGTATGACGGCAGTATATTTTACAGGATGAACAGGGGTGCGGGTAAAATTTATAAATATATGGATAAGGGCGGAACGGTAAAGGAAGTAAAGCTGTCTCTATCCGGAGAAAATAATGAAATTACATCAGCTGAGTTTACTGAAGAAGGGGAATTAATATGCGGTGATCAGGCAGGAAATATATATCAGATTAACTGTGGTTCTGGAGAAGTCGCATATACTTATCATATGGCTTCCAACGATAATAGTATGTCGTATCCCACGCTGATTCCTATAGACGGCAAGCTTTTTGTGGCTTACAGCAGGTTCAATGACAAGTGGGAAACGGAAGGTGTAAACGTGGATACGTATGATCTTACATCACATAAACTGGAAGAGAAGAACCAGGTGTTACATGAGTTTTTTGCCGGTAAGGAAAAGATGGCGAATCAAATAAACATGCCCATATTTATGACAGACCCTGCCAATAAAAATATTTATATTGGGGATAATACCGGCGTCTATAAATATACCCTTGGCAGTTCCGTAGTAGAAAAAATATTTAACGGGGCATTGGGAAAAATGTATAATCCAGCGGCTTCTCTGGCAGGTGGAACGGTTCTGGAAGAGGACGCATTTATATTAAATTACAATGTTGGATATGATTTATGCATGGTTCGCTACCAATATGATCCAAATGTGCCGGCAGTACCGGAAAAGGAACTTACCATCTATTCCTTGTATGATAATATCCTTATCCGCCAGGCGGTTACGATATTCCAGAAAAACAATCCGGATGTATTTGTGAATTTTGAAATAGGGCTTACCGGGGAAGATGCCGTAACCGTAACCGATGCCGTAAAAACTCTGAATACCAATATTATGTCGGGTCAGGGACCGGATATACTGCTTTTAAACGGAATGCCGGCAGATTCCTATATGGAAAAAGGATTATTAATGGATATCAGTGATGTGATAGCGGAAGTTGCTGATACAGACGGCATTTTTGAAAACATAGCTGCTTCTTATAAAAAAGAAGATCAAATTCTGGCAGTACCCATGCGGTTTTCTGTTCCAGTGGCAACGGGTAAAACAGAACTGGTATCCCGGTATCAGGATTTAGAATCCCTGGCAGGGGTGGCGCAACAAATGAGAACGGAGAACCCGGACGCAAAGAGTGTCATCGGAAGTATGCCGGCGGATGTCTTAATCAGATTATTTCTGGTAAATGCAGCGCCATTCTGGATTGCAGAGGACGGGACGCTGGATGAAACCAGTCTGACAGGGTTTTATACTTCCCTGAAAAAGATCCAGGATGCCCAGCTGGGAGCAGCGGGACAGACGGAAACAGGTGAAATACAAGGAGAATTGCAGGGAGAAGACCAGCCGGAAGGGGAAGCTCTGGATGTGGCAAGTTTCATGACCACCAGCACTTACCAGTTGGGTATCATGGGATTTGAAAATACCCGCATCGGTATTTCCAATGCGGCGAATGCAGAAGATTTATGCTGGATATTGTCCATGGTCAGCAAACTGGGGGACGCAGAATATAAAACGGTGCCCGGAGGTGTCTATATTCCGATAGATCCACTGGCAATCAGTTCCAAAAGTGAAGACGCAGAGCTGGCAAAACGTTTTATGACAATGATGCTCCAGTCAGATATTCAGTCCGTCCAAGTATCCGGATATCCGGTTAATAAAAAGGTATTTGACAGTAATATGGAAAAGCCGGCGGACTTCAGGGACAGTTATGATCTGGTAGACGATAGGGGAGAAGGCGCTTTTCATCTGGAACGGATATGGCCGTCAAAAAGCGACGCAGATCAATTTAAGCAGAAAATCGCAGGATTAAATACGCCGGCTCTGCTGGATGATATGATTAACAGGACCGTGATGGAAGAAGGGAAAAAGTGTCTGGGTTCCCAGGAAACAGTAGAAGAGGCGGTAAAAAATGTGATGAAAAAGATCAGTATCTATCTGGCTGAGTAACAGAGGAGTATTGTTGATAAAATCAGAAATTGAAAATATTGGAAGTAAGTTATTACAGATGGACAGATTGAAACCTTCAATCAACAGGCTTTTAAAGCAATAAAAAAAGCAAGCCCCGAAAGCCTGCAAACCCATCTTTCCCCATAAAATGAGGAGTGCCCCGGCGTCTGGTACACCGAGGCTATTATGAAAAAATTTATCTATATGTGTAATGAAAACATTACGCTATAAACCGGAAGTTATCTCTTTTGGAGATGTTTAAAGTATAACAATGAATTGTGAACGAAGTATGAACACTACGTGAATTTATTGTAAAAAATAACGAAAAACAGGTTCTTGAAGAACCTGTTTTAGTGAATTACGACAAATCACCGCGTTAAATTGATGTAATATAAAAGTCAAAATGACAGATAGTTTGCCGATTATAATTTAATTTTAGCGAAAAGAGATCCCAGATTAGTAGAAACACTTTCTGTTTCAGGAAGGTCGAAGGTTTCTTCTGTCACTTCTTCTGCGGCAACATCGTTCAATGCTTTCATGCTAAGGCTGAGTTTTCCATCTTTAATATTAATCACTTTAACCTTTACCTGATCGCCAACAGCAAGAACCGCTGCAGGAGTTTTAATTCTTTTTTCACAGATTTGTGAAATATGTACAAGTCCGGACAGTCCGTTGCCAATATTGATAAATGCACCGTAAGGCTGAATGGATTCAACGGTGCCTTCCGTTACAAGCCCAACTTCTACATTGGATACTTTTGCTTTTCTGTCTTCATTTGCTTTTTCTCTTAAGATTTCTCTTGCAGATAATACCAGCTTATTATCTTCTTCGTCAACATTAATAACACGAACCTGGATTTCCTGTCCCAGCCATTCGTTTAAATCTTCCACATAATTTAAAGAAAGCTTGGAAGCGGGAATAAATCCGCGGATACCTTCTACATATGCAATGACACCGGCATTGACAACGCCGCCGATTTTTACGGTCAGGTTAGTCTGATTGTCTTTCAGTTCTTTTAATTTATCCCACGCCAGCACTTCATTTGCATCCTTGCTGGAGAGCATGATCTGTCCCTGTCCGCCGTCTCTTCTGACAACAGTTGCGGAGATTTCATCACCAATATGAACAGATTCCTTAAGACAGCAGTTCGGGTCTGCACTGTAATCTTCCAGTCGGATCACTCCTTCGGTATAATACTTAAGGTCCAATGTGATCTCGGTTTCTGTAACCCCGATTACAGTACCGGTCAGGATATCGCCTTCGTGAATTTGTTTCAGAGAAGCGGTTAACTCTTTTTCGTAATCAGCCATGCTTTCTGTAACAGTCTCAACTTCAGCAGCTTCGGTGATGGTTTCAGCAGTTTCTGGTGTAGCAGTTGTTTCGTTTAAAATTTCTTCTGACATATGATCCTCCTTATTTCCCACTATAGAATGATAAAACTATAACATTTTTGCATAAAAAAATCAACAGAAATGCCTTAAAATGGGCAGAATAGGCAATACAGTGTTTGAAAAGCAAAAAAAAGTATGATATGATGAAAGTCGGATAACAGCTGGAATTTCGTTAAAAATAGTAAGTGAAACAGATTGTAAAGGAATTCATGCACAGCTGCCTGAAAACAATTTAAAACATGCATGAAGATGCATAGAATTGGGGTCAATGGTGCATTGATACAACATTAGGATATGAAAAGTTTATTAAAATGAGGTATTGAGAATTGAGTACATTAATCGGAAAGGAAAACGATGAGATGCAGGATACAATGAAGAAAAAAGTATATATCATCGGTCACAAGAACCCGGATACAGATTCTATCTGCTCTGCAATCGCTTACGCAGATGTAAAGAATAAAATAGGTGATGCTATCTATGTTCCCAAAAGAGCAGGACAGATCAGCGAGGAAACACAGTTTGTATTAGACCGCTTTGGAATGAAGCCGCCAGGTTACGTCCCAAATGTGGGAACCAGAGTGAAAGATATGGATATCCGCAGGATACCCGGTGTCAGCCACAGCATTTCACTGAAAAAGGCGTGGACGCTGATGAAAGATGAAAATGTAAATACGCTGCCCATTACAAAGGACAACAATATTCTGGAGGGTTTAATCACCATCAGTGATATTGCACAGTCTTATATGGATATATTGGATAATGAAATTCTGTCTACCGCCAGAACTCAATACAGCAACATTCTGGAGACGCTGGAAGGTAATATGGTGGTAGGAAATGAACATGCTTATTTTGTAAAAGGCAAAGTGGTTGTAGCGGCTGCCAATCCCGATCTGATGGAAAACTATATCGGAGAGGATGACCTGGTCATTTTGGGTAACCGGTATGAATCCCAGCTGTGTGCAATTGAAATGAATGCCAGCTGCATCATTGTCTGTGAGGGAGCCCCGGTATCCAGGACGATTCAGCATCTGGCTCATGAAAAGGCCTGCTCGATTATCAGCACGCCCCATGACACCTATACAGTAGCCAGACTGATCAATCAGAGTATGCCTGTAAAATTTTTCATGAAGAAAAATGGACTTTTGACCTTCGAACTGGATGATTTTACCGATAGTATTAAGGATACCATGGCAAAAAAGAGATACCGTGATTTCCCGGTGCTGGATAAGCACGGCTCCTATGTGGGGATGATTTCCAGGCGGAATCTGCTGGGCATGAAACGCAACAGATTGATTCTGGTGGATCATAATGAAGCTTCCCAGGCGGTAGATAACATTGAAAGCGCAGAGATTCTGGAGATAATTGATCATCACAGACTGGGTTCGTTGGAGACGATGGCACCTGTATTCTTCCGAAACCAGCCGGTTGGCTGTACGGCGACCATTATTTATCAAATCTATCAGGAAAAGGGAATTGAGATTCCTTCTAATATAGCAGGACTTTTGTGTTCTGCAATTATTTCAGATACTTTGATGTTCCGTTCCCCCACCTGTACGGCAGTGGACCGGGATGCGGCACAGAGGCTGGCACAGATTGCGGGAATTGAAATCGAAGCGTATGCATCTGAAATGTTTGCAGCAGGAAGTAATCTGAAGAAAAAGTCTCCGGAAGAAATTTTCTATCAGGATTTTAAGAAATTTGAACTTAACCAGGCGAATTTCGGAGTTGGACAGATTAATTCCATGAATGCATCTGAGTTAAAGGATATAAAAGGCAGATTAATCCCGTATTTGGAAAAAGCCCTGGGGCAGCATGGAGAGACAATGCTGTTTTTCATGCTTACAGATATCATGAATGAGTCTACAGAGCTGCTATGCTTTGGCGGAGATTCGGAGGAACTGGTAAGAGAGGCATTTCACCAGCAGCCCGAGGATCATTCCGTATATCTTCCCGGCATAGTCTCCAGAAAGAAACAGCTGATTCCTGCATTTATGAATGCATTGCAGCAGTAAAACGGATAAAAGATAAGATAAAATCATAAATAAAAGATAAGGAGGATATGCTATGGGTAAACAAACCTGGAAGGCAGGAAATATGATATATCCGCTGCCGGCAGTCATGGTCAGCTGTGCAAGGGAGGGTGAAAAACCGAATATTATTACAGTGGCATGGACGGGTACAGTATGTACGAATCCTCCTATGGTTTATATATCGGTGAAACCGGAGCGGTATTCTTACGATATCATCTGGGAAACGGGTGAATTTGTGATTAACCTCACTACCCGAAAACTGGCGAAAGCAACCGACTTCTGTGGTGTCCGTTCCGGCAGGGACGTAGATAAATTTCAGGAAATGCATCTGACGCCTGAGGCAGCAGAGCAGATCAAAGTCCCTATGATTGGGGAGTGTCCGGTGAATATTGAATGCCGGGTAAAAGAAATTAATAAACTGGGGTCACATCACATGTTTCTTGCGGATGTACTTGCAGTACACGTAGATGAGGCTTATATGAATGAAAACGGTAAATTTGAACTGAATAAAACCGGTTTGCTGGCGTATTCCCATGGAGAATATCTGGGATTGGGTGAGCATTTGGGGACATTTGGCTATTCCGTAAAGAAGAAAAAGAAAAAACGAAGATAACAATGTTATAAAATATAAATTCTCCACATAAGTGTCCTAAATTGTGCATTTTCATCTAGGGATCCATCGGCTATAATGAACTACACAATTCAAGTTAAAGGAGAAACAAACATAAAACATGTTCTAAATGTGACACACTGTTGTCTCATTACCTGTGATATGATATTTTAAAATAATGAAAGGAGTTATTTTATAATGTCTAAAGCAGTCTTTTATTGTTCTTTTAAGCTTAAAAAAGGAGCCTCTGTGCCGGATTTTCTACTGGCAGCAGAAAAATTAAATAATGAGTACATTTCAAAACAGGAGGGGTATATCTCCTGGAAACAACTTAGAGATGATGATACCTGGGTGGATATCATAACTTTTGAAACAATGGAAGCCGTTAAGAGGTTTGAGTCTGATTCTGGTAATGCAGGTGAATTAGCTAAGAAGTTTTATTCATTCATTAACTGTAATAGTTGTAAAGTGAATTATTATTCAATTGAAAGAAGTTATGGAAAATTATAATATGAAATGATGATTTGCTGCCTTGCAGGATGCGAAGCAGTCTGAGGGAACCGCTGAAATTGCGGCTCCCTCTTTTAATGGTTCAGATTATTTCATCAGCTGTTATCCAAATCTTCCTTTGGAGGCAGCATACTGGCACGGGTGACAGCGCTGCTGCCAAATTTCAGCCGGATGGAATCCAGTGCCTGATCCAGTTTCTTCTGTTTTGCGTTATCAGAAGCGGGCAAATCAAAGAGACTGAGCTGTACCGGCGTATCGTCAGGAACAAGTTTTGAGCAGCGTATGCCCAGAAGGCGTATGGGAGTCTGATCCCACAGGGTATCAAACAGCTGGCAGGAAGCGCGGTAGACCGCCTTTTCTGTATTGGACGGAGTCAGCAGCTGCATCTGGTGGGAAGATACGCTGAAGGTGCTGTATTTGATTTCCACGCAGACATTGCCGGCGAGCTGCCCTGCCTTTCGCAGGCGTCCTGAGACACTTGAAGCAAGCTTCAGTAAAACTGCTTTTGCATCTGTCGCGGTAGTGACATCAGCAGACAGCGTGGTGGAATTCCCGATGCCCTTTGCCTTTTCCGGAGTAGAGACCAGAGGCGTGCTGTCAATACCGTTTGCATATTCCCAGAGCATTTTTCCATGGCTTTTTAAATGAGGTGTCAGAAGCCCCGGATCGGTCAATGCCAGATCTCCAATTGTGTAAATGCCCAGCTTCTGAAGCGTTGTTACAGAAGCCTTGCCAGCCATATATAATTCGGCAACGGGCAGAGGCCACATCTTGGTCTGTATTTCTGTGGGGAAAAGAGTATGAACCTTTCCTGGTTTTTCAAAGTCAGAAGCCATTTTAGCCAAAAGCTTATTGGAGGAAATTCCAATATTAACCGTGAAACCAAACTTATCATAGATTGTGTCTTTGATTTGAGTAGCAGCGCTTACCGGAGATTCATAGAGATGGGAGATACCGGTAAAGTCGATATAGCATTCATCCACACTGACCTGTTCGATGTCCGGCGTAAGCTGCTTTAAGAAATCCATCAGACGGTGGCTGTATTCAGAATAAAGACGGTGGTTTGGCGGCTGAATGAGCAGATCCGGACATTTTTTAAGTGCTGCGGCTATAGGCTCACCGGTATGAATATGGTAAGCCTTTGCCGGAATGGATTTTGCAAGTACAACGCCATGGCGGCTTGAACGGTCGCCTCCTATGATAGAAGGAATTAACCGAAGGTCAATTCCCTCCGGGTCCTTTAAATTTTCCACAGAAGTCCAGCTTAAATACGCGGAATTAACGTCTATATGGAAGATAATACGATTCATTTGCTCACGGCCTTTCACGATCAATATAATAGAGACAGGTTATTTATATCATATTATACTAGAACGTCCGTTCCTTCGCAAGGGAAGATTGTGCAGATAAGGTTTCGCTGAGTAAATACACACTGCCTTACGATATAATGGGTCCTTAACCAGCTTCACGCTTTAGCGTCTGCTATATTTTTCATAAAATTCCTGATACCACAGGCAGGCATCCACCGGAGTATTTGGCGGGATATGATTACCGACTGCAAGGAAATAACCCGGGCAGTCACGACCAAGAGCGATGCAGCGTTTTACTTCATTTTCAATGTATTCTTTATCGTTATATAAGAGTGCATGGGTATCTGCATTGCCCACAATTACATGGCTTTTGCCGTACTTTTCACAGATATAGGACATATCGGTACAGGGTTCCATGACAAATCCATGAATGCCAAGATCTGCAATGTCATCAATAAACGGTGTGAAATTACCGTCGGAGGTAAAGAGTACTTTTTTGCCGCTGTCTAACAGCGGTGCCAGCAGTTTTTTATGGTTTGGAAATAGATAAGTCCGGTAAAAATCGGGTGATAGAAAGGCTCCGGAACCCCAGACAATATCATCGTGGACCATGATTATATCTGATTTGCATTTTGCAAGAGCCTCGAAATACTGCAGGTTCCAGGTTACATAGCGGTTTATAAACTCTCCAAATTCCCGGGAGTCCACGCCGGCTGCCAGCAGCAGCATATCCCATCCCAATATTTCAATGATTCCGGACATACAGGTCGTGTACATACCAGTCATATTTACCGTATCGGGATGTTCCAGGCACATTTTATCATAGTCATCCTGAAAATCCTGAAGCAGATCCTGGTTGTTACGTCTGCCGTAGACCTTGTCAAAATCAAAGTCAAATACATCCTCAGGTTCTTCAATAAAATTCTTTACTTCATTAGAGTAGTCCACAGCATCAGCCTGATAGGAGGCATGGCCCATTTTTGTCTTCTGCTCTCCGAATATTTCACCAAAGGGGAGGATATTCCAGAACATGCCGTAATCCCATGCTTTTATAAATTCCCGAGACGCATTTGTCTGTTCGTTGGCAGTACTTTTTGAAGATGCCGGAATACCTGTAACTTTTTGTACCAGATCCCAGTGGAAATGAGCGGAATATTCCGTGCGGGGAATCTTGTCAGGCATTTCCAGATTAAGTGCGCTTAAACCATTTTGTAGTGACATATGGCAGTTTCCTTTCTTTTTTCGTTATTATATGTTAAAATTATTATATAAAAAGGTACGTGGAATGTACATGAAGATAACAGGAAGAAAGATGGATATTTTTGCGATGGAAGATAAAAAGTATCGAATGATAGATGAAGAATTTAATGGACTTCAGATTAGAATTTTGGAACACGGTTTGCTGTATGGGGATACGAAGTGGAATTACAGGGATGTGGTATCTCCTTTTAACCGGCTTTATTTTCTAATAAAGGGAGAAGGATATATAGAAAATGAGGAATTTCATCATAATTTAATTCCCGGGAATGTATATTTGATTCCGGCAGGGACAAAGTATAATTATATAGGAAAGAGTGCGTTTATAAAATTATATTTTCATTTTGAATTGCAGCGGCTTCCGGGAATTGATGTATTCCAGAGTTTGGAAAGGGCAATGTCCATGCCCTGTTCCGTGGAGCAGACAGAAAGGTTGATTTCTTATTTAGAAAGCGGTACCCTGGGGGATCAGTTGTTTTTTAAAGGGGCATTGAATAAAATTCTGGGACAATTCTATCTGAAAATGAAAGAAGAAGGAGTGGCGCAGATGGATTTAAGCGGATATTACAGGCAAAAAGAAAGTCTGTATTATATAGAAAAGAATCTGTCTGCCCAGCTTAAGATCGAAAATATGGCGAAAGAAATGCATGTGTCCTATTATTCACTTTCCAGAAATTTTAAACGGGACACGGGAATCGGCATTAAAGAATACCTGGAAGAAATGCTGCTTAAGAAAGCAAAACACCTGTTACTTACCACCGACCTTCAGCTTCAGGAGATTGCAAATGAGCTTCAGTTTTGTGATCCTTTTTACTTCTCCAGGTTTTTTCGTAAATATGAGAATGTCTCGCCCAGGGAGTACCGGAAAAAGAGATTGAATGGATAGATCAGGAAATGTATGAGAAAAATAGTGTTTAGTGGCTTGCACACCAGCCAGGAATAGGCTATACTAGAAAAATAGTGAGAAAGAATAAAGAACAAAGGAGTTCGAACAATGGAATTGGTAACAGTTAGAGAGATTTATAAAGAAAGAGAAAAATATTTAAACCAGGAAATTCGCGTTGGCGGATGGATTAGAAGCATACGTGATTCAAAGACTTTTGGTTTTATCGTTCTGCATGACGGAACTTTCTTTGAGACACTTCAGATTGTATATCATGATAAAATGGAAAACTTTCAGGAAATCTCCAAGTTAAATGTAGGCGCAGCAGTGATTGTAAAGGGAACACTGGTTGCGACGCCTCAGGCAAAACAGCCATTCGAAATTCAGGCAGAGGAGATTACGGTGGAAGGTACTTCTACATCGGATTATCCCCTTCAGAAGAAGAGACACAGCTTTGAATATTTGAGAACGATTTCCCACTTAAGGCCCAGAACCAATGCATTCCAGGCTGTATTTCGCGTGCGTTCCCTGATCGCATATGCAATTCACCAGTTTTTCCAGGAGAGAGACTTTGTATATGTTCATACACCATTGATTACCGGAAGTGACTGTGAAGGAGCAGGTGAAATGTTCCGTGTTACTACACTGGATCTGGAGAATATTCCGAAAACAGAAGATGGAGCAATTGACTACACCCAGGATTTCTTTGGAAAAGAGACAAGCCTGACTGTCAGCGGCCAGCTGAACGGTGAGACTTATGCACAGGCATTCCGCAACATTTATACATTTGGTCCCACATTCCGTGCAGAAAATTCCAACACTACCAGACATGCGGCAGAGTTCTGGATGATTGAACCGGAAATAGCATTTGCAGATCTTCAGGACAATATGATGCTTGCTGAGTCTATGCTGAAATATGTGATCAATTATGTTCTGGAACATGCTCCGGAAGAAATGGAATTCTTCAATTCTTTTGTGGACAAGGGTCTGCTAGACCGTTTGAAAAGCGTTGCAGCTTCTGATTTTGCCCATGTTACTTATACGGAAGCAGTGGAGATCCTGGAAAAAAATAATGATAAATTTGATTATAAAGTATTCTGGGGATGTGACCTTCAGACCGAGCATGAACGCTATCTGACGGAAGAGATCTATAAGTGTCCGGTATTTGTAACGGATTACCCAAAAGAGATCAAAGCATTCTATATGAAACTGAATGAAGACGGCAAAACTGTTGCCGCAATGGATTGTCTGGTGCCAGGTATCGGTGAGATCATCGGCGGCAGCCAGAGGGAAGATGACTATGACAAACTGTTGAACCGCATGAATGAACTGGGATTAAAAGAAGAGGATTACGGATTCTATATGGATCTTCGTAAATACGGTTCTACCAGACATGCAGGATTCGGACTTGGTTTTGAACGCTGCGTAATGTACCTGACCGGAATGTCAAATATCCGTGATGTAGTTCCGTTCCCAAGAACAGTAGGTAACTGCGATTTATAGGAGGAATATAGATGGGGAGCAAGATATTAATTGTCGATGACGAAAGGGAGATTGCAGATGTAGTGGAGCTATATCTGAAAAATGAAAATTATGATGTAGTAAAATGCTATAATGGCACAGACGCATTGGAATGCATAAAAAATGAGAAGCTGGACATGGCACTGTTAGATGTCATGCTTCCGGATATAGACGGCTTTACGATTCTGCAGAGAATAAGGGAAGAACATACATTTCCGGTGATTATGCTGACTGCTAAAACGGAGTATATGGATAAAATCAACGGACTTACTTTAGGTGCGGATGATTATATTGCAAAGCCGTTTAACCCGCTGGAATTAATCGCCAGAGTAAAAGCACAGCTTCGCCGTTTTACCAAGTATAACGAGGGAAGCAAGTCTCAGGAAGATATTATTGATTTTGCTGGCCTGGTGCTTAACAGAAGCACACATGAATGTACCTACAATGAAAGAGAGCTGACACTCACGCCAATCGAATTTGATATTCTTTGGATTTTATGTGAAAACAGAGGACAGGTTATCAGTTCGGAGCAGCTTTTTGAACAGGTATGGAAAGAGAAGTATTACAAGAACAGCAACAATACTGTAATGGTGCATATTCGTCATTTACGTGAGAAAATGAGCGGACCTACCGGCAAGACGGAATTTATCAAAACCGTTTGGGGAGTTGGTTATAAAGTTGAAAAATAATTATGGAAAACTAAAGAGAACAATATTGCTGAGGGCGGTCCTGGTTGCTGCCCTGGCTTTAGTGGTTGGAATTGTCATAGTGAAATTTCTCATAGACGGGTTATTTCAAAGCAGCTTTGCCAGCCTTTTTATCAACTTCATGATGAAATTCAATATGGATTATGATACGGCGAATGAAATGTATGGAAAAATTTTTATGGATAATAAAGAAATTTTTCTGACTACCGGCTTTATCATTTTATTTCTTGTGTTCTTCTATATGGCTGTTTCCAAACTTACCGGCTATATGGACGATATCGGCAGGGAAATCGATATGATTCTGACTGATGAGGATGCACCGATTAATCTGGTGCCGGAACTGGCACCGATTTCAGAGAAACTGAACACTTTAAAACTGACATTGAAAAAAAGAGAGTACGCAGCGATTGAAAGTGAACAGCGTAAGAATGACCTTGTGGTCTATCTGGCACACGACCTGAAAACGCCGCTGACCTCCATTATTGCATACTTAACAATGCTGGATGAACAGCCGAATATGCCTGATGAGGAGCGTTTAAAATATACACATATTACGCTGGAAAAGGCGACCAGGCTGGGCGAATTAATCAGCGAATTTTTTGAAATTACACGTTTCAACCTGCAGGACATTGTGCTGGAGAAGGAGAAATTGAATTTGTCTATGATGTTAGAACAGCTTGCAGATGAAAGCTATGGCGTTTTAGCGGATAAGGATCTGACTTGTTCCATCAGGACAGATGAAGAGCTGGTAGTGGACGGGGATCCCGACAAACTGGCGAGAGTATTTGACAACCTACTCAGAAATGCAATTGCCTATAGTTATCCACGAACGGATATTAATATAGAAGCATTTCTTCAGAATGAGTATATTATTATTAATTTTCGGAATCAGGGCCCCCAGATTCCTCCTCAGAAGTTAAAATCCATCTTTGAAAAGTTTTACCGGGTAGATAATGCGCGTTCCAGCCAGACAGGCGGAGCGGGGCTGGGATTGTCCATTGCAAAGGAAATTGTGGAATTGCATGGTGGTACCATAGAAGCATTCAGTGATGCGCATTACACAACGTTTATTGTGCATCTGCCGGTTTACCGTGATCGGATGGCAAAGAGACGCCGCGTGCGCGGGAAGGCAGGGACAAAAAATATATGACAGAAAACAGAGACAGTAAAGGCAAAAAAAGAAAACGGACAGCAGGTGATGTGATACGTGTCATAGCTTTGCTGATTGCGATTGGAGTATTTGTATATTCCGGTTATCGCCTTTTGACCATTTATCTTGAGTATAAAGCAGGAACCGATGAATATTCTTCACTGGAGGGGTTTGCAAATATTTCCGGAAATATTTCAGACTCCGGAGCAGAGTCTGAAGGAGCCGGTGTGCGGGTGGAAACCAATGAGCAGGGTGAAACAGAACGCTACATGGAAAGCCCGGTTGACTTTGCCGGATTAAAAGCAATTAATAAAGATGTAATCGGGTGGTTGAATGTGGAAGCACTGGATATCAGCTATCCCATGGTCCGGGGAACGGATAATGACTACTATCTGCACCGGACATTTAAGAAGGAAGATAACTTTGCGGGTTCTATATTTATGGACTATCTGAATAATCCGAACCTTAAGGACCAGAATACCATCATCTATGGACACAATATGAAAAATGGCTCTATGTTTGGTACATTAAAGCAGTTCCGTGAAGATGGCGTGTTTGAAAAGAGCCGTTATTTCTGGATCTATACACCAACCATGAATTATAAGTATGAGATCTTTTCCTGTCATGAAGTGGGAGCTGTGAGCAATACCTATCAGATCTCATTTGCGAAAGATAAAGATTTCCAGGATTATCTGGATGAAGCTGTGGAGCATTCGGTTGTGAAGGGCACAGCTAAGGTTACCTCGAAGGACCGTATTGTAACACTTTCCACCTGTACCGGAAATGAGGCAACCAGATTTGTCGTGCAGGGAGTTCTCGTGGATTCCATTAAAGTAAAATAGGATCAGCTCAGGGTAAAAAGCGAGTGCTTTGGAAACAATATGTGAAGGAGGAATGGAAATGGATAAAACAGAACAACTAAAAGAAATGCTTGCAAACAGCACAAACGTTGTGTTTTTCGGTGGAGCGGGAGTGTCTACAGAGAGCGGGATTCCTGATTTTCGAAGTGTAGACGGACTGTATAATCAGGAATATGACTATCCTCCGGAAACCATATTAAGCCATACTTTTTTCATGGGGGAGCCAAAAGAATTCTATCGTTTTTACCAGAATAAAATGCTCTGTCTGGAGGCAAAACCAAATGCAGCCCACCGGAAACTGGCTCAGTGGGAAGCGGAAGGAAAGCTAAAGGCAGTCATAACCCAGAACATAGATGGCCTGCATCAAATGGCTGGCAGTAAGGAAGTACTGGAACTTCATGGCAGCGTTCACAGGAACTACTGCATGAAGTGCGGGAAGCCTTATGAAGCCAGATATATGCTGGAAGCAACAGGTGTTCCTGTCTGTGAATGCGGCGGTATTATCAAACCAGATGTGGTATTATATGAAGAAGGACTGGATAATCAGATCATGTCCAGGGCAATCGCGCATATAGCCAAAGCGGATGTCCTGATCGTAGGCGGTACATCTCTGGCAGTATACCCGGCAGCCGGCCTGATCGATTACTACAGAGGGAATAAACTGGTTTTAGTAAATAAAACCACTACACCAATGGATCATAATGCGGACTTACTGGTGCAGGGAAGCATCGGAGAAATATTTGCAGGGATATAAGGAGGCAGAAGTATGGTTTATGAAGTTGGAGATATCGTAAAATTAAAAAAGCAGCACCCCTGTGGCAGCAATGACTGGGAAATCCTTCGTGTAGGTGCTGATTTCCGGCTTAAGTGCATGGGATGCGGACACCAGATTATGATTGCCAGGAAGCTGGTTGAGAAGAATACGAAGGGGCTGCAGAAAAAAATAGAATATTAGAGCGAACACTTTATATATGTTCCGTCCCTTTCTCTTTCCGAGATTGCACTCTTTGATACAATGCTTGTTTTCTCGGAAAGATGGGAGTAGGAAAATACATTTCTCTAAGCTGTACCATTCTTAATCAAAATTAGATTGTAAAATAATTATAAATATGTTATAATACTCATATTAAAGTTCTGGCGTCAAAAAAATCTTATTCTATATCAGAAAAACTAATCCAATATAACGTAATAGAAAATTTCATATAAGCATCCAAATGGTATCTCTTTAGAATTAAAATGATTATTTGTTTTTTCTAAAGAGTAGAGCCTTAGTTAGATTCTAATTAATTTCTGAAGATACATAGAATAAGAACAATTTCATAAAAAGTCACTTCTAAAATTCAAATCTCAATGTTTGCTGCGTTTAAGCAAACTATTTCTATATTAAAAAAGGAGAATCTATGTATCAGGAAAAGCCTGTAAAACCACTTAAAGATTTAAATCTCCTGGATCGGTTTCTGTTTGCAGAAGCTATGGAGGATACCGTTGTTTGTACTAATATGTTAGAAATTATTTTAGGGAGCAACAATATTTCATTATTAGATAAGATACAGACAGAAAAAGAATTGCGTACATCACCTTTACTGAGATCCGTGAGGGTAGATGTGTGGGCAATGGATGAGCAAGGAACTATTTATAATTCAGAAATGCAGGGATATAAACGTGGAAACCTGAGAAAAAGAAGCCGTTACTACCAGGCGTTGTTGGATAGTGGGCTGTTAGAACCGGGAGTGGTGGATTTTGATATTCTAAATGATAGTTTTATGATATTTATTTCTCCTTTTGATGTATTTGGCTTAAAGAAATACTTATATACCTTCCAAATGAGGTGTGATGAAGAATCAGAGCTGGCACTGGGAGATGGTGCGGTCAGGATTTTTTTGAATACCAATGGAAATAATAAAGAAGACATAAGTCAGGAACTTGTTGAATTATTAGGATACATAGAGCATTCAACAGATACCTTTGCACAGAAGTGCACCAGCAGTAAAGTCAGGGAAATTCACGAACATATCTGCAGAATAAAAATGAGTGAAAAGATTGGGGTGAAATATATGAATGCCTGGGAAGAAAAAATTATTATAAGAGAAGAGGGGAAAGCAGAAGGAATTACAGAGGTTATTATAGATCTCCTCCGGGATTATGGTGATATTCCTCAAGACCTAAGGGAAAAAATAAAGACGGAGGATAATATTAACGTTTTAAAGGAATGGTTGAAAAAAGCAATAAAAACAGGTTCCATGGAACAATTTCAGAAAGCAATACAAAGCTAACAAACTTTACAATTATAACAGTAAGAAGTAAAAAACAGAGCGTGAGATTCCTCACGCTCTGTCTTATAAGTTTCCTTTGTAAAACACCGTACAATAATTTCCTTCTCTGGTTCTGCATTTTGAGCAGTGCAGGCACCTGGCAGGAGTCATATCTCCGTCTTTCCAGCGCTTTATCAGATTAGGTTCCGTAAGCAGTGCCCTGCAGAATCCAAATCCTGCAATGGGGCTGTTCTGGAGCCAGTCCAGGGTTTTGTCAAAGTGTGAAACGCCACCGGTGACAAATACGGGAATATCAACTTCTTCTGCAATTATCTTTGCGTATTCGATAAAATATCCGCCTCTTGTCAGAGGGTATCCATCAAAAATCTGTCCGGACATACTGTTTGCCTTGCCATGAATATTTCCGGACACTTCGATGGCATCAAATCCCATCTCATCCAGTTCCCGGCAGATCGGCAGGACTTCACCAAACGTCAGTCCTCCTTCAAAAAAATCGGAACAGGTTATTTTAATTAAGATTGGAAAATCCTTGCCCGTCGCCTGGCGAATTCCATCATATATTTCCCGGATAATACGCAGTCTGTTGGACAGGCTGCCGCCGTATTCATCTGTGCGGTTATTATAATAAGGACTTAAGAACTGGTTCAAAAGGTAGGAGTGCCCTCCGTGTATTTGAACAGCATCAAAACCGCTTTCTTTAACACGAGCCGCAGCTTTTACATATGCATTTACCACATAATGAATATCTTCTTTGGTCATTGGAACGCCAACGGTGCCGGTGGATTTTTCCGGAATATCCGAAGGGGCAAATATCTTCCGGCTGCTTGTCTGATAGGTGGTCTTTGTTCCGCCATATGCAAGCTGCATCATGATTTTGGCGCCATACTTATGTACAGACTTTGTTAACGCCTGATATTCTGGGATAAAGCTGTCATTGTAAATGCCCATCATTTTTTCATTTGGCTGCTCTTCCTCTAAAATGCGGGCATATCCGGTGCAGATTAAACCAACTTCATTTTTAGCCAGTTCTGTATATATTTTCTTTTGTTTATTCGTGAGATGCCCTTGTTCGTCAGACAGAGCCTCCCAGGTGGCACTTCGCAGGAAACGGTTCCTGCACACCATAGAATTTATCTTAAGAGGTTCAAATAGTTGTTTCATGTTATCAGCTCCAATCAACATAAAAATATAGTACACATTAAATTGTAGACCTAAAAAGCTAAAAAAGCAAGATTTCATTCTGAAATTCAATCAGAAAAAAGTACACAGAGCTCCCGTCAGAACTTCTGTATGGCGGACTGGGAATGTATCAGCCGGACCATAGATAGATAAAAGAAAAACAATAAAAGTATCACAGCGGCAAAGCAAAGTGTAAATTGCAAAGCAAATATATTAAGCTCAGCCAGAATACCATTTATGAGGTTTACAGGCTGCAGGACATCCCAGCTGTTAAAGCGGAGAAACCGTCCCAGATAGACTCCGAATCCACTTATCAGGGAAACAGCAGATATGCAGATCCAGGAAATAAAAGGCGAAGTAAGTGTTGCGGACATTTTCAAAAACAGCCGGAGGGATTCCAGTCCAAGGATAACCCCGTAGATACAGCCAATCCCGATGGTAAACATTTTAAACCATGCAAAGATATCCGTATTATATACCGTTTTTCCTTTTTCATAAAGCTCACCTGCTTTTTCTACCCATACAAGGCTGTCGTTGGAAATATGAATGAAATCCGTAATGATATAAATAGAATTTGGAAAAAATAACAGCCAGGATAAAGTAAAAAAAACAGCCCGGTATTTCATTTTTTGATTATAAAAGTATATGGATAATCCAATGAAAAGAAGTGGCAGAGCAGCCAGAAAAACATTCCAGCTCAGCATTAAATAAAGTGTATGGGGGAATTTCAGGTACATCAATATACAGATCAACCAGTATAGGATTACAGGATATATGAGAATATGATAGTTTTTCAATGTTTTTAGCATGTTAGTTCCTCCTTGCAGCACTGCCAGGTTTGCTATCTGCCGCGATGTGATCAGTCAGCGGTGTGATGATATTCTAAATTTTGTATAGGATCATTCTAACATAGGATAGTATGAAAAACTATTAAAATAAACAGGAATTGATAAAAGTTCATAAGACAATTTAATATTTGAAAAGAATCACTACTGGTCAGGAATAATCTCCAAGATAACATAAAAAAGTCGCAGAATCCCGCGAAAATTGGAAAAAAGTACTTGAAAAATTGTCAGCCTTATGATATGATTTTAACTTGTGATATATTATTTATTATTTATTAATTTCCTTGCTCCCCACGTAGATAGGGGGCCAGAGACCATAAGGAGGTGCCAAGAGCATGAACAAATATGAATTAGCCGTTGTTGTCAACGCAAAAATCGAAGAAGATGTAAGAGTAGCAACTATCGAAAAGGTAAAAGAATATATTACCCGTTTCGGTGGAACAATCACAGATGTTGATGAATGGGGTAAGAAAAGATTAGCTTACGAAATTCAGAAAATGAAAGAAGGATTTTACTACTTCATCCATTTCGAATCTGATTCAACATGCCCAGCGGAAGTTGAAAGACGTGTCCGTATCATGGAAAATGTTATCAGATATTTATGCGTAAGACAGGATGCATAGATAGAAAAGAGGAGAAAGTATGAACAAAGTCATTTTAATGGGGCGTTTAACCAGAGATCCTGAGGTTCGTTATTCATCAGGAGAAAATTCCATGGCAGTAGCAAGATATACATTGGCAGTAGACCGCAGATTCAAGCGTGACGGAGATGCAACCGCAGACTTTATTGGATGTGTTGGTTTCGGAAGACAGGCTGAGTTTGCAGAAAAATATCTTCGTCAGGGTATGAAGATTGCTGTTACTGGACGTATTCAAACGGGAAGTTATACGAATAAAGACGGACAGAAAGTCTACACTACGGATATTGTTGTTGAAGATCACGAATTCTGTGAAAGCAAGAACGCATCTATGGCTGGCGGCGAAGGGGGCATGCAGTCAGCTGCACCATCATCAAGACCGACACCAAGTGCGGCATCAGGCGACGGATTCATGAACATCCCGGATGGCATTGATGAGGAATTACCATTTAATTAAAACGAAAATGAGAAGCAGATCTCATACATTATATGAATTCGAAATTTGTAAAAGGAGGTAACAAACATGGCTTATAATAGAAATGATAGAGGCGGCGATTCTCCGATGAAGAGAAGAGGCGGACGTAGAAGAAAAAAAGTTTGCGTATTCTGTGGTAAAGAGAATAACGAAATCGATTACAAGGATGTAAATAAATTAAAAAGATATGTATCTGAGAGAGGAAAAATTCTTCCTAGAAGAATCACAGGAAACTGTGCAAAACATCAGAGAGCTCTTACTGTTGCAATTAAGAGATCACGTCATATCGCTTTAATGCCATACGTAATGGATTAATCATTAAACGGATATTGAAACCGTCATTGTTATATACAATGGCGGTTTTTTTGTGCACGGAAATTCTTGCGAATGCTTAGCCGGCATGATTATCAAAACGATTTTTTACCAGATGGTCTGGTGCATACCTGTAGCATCAAAGTTAAATCTGGTTGTTCATTCTATTTTAAGTGCCGTCTGTACAAAAATAAGCACAAATACTAACAAATATGGTATATATAAAGAAAAGCAATAAGGTGGTACTTAAATATGATGCTTAAAAAAATAGCAGTGATTGTCTGCGGTATAAGTATACTGCTTACATCCTGCAGCCTGCAAAAAGAAAATGGAAGCATGGAAAAAAACGAATTTAAGGAGGATAGCAGTATGACCGGAAAATATGAAATGACGGTGGAACAAGAGGAATTACTAAGAAGCATTTCTATAGATGAGGAAGATGTAAGAGAAGGAAAATTATCAAAGTGGCAGATAGAAGTGCTTCGTCAGTACGACTTTGCTATGGATTATTTGAAAAAAAAGTATCCGTCCTATACATTTAAAATAATAAACTGTGAACAGAAAAACAAGCTGAATCCATATACCACGTTTGGGTTTGTGTCGGAGAGTTATCCCGAAGGGTATTATAAAATGTACATAGATGTTAAGGAGGGGGAAGGTGGGAATATATATACGCCCGAAGATAATTTTTATGGAGAAATTAAAGAAGAGGAATTTGCAGAGAAACTGCAGAATTTGATGCAGGAAGAATTTGAAGATCAAATAGAGGTTTCTACAAATATGACGTGTGTTATGGGTAAGGAAATAGGGGAAGAATTAAATCTTGATATGGTCTTGCAGGGAGAAATTAAAATAGACCATAGTACGATGATCACGGTCAGGACAAAAGTTTTAGAAGAAGAGGCATATAACAAGAAACTGGAAGAATTGGAGAAATTTATAAAGAAAAGAAAAATCTATGGTTCTTATACAATTGAGTTTGTAAATGATTCAAATACGGATGAAATTTTATATGAGGATCATTTTTTTAGTTAGTGGAGGGGAAAATAGTGGCAGAACAACTTACAGATGAGCAGGTATTGCTTTTAAATAATTTAATGTATATGGCAGATAAACCGCCATTAAAGAGCATTACAGATACAGATTTTGAAACAGTAAATAAATTTATAAATGATATTTCTTTAGAACAAATTGATGACAACCAAGACTACGGATCCTTTATAACCGGAAAAGACTGGAAAAATACCATTAATGCTATTAAGCAGGATGAACAATTAATGAATATGGAAATAGCAGGTACCCATGTTGACTATGGAGGAACTGGCGGCGGAGGCGAAAGCGCATTATTTGCAGACCCCATAACCGGAGAAGCTGTGGTTACATTCAGAGGCACGGCAAGCCATGAATGGAAGGATAATTTTATTGGGGGAGGGCTTACAAATGCAGCAGACGGCGTGTCCACGCCTCAGCAGGAAAATGCCCTTGCCTGGTATCACTCCCTGGATTTGGATAAGTACAGCACAATTACTGTCACCGGTCACTCCAAAGGTGGAAATAAAGCAAAATACATAACAATTATGGATGACTCCGTAGACCGCTGTATTTCCTTTGATGGGCAGGGGTTCTCCGATGAGTTTCTGAAAAAATATGAAGACCGGATTGCCGGAAATCAGGTTAAGATAAACAACCACAACGTGGACAAGGACTACGTGAATCTGTTGCTGAATGATATTGGAAATACAACCTTTTATAAAGGGTATGACTATGGAACCGGCGGTTTTTTGGAAAACCACTGCCCCAATACCTTTTTTGAGTTCCAGAAGGACGGCACAGTTAAAATGAATGAAGGGGTTAGGGATGAAGGCATGGCTTCCCTGGATGAATTTCTAAATTCCTACCTTCGTACACTTTCGCCGGAAGATAAGCAGGATACTCTTGAAATGCTGGGAAAGATGGTGGAAATGGGATTTAACGGCGAGGATGTCAATGATATGCTGGGCGTCCTTACAGATGAGGATAATACAGATCATGCAGCAAATCTTGCAGCATATCTGGTGGTTTATAAAAGAGAACACCCGGAACTTGTGGATAATATTAACAGTATTTTAAGTGATATGGGTATGGAGGATATGTCCAAAATTGTAAATATGATTGCTAATATTACAGACTGGAAATATTTTGATGAGGTAATTGGGGCAGCTGGCTGGCTGTCCGGCCATCTTCCAAACAAAGTTTATGAATGGATTCAAAAAGAACTGGAAAAAAACGGTATCTCTTTATCAAAGGAAGAATTAAAAAAGCTGATTAGTATGCTGGAAACCATGGCATATGATATGAATCATGTGGATGTGACGGGTGACGGTTCTGATATAGTAATACCTGTAAAAAATAGTACAGCAGGAACCTCTGGCAGAAAAGGTGACTTTTACATAAATATGAATAAGGTCCTTTGTGCCGCAGAAGATCTGGGGGGCAAAAGCGCGTTGTTGAAAAGCTATGCAGAACAGGTTCGGGGCATTGCAAATGGTCTTACACCGGGATGCCGCAGCTTACGAAAACCGCTTAGCCGGATAGAAAGAGATGCATTGGAAGAGGCAGAATCTTGCAAAAGGTTGGGAGAAATACTAAAGGAAATCTACTTTTGCTATCGCTCTTGTGAGAAAAGAATTATAGGATGTACATAAAAACTCCAAAAGACAGCTAACAAAAAATCCCCACGGACTAGCCTCCGTGGGGATTCGTGCATCTAGGGTACATAGATACTTTGTATGCCTCTATAATATAACACTATGCAAAGAATGTCAATGCATTTTTTCCGCCTCATATGCTTTCTCATATCCGTTTCCGGATACCTGCCTTTGATCAGAAAGGCGGCGTATGTTCCATCTGCAGCCACAAAAATATTAAAATAATACTATAAGATAGTACACCTTCCTTAAGATAATGCAATTTTTGAAAGCATTCGATAACGCTATAATGAGATTGTAACAAAATAAGCACGGAAAAGGAGAATGTTATGGGGAAGAAAAGAAAACGAAATTTGGCGACGAAGGCATTGGCAGTTGCAGTAGCGGTTTCTATGCTGCCAGGCAGTGCGATGACAGCGTTTGCTGGGACCGGTACGGGATCAGAACCGGCAGCATTGGCAATTGGGCATCCGACATTTAAGAACACGGAAAGCTTAGCGGATGTATACAATTTGGGAGGCGTAACATATGATTCAAAGGACATGATGAAGGAGCTCTACCAACAGGATTTGAATAACGGTGGAGATTCATTTTACATGGACCGTATTCTGGGGCGTTTGGGGGTGGCAAATGGAAATGCAGGCAACAATGGAGACGACGATGGCAATACCTTTATGACCAGAGGCCGGGCACTTTATATGTACACCAGTAATCCGGCCGTCATTGGTTTCGGAGGAAAAACCAGCTATGGATGCAGTTCATCCGGCAGTTCTCTGGGCGGCGATATGTATGCGATTACTTTTTCGGATGAATCCGGCGCATTGAGCAGTAAGGAAGTGACGAGCAACCGTGTAAACTACCCCAGTAACTGGGTTAGCCAGTATCAGATAGGTTCCCTGACGGCAGATGTGGAGAAGTTCATCAGCAATGAAAATGTTGCGGTAACTACGGTTCATCTGACCAATACAGAGGGATCTGACAAAACCATTAAGGTTAATGTAAATTCAAACTTTGTTAGCAGCCGCGATGAAGTGTCGGTGGGAGGTGAAACCCAGAAGGAACTTACCGGGTCGATGAATTCAACCGCTGACTTAACAAAGATCACTACCCGCTTATCAGGTAATGAATTTGAGTTTGTAGAAGGCTCCAATAAGTCTATGGTGAAAACAGTCACCATTCCGGCAGGACAAACAGTTGAAGTAAAGGTTGTTATGGCTTTTACAACAGAAGAACTTCCACAGTCCACAGCAGATTACGTACGTTTTCTGGAACTGGATGGTACAAGCGCATTAAAAGCACAGAAGGCAGAGTACAATGAGTACTGGGCGGAAAACCTTCCATACATAGACGTACCAAACAAAGCAGTTCAGAAAGCAATTGATTATCGTTGGTGGCTGGAACGTTTTAATACGATGGATGCCAATATCCCAGGATATGATTTCCAGTATCCGGTTACGGTAGAAGGTGTATTAGGCTATAACAATGCAATTGCATTAACACAGCCAATGCATTTACAGGATACAAAGTGGTTAAGAAACGCGTACCTGCCCCTCGGACAGTTATTATCCGTAGGTAACAGCTCCCAGAGCAGCGCATTCCTGGACAACCCCGGAAACCGTTCAAACTGGAATAACCACTATGGACAGTATATCGCAGATGCGGGATTAGAAGCATTCAACGTAATTGGCGGCGGTGCAGAGCTTGCGGAAAATCTGGCATACTATTTTGAACATGATGCCAAGGGACAGATTGAGCATTACGGCAATCACACAAGTGCAACCACTCCGGAAAATTATCTGATTGATTACCAGAATAATTACATGACAGGAAACGATGCAGATACCATTTCCATGCATGTAAAAGGAATTGGAAACTGGAAGACACATGGAGAAAATGCATATGTATATGCAGCTGCACAATCTGCTTCTGACCTCTATGGATTATTAGGAAATATTGAAAAATCAGAGGAAATGAAAACTCTGGCTGAAAATATCCAAAGCGACATTCTGGAGTACCTGTGGTGCGACCAGTGCCAGAAATTTGAGACACGTGCAGTGAGTCCTAGCAGCTCATTTGTCTCCCATAATCCGGATAAACCAAATCTGGTAGAATTGACAGAATCCAACAACTACAATTATTTTTCTGTTGGAGCAGTTCCCACAGATGAAGCATCCATTGCAAAATACAAAGAAGCACTGAAGACCTTTACCAATGGAGACGACTTCCCGATTTTCCCGTATTATACGGCAAATCAGGTACACAATAAGCAGCTTCCGGGTTCTAATAACTTCTCGAACATTAACTTTACCGTTCAGGCAAGGGCATATGAAGCAGCACTTCGTACCTATGACGTAGAACAGGAATATGTAACAGATGATATGCTAGCCCTTATGGTTGAGTGGTGTGCATGGAATATGTACCCCAACGGCGGCGATATCCGGTATCCAAATAATAACGAATTTTTCAATATTGATAATAAGACATTAGATACCTATTACCGTTCCTGGATTTATCACAATATCCTTGGTAACTATACCTATCTCTTTATTGAAGATATGGCAGGTGTACAGCCGCGTTCCGATGAAAAACTGGAACTGGATCCAATCGACTTCAGTTATGACCATTTCATGGTAAACAATATTCGTTATCATGGCAAAGACATTACCATCAGCTGGGATAAACCGGATGGAAATAAATATTACGGCGACAATGTACCGGAAGGTTTTGCAGTATGGATTGACGGCGAATCTGCATTTGTATTAAATGATCTGGTTCACGTAGTATATGATGCTAAAACAGGTGAACTGGAATTCCCGGAAAATGAAAAAACCACTGTAGTTTCAAAAGCTTCTGTTTCCCAGATACCGGCAGCAATGGATGTTGCTATAACAGACGAAAATGTTGTAGAAATGCTGAAGAAATCCGGTATCAATGGTTTGACAAATGAAGCAGAAGGTGCAAGTGTAACAGCATCTTATACACCGGATAAAGCAAGAGCTGCTGCATGGGCAGAAAAGCACCGCGCAGATGGCAGTGACACCACATCAAAGGCAGTGAACGAGACAGCTCCCGACCCCCAGGCAGTAACCGATGGAATGACTGTTAATATGCCATTCTGGGGAAATGACCAGAGTCCTAATGCAACGGATTCCCTGGTTATTGATCTGGGCGGACAGAAGACTATCGATATGATGGATATTTATTTCTACAATGACCGTCAAAGCGGCGGTTATTCGGAGCCAACCAAATACACGCTGGAATACTGGGATGGCAGTGCGTGGAAACATGCAGAAAACCAGAACAGAACCCCTGCAATTCCTCGTGCAAATTACAATGAAGATAAATTTAAAGAAGTTACCACCGATAAGGTGAGAGTAACGGTAACAAATCAGCCGGGACGTTATACGGCAGTTACGGAAGTTCAGTTATTTAAAGAGGGCGGAGATCGTCCGGCAGTAGAAAACCAGGCACCGGATGTAACGGTGAAGGTAAATACAGAAAAGCTGGAGAATATGAAAGCATCTCTGACGGCACAGTGTACAGATGACGGATTGCCATACGACAAGACACTTACTTATATATGGGAAGTAATTGAAAAACCAACCGGCACTGCATCCGCTTATTTAAGCGACGAAAAAGCATTAAATACTTCTTTAATCGGTTCTGAAGAAGGAACTTATAAAGTAAGATTTACAGCAGATGACGGGGAAAAACAAACAGTAAAAGAACTGTCTGTAGAGATTAAAAAGGCAGATACACAGGCTGATATAGATGTTGCACCGTCAGCTGTGGCAAGTTCAGATTATACAGCGAGCTGGGAAAAACTGGACGGAATTAATAATACGGCATTTGAGCCTACGAAATCTGCTGGCGGTACAGGCAAAGGATGGGGCAACTGGGGTGTATCAGGCGGAACAGGATCTACACACTGGGTTCAGTATACATGGAAAGAGCCTGTGAATATCTATAAGAATGATATTTACTGGTATGATGATAACGGCGGTACCCGTGTGCCATCTTCTATTCAGATGCAATACAAAAATGATGCTGGCGAATGGGTAGATGCAAATGTGACCACCGATTTCCAGACTGCAAATAAGAAGAATAAGTACAACGCCATCGAAATGATTCCGGTAACCACAACTGCACTGCGTATGAACATGAAGCTTTCCGCAGCAGGAACCGGTATATACCGTTGGAAAGTATACAGCACACCGGTAGAAGAAATCCTTCCGGTATTCAAGGGAACAAAGACCGGAACGATTCCGGAAATGCCAAAAGATATCCTGGCAAAAACTTCTTTCAGTGAGCTGAGAAGCGTAAAAATACTCTGGGATGCCATTACCCAGGATCAGGTAGCAGCAGACGGACAGTTTACGATCAATGGTGTAAATGAAGAAACCGGTAAATTTGTAACTGCAACTATTACAGCAAGATCAGATATGGATAAAGCAACCATTACAACCGTAGACGATACTATTGTAAATACACTGATAGGAAATCTGCCATTCATGCCTCAGAGCGTTATGGTACTTTACAACAACGGTGTAAAGGATAATGTCAGTGTA
The DNA here is from genome assembly GCA_018365455.1 of Clostridiales bacterium. Lineage (GTDB taxonomy): Bacteria > Bacillota > Clostridia > Lachnospirales > Lachnospiraceae > Robinsoniella. Next base: position 84,826 of record JAGZJZ010000004.1, read on the forward strand.
AATGTAACATGGCCTCAGATTACACCGGATCAGGTTGCAGCAGAAGGAACATTTACGATTCAAGGCGATGTTGCAGGAACAACCACAAAAGCAAAGATGACAGTAAATGTAATTGGAACCTCAGTAGATACAACAAAGCTGTCAGAAGCACTGACTAAGGCAAAAGAATATACAGCTAAGGATTATACAGCAGAATCATTTAAGAAATTAACCGATGCAGTTACAGCAGCGGAAGAACTCTTAAAGGACAGCAGTGCAACACAGACCCAGATTAACAAGGCACTGGATGATTTGAATACAGCAGTTTCTGGATTAGTAGGATTAAAGACAGAGCTGGAAAAGACTCTGAAAGAAGCAAAAACATTTGATCCTGCAAAATATACAGAAGCAAGCTATGCAGTTCTTAGCAAGGCAATGACCGATGCAGAAGCAATCATAAAAGCAGAAGATGCTACAGAAGCACAGGTAAATACAGCAACAGAAGCATTAAAGAACGCAATGGCACAGCTGGATAAGATTGTAAATGCAGAACTGATATTACATTATACCTTCGATAAACAGAATGATATTACCCAGATTAAGGATGACTCCGCAAGTAATTACACGGTAGCAGTTCCAAAACTGGAAGATATTGATTTTGTAAATGGAAAGAGCGGCGATGCACTGAAATTTGACGGAGAAGATACTTCATTTGAAATCCCGGCAGGTGCAAATCTCGCTTCTAAGGATATTACAATCTCCTACTGGTTTAAGCGTACAGGAGAATTGAAAGGAAATAACTCCCTGATATGGGCGAAAGATGAAGCTTCCTACAATGGTAAAGGATTCTACACCAATTATCCGGTAGGGGATGGTTATTCTTCCTTCTTCGTACTGGATGGATTTAATGCATTCTATGTGGCACAAAATCCGAATGATTTCCTACCATTAAATGAGTGGACACATATTGCAGTAACCTGGGATTCAGACAGCAAGACAGGTAAGATCTATAAAAACGGACAGGAACAGAAGGTTACCACGTTGGGAGATCCACAGACAATTACCGGATCAGAGGCAGCAGTTAACCGTGTTGGTAAGAATGGTTACAGCAATGATGTTCAGTACCCGAATAATCTGGAGCTGGATGATCTGAGAATCTACAACGGAGCAATAAACAGCGAAAAGGTTAACGAGCTTTATACCGAGTTTGACAATAATGTAGACAAGACTGTATTACTGAAAGCACTGGAAACAGCAGAAGCTTATATCCCGGATGGATACACAGCAGAGAGCTATGCAGTACTGGAAGCAGCGATTGCAGAAGCAAGGGCTGTCTTCGAAGATGGAAATGCAGATCAGGACGCAGTAGATGAGCAGATTGGCAAGCTTGAAGAAGCAATTGCCCAGCTTAAAAGCATTTTAGCTGACCTCACACAGCTACAGTCCTTGTATAACGCCATTTCTCAGATGGATATGAGCGTTTACACAGAAGCAAGCGCAGAGGTTTTGAAAAATGCACTGAAAAATGCAGCAGCAGTTCTTGGAAAAGAAAACGCAACAAAAGTAGAAGCAGCAGAAGCAGAATCAGAATTACTGGTAGCACTTGCGGGACTTGAGAAAATAACAGAAGAGCCGGCGCCGGTAATTGATAAATCCCTGGCAAAAGCATTGTACAGTGCGTACAAAGATCTGGACCTTTCCGGATATACCCAGGATAGTGCAGCGGCATTTACAGAAGCATTGGGCGGTCTGCAAACGGTAATCGGAAAAGAAAATGCAACACAGGAAGAAGTTGACAATTCCATAGCAAATCTTCTGTCAGCAGCAACTGCACTTGCAGTGATGCCGGAAGACCCAGAGGAACCGGAAGTGCAGATAGACTTCTCCGTACTCAGCGTACTTTACCATGCATATGCAGGCATTGATACCGCTAAGTATACAAAAGAAAGCACCGATGCATTCCTTGCAGCACTTCAGGGTGCAGAAGAGGTACTGAATAACCAGGATGCAGACCAGGCAGCAGTTGACCAGGCGGCGTCAGCACTGGCGAAAGCAGCGACTGAATTGACAGTAAAACCGGTAAAACCAGAAGAACCGGAAGAACCGGAAGAACCAGACGTTACTACAGATACCACAACATTAAATGTAATTTATCATGCATATGCAGGGCTTGATACCGGCAAATATACAGACAGCAGTGCAAAAGCTTTGAAAGATGCAGTGGCAGCGGCAGCAGCAGTTTTGAATAATGCCAATGCGACACAGGATCAGATTGACCAGGCAGCATCCAGACTGATGTCAGCGGCTACAGCACTGGAAATGAAACCTGCAGAAACTCCAAAACCAGTAGTACCTGCACTGAAAAAGGGACAGATCCTGACTTATAAAGGACTGCGGTACAAAGTAACCAATCCTGCAGCAGGAAAAGCAACTGTCATGGTAGTAGGAGCTTCCAGCAAGTCCGTGAAGAAGGTAACAGTACCATCTACAGTAACCTTAAAAGGAGTAAAATGCAAGGTTACAAAGATCGGACAGAAGGCATTTAAAAATTATACAAATCTGCAGCGTATTACAATCGGTGCCTATGTAACAGCAATTGGTCAGCAGGCATTCTATGGAGACAGCAAACTGACATACATTTCAGTCAAGACGAAGGTATTGAAGAATGCATACAGCAAATCCCTGAAGGGAATTTCTCCAAAGGCAGTGATTGATGTTCCGAATTCCAAAGTAAGGGCATATAAGAAAGTGTTTAAGAACAGAGGACAGAAGAGCAGCGTAGTAATTAAGTAAATAGCAGTACCACAAGCCAGTGCCTCCCGGTGTAAATACGCAACTATATAGCACCCGCTATCCGCGCCAGCTGCACGTCTGTGAATCTAGCCGTAGCCCGCTACGCCGTCGATTCACAGACGCACAGATGACACGGATATCAGGCACTATATATCGACCGTATTTACACTGGGAGGCACTGCGTCCTTACGCTGGCTTGTGTTGTAGAAAATTAGGAAGCATGCACAATATGTAATTTTCTGTATCATAAAAAAAGTTGCACCCCTTAAATAGCAAGTGTAAAATGAAGGTATTTGAGTATTGCGGAAAGTGAGCCTGAACATGTTAAAGAAAATAATCGTACGATATAATAACTGGACCCTTGGAAGAAAACTGTTATTCGGGTTTTTGTTTGGCTCAATTATACCGATTCTGTCCATACAGTTAATTGGGTATTATGTGAATAAAAATATAGTGACAGAAAAAGTAGATCAGTTAATGGTCAGTAATCTGACCCAGATATCAGAGCGGGTACACTTAAATATGGAGACTTATTCCAGCCTTTTATACCAGCTGTACACGGATGAGCAGCTGACGGAAAGTATAAAAAGCCTGATGGATATTACGGATAATCAGCGAGCATTTGCATATAACAAGGCATACAACAGCCTGAAACAGTATAACAATGACAATCTGGGGATCCGGTGTATCAGTCTGGTATGTGCAGATGGCAGCTCGGTGGTAGCAGATTTTCAGACCGATTCCGCAATTGATAATCTATGGAGAGGCTATAAGGATCTGAGGACCACCAATCCCTATATCGACTGCATTGATGAACCCAGTATGGTAATTACCCCAACCATGAAATTTCAGGAAAATGGAACGGAAGGGTATTATTTCCATATGAGTAAACGGGTATTTGACTTTGACCACCTGGAGCAGGGAAGCATCGCAACCATTATTATGTCTATTGATGAACGGATCCTGGCGGAAATCTGTAATAAGACGGAGGACAGTGCCAACCAGGAATTGTCCCAGCACAGCCTGAACTTCATACTGGATGAAAACAGGCAGGTAATCACTTACCCGGACGAGAGTTTCGTGACCCTGAAAATGAACCCCAGGCTGTCGGTAGCGGAATTTGTGAAAGTTACGGGATATCTGCGGGATAAAAATACGGCTGTTAACGAGTACAAAGACCCTCAGACAGGATGGGTATTCTACAATGTGTATGATAAAGATTATATGCTGAAAGATCTGGTGAACACCCAGAAAATCTTTCTGATTGTTGGCGCCTCCGCAGTTATATTTGTGACCTGCATCATCAGTTATACCGTATATATGTTAAACCGTTCCGTGCGTTCTGTATTAAAAGGAATCGGACAAGTACAGCAGGGTCATCTGGATGTGGTTATTCCGGAAGATACCGAGGATGAAATCGGCATTATTGCGCGAAACTTTAATACCATGACTGTAAAAGTAAAAGAACTGGTCACAACGGTAAAAGAGGCACAGAATAGTCAGAAAAATGCAGAAATCCGTGCACTGGAGGCACAGATCAACCCTCATTTCCTATATAACACCCTGGATTCCATTAACTGGATGGCGATTGAAAAGGGAGAGTATGAAATCAGTACGATGCTGAGAAACCTGGGTGTCATACTGCGTTACAGCGTAAATAAGAGTAATCAGCGGGTAACCATATGGGAAATGTCGGATTGGCTTCATAAATACATCAGCCTCCAGAAAATGAGGTTTAATGATGCATTTACCTATAGTCTGCAAATAGATAAGAATACGGAAAAAGTGAAAGTGTATAAGCTGCTGCTACAGCCATTTGTTGAAAACTCCATTATACATGGGTTTGACGGGATGATGGCAGGAGGCTTATTGAGAATTGAATGTTCACTCTCAGATGACGGGAAGGGGGTTGTATTTATTATAGAGGATAATGGAGTGGGCATGCCGGAAAGTAAGGTACAGGAGTTTAATGACCCGAAAAGGGCAATCATTGATGATGGAAGGAGTATTGGACTCAATAATGCATTCTCAAGAATGTATATGTATTATGGAAATAAAGCCAGCTGGACGATCAGCAGCTTAAAAGGCCTGGGAACGGTCATCACCCTGCGCCTGCCGGTTATTGATGAAATGAGGAAGGATAATGAGGATATTAATAGTTGAAGATGAGGTAAAGATCAGAGTTGGAATATCAAAACTGATCTCATCTCAGAGCGGTCACACAATTGTTGGAGAAGCAAAAAACGGAATGGAGGGATATGAGATGGCAATCCGGCTTCGTCCGGAGCTGATTATAACCGACATCCGTATGCCTGTCATGAATGGGCTGGAAATGCTGACAAAGATTCAGGAAGATAAAGTAGCCTGCCACAGTGTCATTCTCAGCGGATATTCAGAATTTGAATACGCTAAGAAAGCAATCACGCTGGGGGCGGATGACTATCTGCTAAAGCCCATTGCAGCGGAAGACGTAAAAGAGGTGCTGGAAAGGATTGAAGAAAAACTGGATCTGGAAAAAAGGCAGATTGAGGGAACACCTCAGGGATATATCCGGGATATTATACTGGGCAGCCTGGCGGAAACAAGGGAAAACTACCAGCGGCTTGCCGATATAGGCAGTTTGGACCTGGATTCCCCCTGTTATCTTTATGCAGGCTATCTGGGAAATGCAGAACCTGCATATGTGGAATTTTGCAAGACCCAGCTTGAGGAGATGAAAGAGAAGTACAGCAAGGACCGCATTTATATGGTATTTATTGAAAGTACGCAGGAATATGTGTGTGTCATTCAGAGCGGAAGTCCGATGGAAGGATGGAATAAACGGATTAGCCACAGAGTGTATTTAAAGAATGTAAGAGAGGGACAGGCAGTGTGGACAGCCGAAAGCATCCCTGCTCTCACACAGCTGCGCAGCCAGGTAAACGAACTGCGGGAGGTTTATACGTTCGCAATGGCATTGGGATATACACATTTGCTGACAAAAAGGGAGATCAGCCTGTTTTCACCGGAAGAATTTACTTATCCGGTCTTTTTGGAAAACAGGATCAAAGTATCTGTATGCAAGGGAGATAGTGAGGAGTTAACAAGCTGTGGGGATAAATTCCGTTCATATATGAGGGATCAGAAATGTGTACCTTATCATATTCGGCAAGGGTATATGAAAATGGTAAACTACATTTTGAATATTTCCCAGGAGGTTGCAGAGGAGGGCTATCGGCTGATACAGGAGCAGAATCCTATCAAAACTCTCGGTAATGCCATTACCTTATCGGAACTGGAGACCTGTTTCCAAAAGATTATTCAGATCCTGTCAAAGACGGTAAATAAAAAAGAGGACATCCGTAATTATACGGTAAACAGAGCAATCAGTTACATACGGGAACATTACATGGAAGTAATATCCCTGGAGGAAATGGCCAGGCGTCTGGACATCACTCCGGAGTACCTCAGTACTTTATTTAATAAAGAGGTGGGGATTAATTTTTCAACCTTTCTAAAGAAATTTCGTATCAGCCAGGCGAAACGGCTGCTGAAAGGAAGTGAGCTCAAGATCTATGAAGTGGCAAATGAAGTTGGATATGGTGACCCGAAGTATTTTAACAGGGTTTTTCGGGAAGAGGTCGGAGTCTCGCCAGGGGATTACAGGCAGTCTTAAAAAAGGACGAAAGGCCTGCAGTTATTTCCTCGTTTTGCTGATGGCAGTCCAGATAGCGGGCTGCGGGAACCAGGAAAGTGACGGACAGGAGGAAAGCAAGGCAAGGGAGGATCTGGTTTTGTGGTCTTATTATGAAACGGATGCCCAGAGAAGCGGTCTGGATAATCTGGTAGATGGGTTTAACCAGTCCCAGAGCCAGTATCGTGCGTCCTGGAAGTATGTCCCCATGACCGATTTTGACAAACAGCTTTCCCGCTCTTATACGGAGCAGAGTCTGCCGGATATGGTACTTATTGATAATCCCGATATGCCGGTCTTTATCCGCCTGGGCGTATTTGAGGATATCACACAGCAGATAGAATCCTGGAATCTGGAAGAAGAATACTATAAGGCGGCGGTGGAAACTGTAAGCCTGGATGGAAGATACTATGGTATTCCCTTTATCTGCAACAACCTGGGATTAATTTATAATGAGGAGATGCTAAAAGAAGCCGGGGTGGATCCGCCGGGTACCTGGGAGGAATTAAAGGCTGCGGCGAAAGAGCTCACATCAGGGCAGCGCAAAGGATTTTTAATGTCTGCCGTTGACTCGGAACAGGGAGCATTCCAGATTCTGCCATGGATTTTATCAGCCGGAGAAAACCCGGATCAGATCGGAGGTGAGAAGACAAAGGAAGCGTTTGAATTTTTAGAAAGCATGGTGGAGGATGGGAGCATGTCTAATGAATGCATTAATCTGACCCAGATCGATGTTGCCAGAAAATTCATAGCGGGAGAAGCGGCTATGATTGAAAATGGACCTTGGATATTGTCCATGCTTCAGGAAGCGGGCATCTCTTATGGCATCACCAAGCTTCCGGTGAACCGGGTAAGCAGTATGATTACCGGCGGTGAAAATATTGGTTTTATTAAAGGAAAAAATGTAGAAGGCTCCCTGAAATTTTTCCAGTACTGTATGAATGGGGAGGTTATGGAGTCCTTCTGCATAAAGACAGGGTCTCTGCCTGCGAAAATAAAAAAGGCAAAAAAGGTGGTTAAGAAAGACGAACAGATGCGGGTCTTTGAAGAACAGATGGAAAAAGCAGTTGCAAGAACTTCCATACCATCTTGGTCTGCTATCTCCAAGCAGATTCCGAAAAGCTTTTATCAGATGGTGTCAAAGGAGAAAACTCCGGAGGAAGCGGTGGAAATGCTGCCGGAAAATTAATCTAAGGATTATCCACCATTATTAAAATATTAGAATTAATCTTTATGGGAACCTCTCTTATAATGTACTTACCAGGAAAGATACCAGTACTGCATTATACAAATAATTCAGCAATACACTTCGGCTATCCGCACCAGAGAATCCAAAATATTCTTTGATGCAGCCCGCTGCACCTGCAGAATATTTTGAATCCTCTGATACGAATATCCTGTGTGTATTACTAAATTATTAGGGCAATGCAGTACTGGAGTCAAATAAAAAGGAGGTTTTATCATGAAACTAAAGAAACTTACGGCAATGGCTCTTGCAGCAACAATGGTTTGTACAATGACAGCAGGATGTGGAGGCGGATCATCTTCCGGTACCACAGAGGCAGCAAAAAGTGAAACAACGAAGACGACTGAGGCTGCCACAGCAGGAACAGACGCAGCCAAAGAAACCGAAGCAGCGGAAACAAAGGCAGAGACACAGGCGGAAACTGCTGCAGCTCCAACCGGTGAAACGAAAGAAGTTGTAATCTGGGATTATTTCGAAACAGATGCCCAGAAGGAAATGATGCAGGCTTTGATTGATGGATTTAATTCATCCCAGAGTGAGTTTACGGCAACCCATACATACGTGCCGTTTGCAGACTACCAAAAACAGCTTACACTTGGACTTGCTTCCGGTGAATTGCCGGATCTGGTAATCATGGACGGATGCAGCATGGCTTCTTTCATACAGCTGGGACTTATGGCGGATGTATCCGATGCCTCAATCGCATGGGATGATTACCTGAAGGGACCAATGGAATCCACAATGATGGATGGCAAACACTATGGTATTCCTTTTGCAACAAACTGTACCGCATTATTCTATAACAAAGATTTATTTGATGCAGCAGGCGTGTCTTATCCCGATGAAAACACCACATGGGATGATTTCAAAGATATGGCATCGAAGTTAACAAAGGACGGCGTAACCGGATTTGGTAATGCAGCAGTAGGAACAGATGAAGGAACATTCCAGTGTCTGCAGTGGCTGTATACGGCTGGCGGTACTTATACCGACATTAAAGGCGGCGTAAAGGCTTACGATTTAATGAAAGAAATGATCGATGCAGGTTCCTGGACAAAAGAGTGTGTTAACTGGACACAGTCTGATGTTAATAACAACTTTATGGCTGGAAATATCGCAATGCAGCAGAATGGACCATGGCAGATTCCTGGTATCGAAAAAGATGCTCCGGACTTAAACTATGGCGTAACCGTATTACCGAAATATGATAAAGATTCAACTCAGGCAACATCAATCCTTGGCGGTGAAAATATGGGTGTTGTGAAAAAAGACGATACCGCAGGCGCAGTTGCTTTCATGAAATATTATGATCAGAATGAAGTTATGATCGAAGCAATGAAGAAATATGGCTCCTTCCCTCCAAAAACGGAAGCAGCACAGGATTCTTACTGGACAGATGATCCGATTCAGGCAGCATTTATTACGCAGCTTGAGACTTCAATCCCAAGAGGACCATCCGCATCCTGGCCATCATATTCTTCTGCAATCCAGAATGGATTCCAGGAAGTTATGACAGGTGCTAAGACTCCTGAGCAGGCAGCAGACAGTACACAGGCTGCTGTAGACGCAGTAAAATAAAACATTGGGACTGTTGGACAGAGCGCTATAAACGCTCTGGAGCAAAAGGCGATATAAGACTTGCTTCCGACAGTCCCTTTTTAAAAGATATGAGGAGGGATTAACGTGAGACATGGTAAAAAAAAGACACCGGCTTACCTGGGAGTTATATTTGCACTCCCCGCATTAATTTATATGATGGTTCTGATTGGATATCCAATGGTAAAGAACCTGTTGCTGAGCTTTAAAAATGTGGACGTTTATACATTTGCAGATACGGCCTCACAGAGTTTTGTGGGACTGCAGAATTATGTTGATTTATTCAGCGGAGCCGATTCTATTTTAATGAAATCAATCGGAAATACATTAATTTTTACACTGGCTTCTATCATTTTTCAGTTTGTAATTGGATTTGGACTCGCACTATTGTTTAATAAGAAATTTCCGGGCTGCTCCTTCTTCCGTGGAGTAACCATGATATCCTGGCTGCTGCCTGTAACGGTAGCAGGTCTTTTGTTTAAATTTATGTTCCAGTTAAATGGCGGAATTATCAATCAGTTCCTCACCTCGGTAGGTATTTTGGATAAACCCATTGAATGGCTTTTGAATGGAAATACCGCTATGGTGGCAATTGTAGTAGCTAATATCTGGATTGGTATTCCCTTTAACATGATGCTGATTCTTACCGGATTAACGACTATTCCAACCGAAATTTACGAGAGTGCCAGTTTGGACGGTGCTTCCAAACGGCAGACCTTATTCCATATAACCGTTCCCATGATTAAACCGGCAATTATGTCCGTGCTTACATTGGGCTTTGTATACACGTTCAAGGTATTTGACCTTGTATGGGTAATGACAAAAGGAGGGCCTGTAAATGCAACGGAACTGGTATCCACTTATGCATACCGGCTGTCCTTTGAAGAGTTTCAGTTTAGTAAGGGTGCGGCAGCATCGAATATCCTGTTCTTAATCTTGCTGTTTGTAGGATTTTTCTACATCAGGACCATTGATGATGACGAGGTGATGTAACATGAAAAAAGAGACGAAAAATAAAATCATTTTATTGATAATCGGAGCAATTGTATTTGTGATATTTATATTTCCCCTGTACTGGATGTTGGTTACCGCATTGAAATCACAGGTAGAAATTTTCCAGATACCAACGCCCCTTTGGCCTAAAGAGCTGACTTTTGAAGCATTCCAGAAGCAGTTATCCGCTTCCAGTGATACCCTGAGAGGATTCAAGAACAGTGCAATCATCGGTTTCGGTGCAATGGCAATATCCACCATACTGGCAATTCCGGCGGCATACGGACTGGCGCGGTTTAAATTCAGGGGAAAGAAGATCATTATCCTGCTATTTCTAATTACACAGATGCTTCCTTCCACGTTAGTATTAACTTCTTTGTACATTATGTTTTCCAGTGCAAAAATTTTAAATACATACATGGCGCCGATCCTGGCAGATGCGACCCTTGGAATACCTTTTTCCGTTATTATCCTGAGAACCTATTTCCTTTCCATACCCAAGGAGCTGGATGAGGCAGCAAAGATCGACGGGTGCGGACATCTCACAGCATTTGTGAAAATCATGCTTCCCATTGCAAAACCCGGCGTAGTGGTAGCAGCCGTATTCTCCTTTGTATATGCATGGGGCGATCTGATCTATGGAATTACCTTTATTACCGACCCGAATAAGAGACCGATCACATCCAGTATTTATAATTATGTACAGCAGTATCAGACCTTGTGGAACTCCACCATGGCATTTGGTATCATCGCCATTTTCCCGGTTATTTTAATCTTTATCTTTATGCAGAAATATATTGTCAGCGGACTCACAAATGGTGCGGTGAAGGCTTAGAGCGTGTTTGAAAATTCATTCCCGCCATCTGCACGCCCCACTTTGCGGCATATTTGCCCCGAATTCAGGTTACATAGCCCGCTATGCGCCCTTCATTAGGTACAAATCTCCCACAAACTGGGACGCACAGCTGCCAGAAAGCAATTTTAAAACACGCTCTAGAGCGTGATGAAACTTTATGCGGTATGTGAGTAACAGGTTCCAGTCATACTGATTTAATAAGGCTGAAAGAAAAATATGATATAGAAAGGATGCCACAAAGCCATTCTTTCAGCCGGATTTATTGTGGCAGTATTGCAGGGTCTGCAATACGCAGTGGTAATGTGAATGAAACTAAAATCAATGAATTTAAAGGACATTAAAATACATGATGAATTCTGGTCCAGACACGTGGATCTGGTGAGAAAGGTAATTATCCCCTATCAGTGGGAAATCATGAATGACCGGGTGGAGGATGCAGAATCCAGCCATTGCCTGGAGAATTTTAAAATAGCGGCAGGGAGAAGCAAAGGAGATTTCTACGGTGCCGTATTTCAGGATACAGATATTGCAAAATGGTTGGAAGCAGTAGGGTTCTCGCTTGTCTGTAATCCTGATGCCGAACTGGAAGCAACCGCAGACGAAGTAATTGATTTGATAGCGGATGCACAGTGTGACGATGGTTATATCAATACTTACTTTACGATTAAGGAACCGGATAAACGCTGGAGCAACCTCTGTGAAGGTCATGAACTGTATACCGCAGGCCATCTCATGGAAGCAGCTGCGGCTTATTACGAAGGTACGGGAAAGAGAAAATTCTTAGACTGTATGTGTAGATTTGCAGATCTGATCTGTGAGACATTTGGAGAAGAAGAAGGTAAAATCCATGGTTATCCGGGACACCAGGAGGTGGAAATCGGTTTAGTCAAACTGTACCGGATTACGAAGGAACGCAGATATCTGGATATGGCAAAATATTTTATTGATATAAGGGGCGTGGGTGAAAACTATTTTCTGAAGGAAATGAAAAAGGATGGACATAAACGTATTTTCCCGGAATTTGCAGATTATGATACAAAGTATTCCCAGTCCCATATTCCGGTACGGGAACAGAAAACGGCAGAAGGGCATGCCGTACGTGCGGTCTATATGTACTGCGCCATGGCGGATCTGGCTTATGAGTGCCAGGATTTATCTCTGATGGAAGCCTGTGAGACTCTGTGGAATAACATGGTAAGTAAGCGCATGTACATTACGGGCGGGATAGGTTCATCGGGAATCCTGGAACGTTTTACCACAGATTATGACCTGCCCAATGAATACAATTATTCTGAGAGCTGTGCTTCTATCGGACTTGCACTTTTCGGACTGCGTATGAATCAGATTACCAGAGACGGCAGATATATGGAGGAAGTGGAACGCGCCCTTTATAACACTATATTGGCGGGGATTGCCCTGGACGGACGCAGTTTCTTTTACGTAAATCCACTAGAAGTCTCGCCGGATGCCTGTATGCCCAGAACTTCCAAGGAGCATGTAAAACCGGTAAGGCAGAAATGGTTTGGTGTTGCATGCTGTCCGCCGAATATTGCCAGAACTCTGGCATCTCTGGGGCAGTACATTTATAGCACACAGGGAGATTCCGTATGGGTGAACCTGTTTGTTACAAGCGAAGTACAGCAGGAACTGGATTCAGGCAGGATACTTCTGAAACAGGAGACTAGATTCCCCAATGAAGGAAAAACAGTAATCCAAATTGAAAATCAGGAAAAAATAAAAGTATCTCTGGCAGTACGCGTTCCGGAGTATGCAAAAGATGCCGCATTCTATTGTGACGGCAGGGAAATTACGCCTGATAAAATGGAAAAGGGTTATGCTTTTTTCACAGTGGACAAAGAAGAAATGGAGCTTACCATGGAATTTTCCATGCAGCCAAGAATTCTTCATGCAAATCCCCTGGTAAAAGCGGATACCGGAAAAGTTGCAATTATGAAAGGCCCCTGTGTATACTGTCTGGAGGAAACAGACAATGGAAATAATCTGCCGGGCCTGTTCCTGGATACCAGTGAACCCCTGAGGGAAGATTTTAAAGCGGATCTCCTGGGGGGTGTAACCGTTATCAGTGGAAAGGGTAAAAGGCTTGTATCGGATGAGTGGAAAGAGGGAGAGTTGTACAAGGAATGTGTGCCAAAGACGGAAGGCGCAGCATTGACTTTTATACCATATGCCTACTGGGGAAACCGGGTTACCGGAGAAATGTTAGTCTGGGTGAGAGAGATTTTGTAATTAGGTTAAAGAGGGGACAAAACCCCACGCGGGCATACGCCGGGAAAACATGATGTGTTTCCCGGCGTATGCCCGCGTGCTGCACTTTCAGGATATACGTTAAATTACCACTTGCAGGAAGAGCTGTTTCCATGTCTTTCAGCGTCCGCCTTTGTACGATGCACAGTTCCCCATGGATGCTTTGGCGGTGCGTATACGGATGACAGCTTTAAAGGACATCTTTCGGGGTTCATGATATTGTGCCAGGTTCCGGCAGGTACAAATACGGCATCACCGGGACACAATTCATATTGGCATTCTGGCTGCCCTTTGCAGCGGCTCATCAAAACAATGGCTTTTCCATGTTCCACTCGGATCATCTGCTCCGTATCAGGATGTAATTCCCAGCCTATATCTTCACAAGGCGGGATACACATGATTGTCATTTGCATATGGCATCCTGTCCATACTGCGGTACGGAAGTTTTGATTTTGCGCTGCCATTTCCTCAACTTTTAATACACAGGGACCAGGACCATTATCGGTCTGCCTCATGCAGCAATTATTATTCATAAGAAAATCCTCCATTCAGATTTCTATATTAAAGTATGCTTTTGGACGATATATGTGAGGCAATTTATAAATACCGTTTAAACTGGTCTTAAAAACTGGTTTTCAGGGGAAAAAGAATTGCAATTCATATTAAAATAAAATATAATAGGCGTATATGTTTACAGCGTATCAGATCATTCATTTCTGACAGATGCACACCAGGATCTGCGGATTAAAAAGGAGGGAGCCCCATGAAAAAAACGATTATCATGTTTGTTTTTACACTTTTTTTTCTTGGACTCTTTTTTTATGTGAAAGCAGAAGCCCATCTCGTAACAGGAACAGGGACCAGTGTACTTGCTGACACCAGTGGATCATCTTATACCTATGGCCAGCCCCGCATTTTTGCAAAGCTGACACCGGCAGATACGCCGGCTGGAATCCAGGAAAAGGTGCCGGCACTGGGAATTACGAATTATGTGGAAGAACGGAATAACCAAAGGCCTTTTAACGGAAGCGTACTGGCGATTTTATTGTATATTGCAACAAATGTCTTGTTGGGCAGCGGACGGAGCAGTTTGTTCTGGATACTGTCTATTTGTCTTACATTTTCATGTATTCTGATCAGTCAGGTTCAAATCTTACACCAATCCGATGGAAAAAAACGTACTGTTATCTTTTAGCCGTTCATAGGGTGTGTTCATTTTTAAAATACGCTCTAAAAGTAAAATTTACGAAAAGAAGATAATCAGGAGGATTGTACATTGAAAAATAAGAAAAATCATATTTGGTTTGCGTTAGCTCTTATCGTAGCCTTTCTTTTGCTTACTATTTTTGGAGCTGGAAAGGAAGTAAAAGGGATTCAGGACATGCGTTTTGGAATTGACATCCGGGGCGGTGTTGAGGCGGTATTTGAACCGGTTGGAGTTACCGGAGTTCCCACAGAAAAGCAGATGGAATCGGCACGTAATGTTATTGAAAGCAGATTGGATGCAGAAAATATCACGGACCGTGAAGTTACGGTGGACAAAAGTGAAGGCCATATTATCGTGCGTTTCCCATGGAAATCCGATGAAAAAGACTTTAATCCCGAATCTGCAATCTCTGAATTGGGCGAAACAGCAAAGCTTACCTTCCGTGATCCAGGCGGAAATGTGCTTGTAGAGGGAGAAAATGTTGCCGACAGTTCGGTTACAAGAGATCAGGAAACAGGAGAATATGTAGTAGAATTACAGTTTGATAAGACTGGAGCGGATGCATTTGCCAAGGCAACCCAGGAGCTGGTTGGCAAACAAATGGGCATCTATATGGATGAGCAGATGATTTCAAACCCCACGGTACAGCAGGCAATTACCGGTGGAAAAGCAATCATTAACGGTATGGCAAACAGCGACGAGGCAAAGTCATTATCCGATAAAATTAATTCCGGTGCACTGCCATTTTCCATGAAGACAAGCAATTATAATACGATCAGTCCGTCACTTGGAAGCCAGGCGCTGAAAGCAATGGTAACAGCTTCTATAGTAGCACTTTTATTAGTTATTATATTTATGATTAGTATTTACAGACTGCCTGGTTTTATCAGCTGTCTGACCCTTATATTTCAGATGTGTCTGCAGATACTGGCGCTTTCATTTCCACAGTATACGCTGACCCTGCCTGGTATCGCCGGTCTGATTCTCTCCGTTGGTATGGCGGTGGATGCCAATATTATTATCAGCGAACGAATAGGCGAAGAATTGAGAGCCGGCACAAGTATCCGTGCGGCTGTTAAAAAAGGTTATCAGAATGCATTCTCATCGGTACTGGATGGCAATCTGACCACAGCAGCGGTAGCGCTGATCCTAATGATGTTTGGTTCCGGAACGATGCTTAGCTTTGGATATACATTATTTACCGGGGTTATTATCAACCTGGCAGCCGGTGTCTGGATGTCCAGATTTATGCTGGAATCCGTAATTCGATATGATGTATTTGATAAAGTAAAACTGTTCCGTAAGAAAAAAGACCGTAAAATGATTCGTTTTGCAGCAAAAAGAAAATGGGTATTTGCATTTACAGCTTGTATTTTGATTATGGGTGCAATCATCACCGGTGTAAATGGAGTGAAACTGGATACACAGTTTACCGGCGGCGTTATATTAAAATATACTTATTCCGGTGATACAGATACAGAAAAGATCGGAAATGCGGTAAACACGGCCTTAAACCGTCCGGTAAGCGTACAGACCTCTCAGGATTCTGCTACCGGTGATAAAAAGTTAGTGCTGACCCTTGCGGGAAATGAAGGTATCAGCCCGGATGACCAGAAGAAAGTCACAGAAGAAATTAATAAACTGGGCGATACATCCTATGATTTATCAGAAACCTTTGCGGTAGAGCCTTATATTGGAGCGAAGGCATTAAATAATTCCGTAATTGCAATTGTATTGTCTGCATTGTTTATCATTGCGTACATCTGGGTTCGATTCAAATCCCTGTCCGGATTATCAGCTGGATTATCTGCGGTAATTGCATTATTACATGATGTTATTCTGGTATTCTTCGTATTTGGTGTATTTAAGATCCCGGTAAATGATGCCTTTGTGGCGGTTACCCTGACCATAATCGGATATTCCATCAACGACACCATCGTACTCTACGACAGAATTCGGGAAAATATCCGAAATAAGGCGGGCAACAAGAAAGAAACCCTGTGTGAATTAGTAGACCGAAGCATCACTGAGACCATCGGGCGTTCTGTAAAGACCGCATGCACGACAGCGATCTGTGTTGCAATCGTACTTATTTTTGCATTGATTTACCATATAGAATCCATCCGCGTATTCTCGTTGCCGTTGCTGGTAGGTATCATCAGCGGCTGTTATTCTTCCGTATGTATTGCAGGACCTCTTTGGGTAACCTGGAAAGAGTTCCGTGCTAAAAGAAGTGAAAAGATTGAGATGAGTAAGGGAAAGAAGAAATAGGGAATGCAGTAGAATAAATTGGAATGAGATACATTCTGGTGTTTTAAAAAAGATGTATAGTAGTTGTTGAGAAAACCGCTTGCCGTGAGGTGAGCGGTTTTTTTGTAATTCTATAAAACGAAAAATATGGGAATTACGTTAGAAAAATTAAAATAATACATAATTAAAATATTAAAAATGAGAAAAAAACGTATAACTGTTGAATTTCAAAATATATTATGTTAGACTGTATAAATGAGGAGGTCATAATTTTATGCTAATTATGTTTAAAGTAAAAAATTACTGTTCTTTTAAAGATGAGGCCGTATTGGATTTAAGAGCAGCCTCTTATAAACAGCATGCATCCCATTTGCTGAATACTTCGGGCGGAACAAATTTAGTAAAGACTGCTGCTATTTATGGAGCTAATGCATCAGGAAAATCAAATTTTATATCAGCGATGTACTTTTTTGAAAAATATATATTTCAGCAGTTTATAACCAAAAAAAATTTGGATGAATGGGATTTACGCACAAAGACATTGGGTGAAGATTTGGAACCTTTCCGTCTGAGTGAAGATCACGATAAAGTTTCTGAATTTGATATTATTTTTACTTCTGATGGAGATCAAATACAGTATGGATTTGAGTGCACAGCAGATGAGGTACTTAACGAATGGTATTATATTAATGACAAGAAAGTATTTGAAAGATTAAAGGGCATTGTTACTTATGGAAATAAATATGTAAATATTTTAAAATGTTTTAGCAAGGTACCAAAAGAAAGGTTATATCTATCGGTATTAGAATATTTTCTAGAGGAAGAAGAAAAGAAAATCATATTGAAAAAATTTATTAAATTCTTTCGTGAGGAGTATAATGTTTTTTTGGAGATTTTCTTTGAATCAACTATTAAAAATGTTGCAGGTTTAATCTACCTGAATCAAAGGTTAATAGATGATAAAATATTCAGAGATCGGGTGGAGGAATATCTAAAACAGGCAGATGTGGGAATCAAAGGACTTGATCTGCAAGTGAAGACAGTTCTGGATAGCAGCAACGGGTTGGAGAAAGAACAAAGGGTGATCAGAACAATTCATGATGTCTACGATAATCATGGTAATATAACTGGACAAAGACTCTTTGATCTCCAACAAGAATCCACAGGTACTCTGCGTTTTTTATCTTATATCCAGGAGGTAATCAGGATGACAGAAAAAGGAGGCGTATTTGTTGTTGATGAAATATCTGCCAGACTGCACCCGCTGCTTACTAAATTAATAATTGATATTTTTCAGGATAGTAAGAATACCAAGGCACAGTTAATCTTCACAACACATGATATATCATTGCTCAAAAAAGAGCAGTTCAGGAGGGATGAAGTTATATTTATAGATAAAAATTTACGGGGAGAATCCGCCTTATATTCATTGTCAGACCTAAAGGTTAGAGATGATGCCACGTTTCATAAAGAATATCTGCAGGGAAAATATGGCGCCATACCGATTTTTAACTATAATGCATTGCTAGAGGAGGTATGATTTTGGGCAGAACAATACTTACATCCAAGCGTAAAAAAAATATAAAGAACACTTATTTAGGGCATATACTGATCTTTTGCGAGGGAATGACAGAAAAGCTTTATCTACAATATTTTACAGATATTCTTAAGAAAAATAAGTTTAATGATATTAAAATAGAGATAGAATCTGCAAATGGCAATGCAAGCAGGGTATTTAAATTTGCAGATGCCTATCTTTGTGAAGAAAATAATAATAGAAAATACAGTAATTATAAAAAATATCTCATTTTTGACTGTGATGCGCCACCGAATATACAACATATAATTACAGACATGATTTCGTCCGCAAACAACTACGAAGTAGTAGTGTCAAACTTTCTTTTTGAAATCTGGCTTCTAATGCATTTTGAAATCGTAGAAAAAAAGTTAACAAAAGGTGAAATTTATAGAAGGCTGGAAAGTCATTTGAGAAATAATTATGAAAAAGCGAATGAAGGCCTGATCAGGGAGATTATACAGAAGGGAAGTGTAGAGGCGGCAATTGATAATGCCGAAAGTCTTGCAAAACAATATATTGAAAGAAAAATAAACCTAACTGAGAATATTGAAGCAATGAATCCTTTTACTAATATTTATTCGTTAGTTGAGCAGTTGCTGGCAGCGATATCATAATAAGAAAAACGAAAGTAATACTCTATTATATCTGATTTTATCAAAATTCTGATTTATCCAAACATTTATATTTATAAAAATCCATCTAAAAATATTCATAAAGTATCCCCAGTATTATATTAATTTTAAATACTTATTAAACGTGTAAAAAATTACATATCCAAAAGTCGAACCCTGCATATACGATTCCAGCCAGTTACTATATAATCAGAACTATCAAGTACACACAAGAAGGAGGATTTGGTTATGAACAGGAAAAAGATATTAGCGGTGATTTTAAGTACTGCGCTTATAGGAAGTACATTTGTGGGATGCGGAACAAGCAGCACAGGAAGCGGTGAGCAGGATACATCGGCACAAAGCGGTAACAAGACAGAGCTGGAATTTTTTATTCAGAAAAAAGAGGCGGTAGATACCTTTCAGAAAATTGTGGATGATTTTAATCAGAGCCAGGATAAAATCGTGGTGACACAGAATATTGTACCCGATTCAGAAAGTGTACTGATGTCCAGGGCGGCAACAAATGATCTGCCGGATATCATTCAGGTAGGCGGTATGCAGGATGCCAACACCATGCAGTTTCTGAAAGAAGGACAATTTCTGGATCTGGCGGGACTGGACTGTCTGAATAATGTAATGGATAATTATAAAGACAGCATCCAATATAAAGGGAAGAACTATGTGGTACCCATTTCAGCAAACTTCAGCGGGGTTTATTATAATCAGGAGATGTTTGAGAAAGCGGGGTACCAGGTTCCGAAAACTTACGATGAAATGATCACCCTGGCAAAAGAGATTCAGGCCAAAGGAGAGATCGCATTCCTGTTTCCGGATAAAGACAGTTGGACGCTGATGCAGTGCTGGGAGGATAATATCGACGGAACCATGAGAGGTGACCGCCGGCCTACTTACGATAAAATTGCAAAAGGAGAAACTACTTATCAGGATGACGCAATTTACCAGGACAGCATACAGAAAGTAATAGATATCCGCCAGTACGGGAAGGGGGATTCCCTTGCACTTGGATATGACCAGGCAATCAGTGACTTTGCTACAGGAAAGGCATATATGTTTATGCAGGGAATCTGGGCCTTGCCATCAATTATGAAGGCAAATCCCAATCTGAAAGCAGGTATGTTTTCATTTCCAACCAATGACGGGAACGGAAAAGTCAGCATGGGAATCGATGTGAACATTGCAATCTCGGCATCCACAAAAAATGCAGAAGCTGCAAAGGAATTTGTCAATTTCCTGGCATCTAAAGAAATGGTACAGAAATACGTAGATAATGATTATTCTATTCCTTGCATGAAAGATGTAAATGCCAATATTCCCGCAGCTAAGGAAATTGTAGACAGCGTAAATGCCGGTAACGGAGTACTGCAGACAACAGCACTGCCAAAAGCAGTTTCAGACCAGTATAAAAATACAATCCAGAAGGTTATTGTCCCTGATGGGGGAGAAGATGCAAATACCTTTTTAACAAATCTTACAAAGGTATTTACCGAAAACAAAGATGAGTACTTGGAAATGTATGGAGAATAAAGAACCGAAAGAGGGGAGTTTTCTATGAAAAATGCACGGCATTCCAAAAAAAACCGCGTACTGTTTATCTTTACGCTGCCAATTTTACTGATGTACTGCTTCTTCTTTGTTATTCCAATGCTGATGGGAATGAAAAACAGCTTTACAGACTGGTCAGGAACAAGCCAGACCTATCATTTTATCGGCATTCAAAACTATACAAAGATTTTCCAGGATGAAAGGTTCAGAAATGCACTGTTTTTTAACTTCAAATATACCCTGCTTCTGACCATTGCAACAGTTCTGATATCCGTAGTTGTGGCATTGGTTCTGAACCAGAAGATAAAAGGAAGGACGTTCTTCCGTTCGGTATTTTTTCTGCCTGCTATCTTAAGTCTCGTAACGGTTGGGTTGATCTGGAATGAATTATTTTACCGTATGATCCCGTTCATTGGGGAAGCAACCGGCTGGTCTTTGTTTAAGTCCAGCTGGCTGGGCAGCCCAAAGCTTGCCATGTATGCAATTCTTATTGTAAACCTGTGGCAGGGCTGTGCGATTCCAATTGTGCTGTTACTGGCTGGTCTGCAAAGTGTTCCGGCTGATTTATATGAAGCCGCGGCAATTGACGGCGCTAATGCATTTAAGCGGTTCCGGGCGATTACGGTGCCTTATCTGATTCCGGTTTTAAATATCGTAATAGTTACTTGCGTAAAAGGTGGACTTACAACCTTTGACTACATTAAAGCGATGACGGATGGCGGTCCGATGCAGTCTACTGAATCTGTAGGAATACTGATATACAGCCATGCCATGCAGGAGGGCAGGTTTGGTTATTCCGTGGCAGAGTCCATGATACTCTTTGTAATCATAGCAGTAGTATCACTGCTGACAATGCGCTTAACCAATAATAAGAAAGTGGGTGAATAGTATGACAAAGAAAGGAAATGCTGTGGGGAAGACCTCATCTTATCTGATTGCGGGAATCGGCGCACTATTTGTTTTGTTGCCATTTTATATCACCCTGATCACTGCGTTTAAATCTCCGGAAGAATCAGCACAGAGCTTTTTTGCATTCCCCCAGAGTCTCTATCTGGAAAACTTTAAGTCGGTGTTTGAAAAAGCCCATTACTCCATGTATTTTATGAACTCCGTAACCGTAACGGTGATCTCTCTGATCCTGATTTATGTGTTGGTTACCATGATATCCTATGCGATTGCCAGGAGCATGAAGCGGAGCAGATATTATAAAATCATTTTCGGGTTTATTGTTCTGGGCATGTTTGTACCATTTCAGGTAATTATGGTTCCTCTGGTACAGTTTATGGGCGGGCTGGGACTTTCTAATAAAACAGGATTGATTCTGCTCCACGTTACCTATGCATCCATGCAGGCAGTATTCCTCCTGGTTAATTATATTACTTCCGTTCCTGAGGATCTGGAAGAAGCGGCATGCATCGATGGATGTACAACTGTGCAGGCTTATGTAAAAGTAGTGCTTCCCCTGTTAAAGCCCATGACTTCTACCGTATTGGTGTTAAATGCCCTTTGGATATGGAATGACTTCCAGATGCCGCTGATTATCTTAAATAAATTGCCGAATACATGGACACTGCCGCTGTTTCAGTATAATTTTAAATCACAGTATACGTTTGATTACAATATGGCATTTGCTTCTTATCTCATTGCACTGGTACCGGTATTAGTCGTATACATACTTGCTCAAAAAAATATTGTGGATGGGCTGACGGCAGGGGCAGTAAAATCATAACGGAACGGTTTATCTATTGAACAGCATAGATGATTATAGTATATTAATGGAAGTGAAACACCAAAATCAGTTATTAAGGCGGAATGTAAAATGATACGGTATTTTCGAAGACTTTCATTTGGAAAAAAGATATTGAGTTCCTATATATTATTTATCAGCATATCCTGCCTGCTGGTGTTTATTTACTATATAAAAAGTATGGAAGTCGTAAAACAGGAGAATTATAACAATATGTTCCAGCTGGGGGAGCAGATCAGCCTGAATACGGATATACTGGTATCAAATATGGACCGCATCCGGTTTATACATTTAATAGATGACAAAATAAAGCCTGTCATCCGTTCTGAAAATAAGAATAAGGAAATCGACCAGATTCTGGAAGGGCAGGAATATATAGAACGTGCAATTAAACATATGGCAAACATGAACCAGTTTATTCTGCGGGTAACCATTGTAAATGAATATGGGGATATCTACAGCAATGTATCTACCGAACAGGAAGAATACTTAAACCGGCTGGCTCCCGTTGTGGAAAGCCAGGATTGGACAGATAAGAATAAAGTGTATTATACAGGGGTCAATACCGAGAAAATCAGCCAGAATCCATATAAAATCGTGACCAGTATCAGCAAAATGTATGATATTGACCGTACATGTATCGGGACAATCTATATAGACCTGAATTATACTCAGATCAGTAATCTGTTTAACCATTTATTTCAACGTAAAGAAATGAAGACGGCCTTTCTGGTGTTGGATGCCCAGGAAGAACTAATGTATGCCTCGCCCAACATCCGGGAGGGTTTTTGGGAACAAATGGATCGGGATGAGAGAGAGACGCTGTACAAAGCTTGCCAGGATGAAGAAGTATTGGGGGGCAAAAAGCACATAACGTTAATTTTGGACGGGGAAAAATGTAGCGTAACGGCTGAGGTAAACAGCATTACCAACTGGAAGGTTGTGGTATTCACACCACTGCATGCTGTTTATGCCGACGGGATCAGGAATATGATTGGCATATTAACCGCCATGGCGGTAGTTCTCTCTCTGGCTATTGCACTTGGTATTATTCTATCCAGGCAGATCAGCCGCCCGGTAACCATTTTAGCAAAGGCGATGGCCGGTGCCGACAAAGGGAATGTGGAGTTAATTCAGGAGGAGCCATATTTCTGGCAGGATGAAATGGGGCAATTGATGCACAGCTACAATGAGATGGGACAGAGAATCAACGAGAGCATCGAGAAGATTTACGTCTATCAGTTAAATCAGAAGCAGACGGAATTAAAAATGCTGCAATTCCAGATTAATCCTCATTTTTTATACAACACGCTGAATACGATCAGTTCCATTGCAGCCCTTGAGGATATTGAAGAGATTGTACAGATATCGGACAGTTTATCCAGTATGTTTCAGTACAATATTAAGGGCAGTGATATTGTACCCGTGTCACACGAAATCCAGCACGTAAAAAATTACTTAAACATCCACACAATCCGTTTTCCGGAGAAATATCAGTTTCATTATGAAATCCAGCCTGAGGCCATGCAGTGCTATATGTTAAAGTTCCTGATTCAGCCCCTGGTAGAAAATTCTTTACAGCATGCTTTTACAAAGTTAAAAGATAAAAATCAGATCAGACTGCATATTTTTCTTTCCGGAGAATCCGATATCTATATTGAAATATGGGATAATGGTGTTGGGATAAGGGAAGAGGATGTGGAAATATTAAACAGCGAACTGTCCGGTATGGATACCAGGACGCTTGTTTCTAATGTAGACAGAGGAATAGGACTGCGCAATGTCAATGCCAGGATCAGAAACTTTTATGGGAAAGCATATGGGCTTCAGATTGAAAGTATAGAAGGAAAATATACGGCAATACGCCTAAAGATCAGCAGGATGGATACGCCGGGATGAAAATGTGTCGGACAATCATTGATTGTGAACCACGGGTGCCTCCATCCTGCTCTACAGTACCGCAGACCCGTCAGCGGTATGCAGGGGGAATAAGTATGAAAATGATAGTAGCGGATGACGAATACTATGCCAGGAAGGCATTGATAAAGAAGATCAGCAGTATCAACCCGGAGATTGAAATAACAGGCGATTTTGAAAATGGAAAGCAGGTATTAGCTTATCTTAGGGAACACCCACAGGGGGCGGATGTTTTAATAACAGATGTCCGTATGCCGGAAATGGATGGGCTGGAATTAACCGAAACACTTTCCAAAACGGATCTGAAACTGGATATTATCATTGTATCCGGGTATACAGAGTTTGAATATGCGAAAAAAGCAATTGCATTTGGAGTAAGGGACTATCTGATTAAACCGGTAAATAAAGAAGAACTGCAGGCTGCACTGGAGAAGATAGAAATCAGGCACCGGAAATACGAAGAAGAACTAAATCGTGTGGTGCAGCATCAGATGATACGGCGGACGGTTCAGTACCTGAGTATCGAGGAAATCCTGCGGAATGGGGAATGGACAGAAGAATTTCTGAATCCTGTTTTTAAAAAATATCAGGGACGGGAATACAGGATGACAATTATACAGGCAGACCGCCAGATCATCCCCACAGAGCAGGATAAATTAGAAAGGGATTTAACTGAGTTTGCACAGGAACACTGTGGAAGCTGGTTTTATTTTAACAGGTACCAGGAATATGTGCTGATTTTGTTTTCCGGTCAGGGAGAAAGCAGCAGCTTTATGGAGAATCTGAACACCTTTCTGCTGAAAAAGAATGCCGGCTGGAATCTGAAATTATCTGCGGGAACCAGCGGATCGTACAGCCAGGTTCCACAGCTGAAAAAAGCATACCAGGAAGCAGTATATGCTATCAACCAAAGACTGATAGACGGCTGGGTAAACGTGTATGAGTTTGCAGGAGAGTTCAAACCACAGAATCTTCTGTCAAAGGAAAAAGAAGTAATTTTAAGAGAAGCCATAGAAAATCAAAAAGCCGAAGATGCAAATGCTCTGATTTTGGGGCTGATAAAACAATGCAGGGATTCTTATACGCTGTATATTACCATTATCGGAATCTTTAATTTATTATACCGGATCTACTGCAAAAGTGACTCAATAGAAGAAACTGAAAACGAACATGGTTATCTGCTGTTCTCCTTTCGGTCAGATCTGTATAATTTTAAATATCTGAAAGAAGTGAACCAGTATGTAGAAAATATTGTAAATCTAATGTGCATGGAACAGGGGGAAAAGAAATACCACTATATCATAAAAGAAATCCTGGATTATATTGAGAAGAATTATCAATGCAATATTTCACTGGGTGAGCTTGCAGAGCACAAGTATTTTATGAACAGCAGCTATCTGAGCCGGTTGTTTAAAAATGAAGTTGGGCAGACTTTTTCAAAATATCTGATGCAGTTCCGTATAAAAAAGGCTGCAAGTCTGCTGGAAAGTAATATCTTGAAGATCAATGATATTGCAGCGCTTGCCGGATACAATGATGTGTCCCATTTCATTCAGTACTTCAAAAAAATGTATGGTTGTACACCGGAGGAGTATCGTGCACTTCAGACAAATGCAAATTAAATATTACTAAAGGTTACGAAACAGAAAATGAGAAAATTCAAGAATTTAATTGACATTATTTCTAATAATCGATATAATAAAACCAAATAAACTGAATTTGACAATGGGTTGTTACTGTTAAGCAGGCAAAACCAATTTTAAGAAGGAAAAGATATTTTCTTCTTAAAATTGGTTTTTTTGTGTTTTTAGATTATGGTGTATGTTCTTATGCAGGCGGGGACTCAGAAATATATGCTGGAAAGGGGGCGGAGGTATTGACAGGCGGGTATCTGGGTTAATGACAGTATTGGCGAAATGCAGGAGCATAATTTAAATATAAAGAAGATACAAGGGGAATCAGGCTGAAAGAAAATTAAGAAGAGGAAAGGAGCCACAATGTAAATCTTTTAGCTTAGAGCGTGGCGGTATTGCAGGCAAGCATGCAATATGCAAAAGGTATGAAGATGGGGAAAGAGCAAAAACTATGGAAAAGACTTTTGTCAATCGTCTTAGCGGTTACGCTAAGCCTTAGCAGCTTTACCATTCCGGTAAGTGCGGAGGGAACATCTAATGACACAAGAGCGAAAGACACAACCAATGAAGCAAGCGTGGAAGGTACAACCAATATAGCAAGCGCAGAAGTCATTGCAGGTGAAGCGAGGGAAGAAGGCATTACAGGTGAACCAAGCGAAAACAATCCGAATGCCAGAGAGCAATCGTACATCGTAGAGGCAGAAAATGCGCAATTAAAGGAACCAGGTGATTTTTCGGATGATAACGATACTGCATCTCACGGAGGGAAGCATATCAGGACGCAGAAAATAGGTGCTTCTGTGACACTTACCTTTACCGGGACAGGAATCCGCTTTTATACTAAAAAGGGAAGCGGTGCAGGTGTTCTGCAGGTTGAAATAGACGGTGGGCTTCATGGGAAAGCGGATGAGTATGTCAACGGGAGTCCGCAGTTCCAGTCAAAGACCTACGAGGCATTGAACTTAAGTGAAGATAATGCAGAGCATAAAATTGTGCTGACGACTACAAGCGAGAATCCAAATGACATAAACGGCAGTCCGTGGTTTAACTTCGATTATTTTGAAGTAATACAAAGTGAGGGAGGAGGAGCAGGGGACATCATGCAATCCCCGGGAGATACCAATTACTATTTGGATTCCCAGGCTTCGCAAAACGGAGACGGGTCACAGGAATCACCATTTAATACCCTTGATGAGATTAACCGAAGAGAATTTGCCCCGGGAGATCATATTTTTATCAGACGTGGTTCCGTATTCAGCGGGCTGCTGTATCCAAAGGGTTCCGGTTCAGAAGAAAAACCGATTCTTCTGGAAGCGTATGGAGAAGGAGAAAAGCCCCTGATTGATGGAGGTGGACGCTACGCCAGACAGCAGGAGTATGGCGCAGAAGGGCCTTTTGGGGAGGATGCGGCTGCAGTTTACCTATACAACAGCCAGTATTGGGAGATCTCTGATTTGAGAGTTACAAACTGGGATGAAGATGCAGCCAACCGTGAAAGAAGTGGTATCCGCGTGGAAGCCGGTGGTGGCGGCGTGTTCCGGCATATTTATATTAAGAATTGTGAGATATTTGATGTTAGGGGATACCGGGGACAGGACAGCATCTGGGATGTGGATCCGGTGGGAGGCGGAACGACCTTTTTTGGTTCCAGGACGACTCACCGTACAGGCGGCATTAACTTTTGCAGTTATACAAGCAGAGAGAATAATGCTTCTGATAAAACAAATCCGGGAACAGTAACAGATAATGAACCGACTATTTTTGAAGATATTCTGATAGAGGGAAATAACATTGAGAATTGTGATGCCAATGGGATTACCACCACAAATGTGAAGGGAGAAATGGACAATCGGGATTACCGTCATAAAAACGTTGTCATTCGCAGTAACAGCATTAAAAATGTACAGCGGGCAGGCATTGTGCCCCTCTATACAGATGGGGCTTTGGTGGAACATAACAAAGTGGATACGTTCCAGCAGACCACGGAAGGCTATGGATGCGGAATCTGGTGCGACCGCGCCAATGATATGATATTCCAGTACAACGAGGTCTGCAATGGACAGAACACCATGGATGGAATGGCGTTTAATCTGGATGATATGACGGAAAATGGTGTTATCCAGTATAACTATACCCACAATAATGTGGGCGGAGGCACGATGCTCCATGTGAGGACCAACTCCTATAACCGCAATAATACCATCCGCTACAACCTAAGCGTAAACGACACCCATCATTACGCACCCCATCAGGCGATCATAGTTTGTGTAGGGGAGGATGCTAATACAAAAATTGAAGCCGCCAAGGTATACAATAATACATTTTTCAACACCAGGACAGTGCGGCCGGTTTACAAAGGAGATGAGATTGCGTTTCAGAATAATATCTTCTACATGGTAAATAAGGGGATGAAAAATAAGACGGATGCTTATGATGTAGGGTATAACACCACATTTAATAAGAATCTGTTTGCGGGCGTGCATCCAAAGGATGAGCCGGCGGGAAATGGTAATCTTACCGCTGCAATGCCGGGATTGTCAGGAGTCCTTGTGAATAAGGATGGTGATCAATATCTTCCAAAGGAAATGGAAGAGGCGATAGCTGCAGCCAGGCTTGCTCACAATTCTGAGGCATTAAATGCCGGTGTTGCAATAGAAGACGGTGCAGCAGTGGACCTGTATGGAAATCCGGTAATAGCAGGGGAAGCCCCTAATATCGGCGCATACAATGGAGAGTCTGTGGAAAAAACAGAATATGAAGATTTCACCGACATCACAGAGGCTCCGGGCGAACCATCGGATATAGAGAATTACACAATAGAATTTGTGGAGGGTGAAGATGAACGCGTCAGCAAAAGCGCAGCGTTTAAAACCAATCCAAGTGGCGCCCATGGTGGTTTTCATATCAGTTCAGATGAGGATGGAGCGGCAGCAGAATACACCTTTACGGGAAAAGCAATTTCTGTGTATACCAAGAGCGGAGCGGCAGCAGGAGTTGCAAATATTTATCTGGATGGACATAGGGTGGCCACGGATGACCAGTATGAAGGAACGGAGACATTTGGAAGAATGGCATTTACACGGACGTTTACCGAAAGCGGAACACATACCATTAAAATAGAAAGATCCGGGATGAAAAATCCTAGTTCAAGCGGCACAAATGTAAACCTGGACTATTTTAAAGTATTTAAGGAGAGCCAGTCTGTAGTTCCGGACAGGAGTTTTCACGTGCCTCCTACATGGAATCAGAAGGATTCACACATCACGCTGCCTGAAGTGGCGGAAGGCTGGAAGATCGAACTCTTTGGATCTGACCGCAAGGAGGTGATCGGTCTGGACAAATCCGTAACCAGACCACTGGAGGATGTTACAGTGAATCTTCTCTACAAGCTGACCAACCAGGCAACCGGGGAGGTGCTGGAGACAAATGTAAATGCCCAGATCACGATTACGGCTGCACCCATGGAAGATTTTGCTTCCGGCAGCAATGGGAAGCCCGATGTGATTCCAGCTTTACGGGAATGGAAGGGCGCAAGCGGGCAGATTACGCTGTCCAATGGGTCCAGAATCATTGTAGATGCAGAGAATTACAGAGAAAATGATGCAGTCCATGTAAAAGCAAACCTGAGTAAGACAGATAATTTCTATAACCAGGTAAATATGTTTAAGGCAGACCTGAAGGCACAGACAGGTCTTGACCTTCCCATTGTAACAGACCAGGAAGCAGGCATCGTAACGGGGCAGGAACCGGTTGGGGAAGATATTTATTTTACCACCCAGAGCGCTCCGGAATCTCTTGGAGCGGAAGGATATGTGATTGAATTTGGCGGGCAAAATGGAGATGGAAATTGTGTAATCGTAAGGGCTCCTCATAAAACAGGCATTCTGTATGGTGGAATTACGATTCTTCAGATCTTAAAGCAAAATGCAGCACTGACCCTTCCAAAGGGAATGATCAGGGATTATCCTGCATATGAGAAGCGCGGATATATGCTGGATGCGGCGCGTATCTACCTGCCCCTTGAATACCTTGAGGATACCTTAAAACAGATGGCGTGGTATAAGATGAACACCTTCTCGGTGCATCTCAATGACTGTGAAAACTGGGGCAATCTGGCTCTGGGACAGGAACGCTATTCTGCATTCCGACTGGAAAGCAATGTGCCTGGTCTGACAGCAGAAGACGGGTTTTACACCAAAGATGAGTTCCGGGAGTTCCAGTATGATGCCGTTGATTTGGGTATAAACGTCATTCCGGAATTTGATACGCCGGGACATTCTCTGGCATTTACCAGAGTCTGGCCGGAATTGGCGCGTGAAGACAATGCCAAGTATCTGGATGTGACAAAGCCGCAGGCATTGGAGAAAGTCAAGGCATTATTCGATGAATATATTCTGCCCCAGGGCGGAGAGGAAGAAGTTTTCATTGGTCCTGAGGTAAATGTGGGAACGGATGAATATAAAACAAACGGACTTCCGGAAGCAGACAGAACCAGATATAAAGAAGCATTCCGCGGATATATCGACCAGATTCTGAAGCATGTGAAGAACCGGGGAAAAGAACCTGCATTCTGGGGATGCCTAAGGGAAAATGCCGGGACGACTCCGGTAACTACGGATGCTCTGATGTATGCCTGGTATTGGGACTATTCAGAGGCACTGAAAGCACTGGATGCAGGATACCGGGTACTGACCATGGATGAAATGGAAACCTATATTGTTCCCGGAGGGGGCTGGTATGTGAACCAATATGGACGAGGGGAACATCTATATAACACATGGCTGCCAAATGATAACCGTGCATGGGATGTGAGCTTTGCCGGAGACAGGGCGCCTGCGCCAAAAGGACATCCAAGAGTTGTGGGCGGACAGTTCGCAGTATGGAACGACTGGATTGGAAATGGGATTTCCAGCGGAGATATCAGCTTCCGTATCCAGTATAATATACCTGCCATAGCCCAGAAATCCTGGTCGGTAGATGAAAGCAATGGATCTATGAGTTATGCCGAGTTTAAACAGCTTGGAGAAATCATTGGGGATGCGCCGGGAAGTGACTTTTTATATCGAAACAACAAATTTACGGAGGATAAAATCCTGGATCTTGGAGAGACGGGAGATATGGCCAGTCAGGCAAATATGGAACTGCAGCCGGTAAACATAGACAGCAGTGCTCAGGGTAAGGACGGAAGCGGAATCCGCTTTAACGGCAAAGACAGCTATATGGAGTCTAATGTGGAATCAACAGGTTTTGACTGGACGGCAGGAATGTGGATCAATCCGGATGAAGGGAACGCCGCAGATACAGTTTTAATGGAAGGAAAGACGGGAACCCTTAAGCTAAAGCAAGGCATGACCGGGAAAATAGGTTATACAGTAGGAAAATATGACCATTATTTTAACTATCGGTTACCGGAGGGCAGATGGAGTCATATTGCCCTCACAGGCGACGCTTATGGTGTGAAATTATATGTAAACGGAATTTTTATAGATGAATTAAAGGATAAGCCGTGGCCAAACTTGAATTTCGATTCTAACTTTGCAAAGCCAAGCGGTCAGCCCGATTTTATCCCAGCCTATTATCAAACGCTGATGCTGCCTACGGCAGTTTTGGGCAGTAAGACAAATGCATTTGCGGGGGTGGCAGATGATATCCGGATATATAACAGAGTTTTGGGAGCTGACGAGATCCTGGAAATGGCAAATGTGTCTGGGGATGCCCAGGGAGCATTGGCGGCAATTGTAAATGAAGCAAATGCATTACTGGATTCCGGGAGGCTTTCTGAGGATCCGGAGGCAAAAGCCGCAATGTTAAATGCGGTAAAAGCAGCGGTAAATGCACTGGGTAATCCAGACTTTACAGAGGAACAGGTTAGAAGTGCAGCTCAAGCGCTTCAGGCAGAAGTGAAGAAAGCACCTGCTGACCCGGCAGCGATAAATCTCATGACGGGCGCCGCAGCAGAGACACAGGTAGAATGCCACCCAGGCTTTGGTCCAGAAAAAATGCTTGACGGTGACGATGCATTGGATTCCAGGTTAGCCACAAAAAGGGGAGTTGAAGAGGTTCCAATAGAAATTTCATTGACTGGAGAGAAGACCTTTAACACATTGGTGATCAAAGAAGGACTTGGACCGATTACCGGCGAGACGCTGACAGCCCAGATCAAAGGATATGAGATTCAGGCTTTTAAGAATGGGGCATATGAATCCCTCATGTCGGCACGGGATGAGGCGTCAGGAATCGTTGGAGAAAAATTAACCATAGACCTGGGACAGGATGTGACGGCGTCTAAGGTCAGGGTTATTTTCAAGGTGAATCCCACAGCAGGGATTAACATAAAAGAGGCAGAGCTATACAGGCTTGCGAAGCCACAGCCATATGTCAACGAAACAGCCAGGGATGTAGTCAGTTATCTGGGAATCCCCGAAAGGCTGGAATTGACGGATACCCATCTGCCTGTTAGTGAAATGCCAGGTGCTTACAGCCCGCGCATCATCGCATCCAGTGATCCGGACATTATCGCTCTGGATGGGACGGTTGCCAGGGAGGATGCAGATCAGACACTAACCGTATTGATGGAAGTAACAAAGAGAAAAGGAACAAATACGATTCTGGAAAAAGCGGTAATGCCATATACAGTAGTTGTTGCAGGAATTAAGATACCGGCAGTTACCTGTCAGGTGACCTTCCATGGCAATGGAGGCGCTGTCCCAAATCCTGCCAGCAAAGAGGTGTTAGCGGGAGAAGCAATCGGAAATCTGCCTGAAACCACAAGAGAAGGGTACGAATTCCTGGGCTGGTTTACCGCCCAAACGGGAGGAACAAAAGTAACAGAAGAAACAGTCGTAAACAGCAGTATGGATCTGTATGCCCGGTGGAGAGAAATTACGGTGCAGCAGCCACAACAGCCACAAAAGCCACAACAGCCACATCCAGAAGTATCCTTTGCAAAGAAAGAATATTCCTTATATGCGACACAGACGGTGAAAACTTCTGTCAACGCCAATGTTGCAGCAGGCGCTGTCACAGGATACCAATCAAGCAATACCAGAGTAGCAGTTGTAACTTCCGGGGGAGTCATCAAAGGAATCAAAAAGGGAACGGCAACCATTACCGTATCCACATCTGGAAAAGGGACTGCTTCTGTGAAGGTAACGGTAAAAACGCCCAAGGTTACTCTGACGGTAAAAAATGCTAAGCTTCAGGAAGGAAAAACCACAAAAGCCATAACCGTAAGCAGGAAGATCAAAACGGATAAGATTGTGAAATTTACTTCCAGCAAAAAGAAGATAGCCAGTGTCAACCGGAAAGGACGAATCAAGGGCATAAAAGCTGGAAAGACAAAAATTACAGTTTTCATGAAGAGCGGTGCAAAGGCCAGCTGCATACTGACTGTTCAAAAGGCCCCGGTAAAAACAACTAAAATCAGGGTGCCGAAGAAAATTATCTTAAAAGTAAACAAGAAGCAGAAGATAGATGTGGTTAGAAAGCCGGTTACTTCAGCCGATAAAATTGATTTTCGTTCTTCCAACAGCAAAATAGCTAAAGTCGGTAAAAAAGGAGTTATAACGGCAAAGAAAGCGGGAAGCTGCAATATAAACGTGACTTGCAATAAGATTTCGAAAAAAATAAGAGTAATTGTGGAGCGGAAATAATCAGGTTGCAGAAGCTATTTCAGACGGTATTCCTTAGGGCTGGAACCATACTTCTCTTTGAAGACCCGGTTAAAAGTCCGCTGGCTTTCGAATCCCGCATCCATCCAGATTCTGGTGAAATTGTGGTTGGTAGAACGGGTTAGATACTGAGCGTAATCCAGACGAATATTATTTAAGTATTCATGAAATCCCATCTTAAGCTTTTTGGAAAATACATGGGAGAGGTAATATTTGCTCACATTCATTTCCCGGGCAAGGGTATCCAGAGACATGGGCTCTTGAAAATGCAGTGAAATATACTGAACCAGACGATAAGTCAGGTCCGGATTGTCGGGACGGGCATTTTTTTCTAAATGAAATAAAGGCAGTACATGAGCAAGGATAACCTGAATCCAGGCTCCCTGTAAAAACTCGGAGGCATCTTCATTTGAAGATGCCTCTAATCTGTCTAAGGCATATAAGATATCGTTGTGTACCTGATGGGCTTCCAGATAAGGATTCAAAGGATGGCTTCTCTTCAACTGGTTGTGAAACGGACCAAACATGTTCTCATCAAAAATAAAGAGAATGACATCACACTCTTTTGGCTCTGCGGTACGGTAGGCATGTACCGTTTCCGGGAAAACAACCGCTAATTCTCCTTTTGTCATTTCCAGGGAATGATCCTGGATCGTTACCTGGATGCTGCCGCTTTTTACGTAAATAATTTCCACGGCATCATGCAGATGAGCAGGAAAATTGAGGTTTTGAATAGTATTAATATGGGGTTTTTCAAATTTCTTTTCATAAAATGGATTCATATCTCACCTCAGGCATTTTCACAAAGTGTAATGCATTGCAGTCAGAAAGCAAATTTCAAACACGCAAGCAATTTTTGGCTACAAAATAATGTAATATGACAATCATTATAAATGGATTACTGCTATAATGCAATTAAATTAAATGGTGAAAAACAGAGAGGAGATTTAAGATGAAAACAAATAAAAAAGTACTTATTTTTCAGGGTGGCTGGGACGGACATGAGCCGGAGAAGGTAGCACAGAGGTTTGGCAAAATATTAGAAAAACATGGGTATACATGCACTATTTCCGATACCCAGGAGGTTTTAGCAGATCTGGATATGCTGATGGGGCTGGATTTGATTATTCCCTGCTGGACCATGGGCGAGATCAAGCCGGAATACCGGGAAAATATTGTGAAAGCAGTTGGTGCCGGAGTAGGGCTTGCAGGATGCCACGGCGGTATGTGCGATTCATTCCGAAATGATGTGGAATGGCAATTTATGACTGGCGGACAATGGGTCAGCCATCCGGGGGGAGATGGTGTGGATTATGAGGTAAACATTAAGTTTGGATCAAGCCCCATTGTAGAAGGATTATCGGATTTCCATGTCTGCAGCGAGCAGTATTATCTTCATGTAGATCCTGCTGTAGAGGTACTTGCTACAACCCGTTTCCCGGTAGTGAACTATTATCACAGCTCTAATAAATGTGTGGATATGCCGGTTGTCTGGACGAAATTCTGGGGAAATGGAAGAGTATTTTACAATTCACTGGGGCATCACGATGATGTATTTGACAAATACCCTACCTCTCAGGTATTGATGGAACGGGGGCTGCTCTGGGCGGCAGAGGGTAAGCAATATGCGCTGGAACATGATTTGACCACGGAGCGGTTTGAAAATACCGCAAAAATGTATTAGGAGGGACAGTGATGGAAAAAGTAAAAATAGGTATACTGGGACTGGGTGCCATAAGCGGCATTTATTTAAAAAATCTTAGCAGTGTATTCCGGAATGTAGAGATTCTGGGAATCTATGACCTGATTGAAGAAAAGGCAGAAAAAGTACAGGAAGAGTACCATATTCCGAAGGTTTATAAAAGCATGGAGGAAATGCTGGACGACCCAAAAATCGAGATTGTGCTTAATTTAACCAGACCTCTTGAGCACTATCATGTTACAAAAGCGGCACTTCTGGCAGGAAAACATGTATATAGTGAAAAACCGCTGGCAACTACTTTTGAGGAAGGGCAGGAACTGCTGAATTTGGCAAAAGAACGAAATTTACTCCTTGGGGGAGCACCGGATACATTTCTGGGCGCCGGAATACAGACCTGCAAGAAGATCATAGATTCCGGATTTATCGGAAGACCCATAGGTGCTGCGGCGTTTATGATCTGCCACGGACATGAGAGCTGGCATCCGGCACCGGAGTTCTACTACCAGACAGGAGGAGGACCTATGATGGATATGGGACCCTATTACCTGACGGCACTTGTGAACCTTATGGGCAGTGTCAAAGGACTGACCGGAATTGCAAAGAAAAATTTTGCACAACGGTTAATCACCAGTGAACCTTTATATGGAAAGATCATTGATGTAGAAGTTCCGACTCATTATAACGGAATTCTTGATTTTGAAAATGGTGCCACAGCTACGATTACCACTACTTTCGATGTACATTATACGCAGCAGGCACGATTTGAGGTCTACGGAACAGAAGGGACCTTAATTGTACCAGATCCAAATACCTTTGGGGGACCGGTTAAGCTTCTCAGCGGAAAAGAGAATGAATATAAGGAAATGCCTCTATTATTTGACTACAGTGAGAACAGCCGGGGACTTGGATTGTCTAATATGGCTGATGCGCTGAGAGAAATTGGTGATTTCAGGGCAAATGGTGATCAGATGCTTCATGTATTAGAGATTATGACTGGTTTTGAAAAAAGCAGCAATGCCGGCAGTTATTTAGAGCTGTCAACAAGATTATCATAAATTTAAAGTTGAGAAAAACAGGAATTATCCTATGAAGATAGAGTAATTTCTGTTTTTTTATTGAAAAAAATAGAACCTATTAAAATAACCAGACAAATTGAAGAACCGGAAAGAGTGGTTTAGCAAAAGAGAACCGAGCAATTGGTTTTGTTATAGCAGAAAGCTGTCTGGCAGGCACTCTGCTAAGTGGTTTGATCGCATTGTATGCATTACAATATATTGGCTAATTAGACAAGTATAATCATTATAATACAAATAACCCGTATTATTGTGCAAATCATAAAAAAATATAAACAAAAGAAAGAAATTTTTTAGTGAAAGTTCTTAAATTGTTCACAAATTCTTACTATTTTGTCCACGATCAAGGTTTATAATGCTATTATAGACTAAGCAGAGAGGAGGATGATTATATGACAAGAATTCCCGTTCATTTTAATACAGTCAATGATTTATTAAAATTTGTGAATATCGTAAGCCGCTACAATTATGATGTAGAGCTTAAATCCGGTGACTGTGTACTGGATGCCAAGTCCATTGTCAGTGCAATCGTGTTAAGCCCATCCAGTGATTTAGAGATGCTCGTTGATACAAATGATTGTCAGGATCTGGTAGCAAACGTTTCAGCATATGCATGAAAACCTGAGAATGGAGAAAAAAATAATGTATAATGGAATGATATAGCCTGAAGATTGGTGAAAACGTCAATCTTCGGGCTATTTTAATGTCTATTGATAAGTTCATAATAAAATGAACATATACTTATAAATACACTTGCCGGATCATCCTATTATTTGCTAGCGAAAGAATAACAAACTATGCTAAAAAATTACAACAAATTCCATGATATTTTTATAGATATTGCCATTATTTTCTATTAATATAAGAATATTATAAAAAATATAATGGAGGCGGAACAATGAGAAAGGTATTGAAAAAGACTATGTCTGTGGTGTTGGCAGCATCGCTTCTG
This sequence comes from Clostridiales bacterium, assembly GCA_018365455.1. Classification (GTDB taxonomy): domain Bacteria; phylum Bacillota; class Clostridia; order Lachnospirales; family Lachnospiraceae; genus Robinsoniella. The sequence goes on from JAGZJZ010000004.1 coordinate 122,135, forward strand.
GCAGGATCGGTGGGAGCAGTTGATGCAGCAGAAGTGAAAAGCAAAAGCGTCAGGCGCGGAAATGCCGATTATGTTTCCAATCAGGGGGAATTGATTACCACTCCTTTTGTGCAATTACCGGTGGGGGCGGTGCGTGCAGATGGATGGCTTGAAAACCAGTTGTTGTTACAAAAAGTGAATTTAACAGGAAATATGCATTTGTTTAATGATTATAACGAGGCTACCAGTGCATGGCTTGGGGCAGAAAACGGTGAAAGCTGGGAGAGAGGTCCTTACTATATGAGAGGACTTGTTGCGCTGGCATATGTGCTGGATGATGAGGACCTGAAGTCAGAGGCCCAGATGTGGGTGGAAGCAATTCTGAAAAGCCAGAGGGAGGACGGATCTTTTGGAGCAGGCAGCAAGACTGACTGGTGGGCGAAGATGCCGGTTCTGATGGCAATGCGGGATTATTATGAAGCAACCGAAGCAGCCGGAGAACCGGACGAGCGGGTACTTCCTTTTATGGAAAGCTATTTCCGGTACCAGCAGGCAGCACTGCCGAACAACCACTTAAGCAACTGGGCAGATGCCAGGGGTGGTGACAATATTGACAGTGTTTACTGGCTGTACAACAGAGTTTATGATGAAGCGGATCCCCAGACATCGGATTGGCTGCTTGATCTGGGTAACATACTGGAAGAACAGACAACAGACTGGACAGGGCAGTATAATGATACCACGGTAAGACAGCACGTGGTAAATACCAGCCAGGGCATGAAAACTCCCGCAGTATATTATCAGTATTCTAAAAATGAACTGGATAAGAATGCTCTTCAGAACGGGCTGTTAAACATGTCTATTGACCATGGCCGTGTAGACGGACTTCCCAATTCCGATGAAGCAGCAAGAGATAACCGCAGTACCAGAGGTACTGAGAACTGCGGTATTGTGGAAGGCCTGCTTTCCTCAGAGATAGCAGAGAAAGTGCTGGGTGAGGCATGGATTGGTGACCGGATTGAAAAATTGGCATATAATGCACTTCCGGCTGCTTATACACCGGATATGTCCGGACATGTCTACTATGTCCTGCAGAATCAGGTCATGGCAACCCTGGGTAACCATGAATTTGATTGTGATCATGGTGACAGTTCCGCATTCGGAGCTCCGCTGGGATTCGACTGCTGCTATTCCAATACCCATATGGGCTGGCCGAAATTTGTTCAGAATATGTGGATGGCAACCGAGAACAACGGACTTGCACTGACTGCTTACGGACCAAATCAGGTTAAGGCTAAAGTAGCGGACGGAAAGACAGCTGAATTTGTACAGCAGACGGATTATCCGTTTAAAGATGCTGTACACCTGGATTATAAGGGTGAAACGGCTGATTTTGAACTTCAGCTTCGCATTCCGGAATGGGCAGTGGATCCGGTTGTGAAAGTAAATGGTACAGTGGCTCAAGGCGTAGTGAACGGAGAATATTATAAGGTAAACCGGGAATGGAAAAAAGGTGATACCATTGATCTGGTATTCCCAAGTGAGATTGAAACATCATCCTGGTACAACGATTCTGTTGCTGTAGAAAAAGGACCGCTTCTGTACGGACTTAAGATAGAAGAGGACTGGCGGGTAGAGGAAAGCAATGATGCCAGAGAATTAAAGGTAGAACATCAGGCACAGTCTCCCCTGCGAGAAGTATATCCGGCATCTCAGTGGAATTATGGATTAGTTGTAGAAGATGGATTTGAAGTTTCATATGCGGATGAGGTGGCGCTGCAGCCATTCAGCACCCAGACGGCACCGGTTACCATCAAAGCTACCGGACAGTTAATTCCTGAGTGGACCTATGATGGAAATATTGCAGGACCTCAGCCATATGGTGCAACACCGGCAGATGAAAGCTTACAGACGGATATAGAATTAATCCCTTATGGCAGCGGCAGACTGCGTATATCCCAGTTCCCTGCAATTGGAGAACCATACACAGATGTTGTGAAAGCAGAAGGTGACAGCAGCAAGATCAATCATTTGGGTAATACTTATCAGGAATTTAAAAATATTATGGTACCGGCTGCGCAGAACTATACATTAACAGTAGAAGGAAGCGGGCAGGGAGAGGTTATTGTAAATAATAAAGCCAGAGAAGCAATTGATTTAAGTTCCGGTTCGGCAACATTGGAAGGACTGAAAAATCTGATATTTGACGGTAACTTCAAATTTACGAACGGTCATTATAATAACCTTCGTTTTACCGATGGACTTCAGGTTGACAGATTGGTTGTTACACCGGTAAACATGGAAATTACGGGTATTAATATTGAAAGCTATAGCCGTACAGATGATTACATTAAGATTAATACCAATTTAAATGCTCAGGAGACACCATATGAACTTCTGTATAAGACAACGGAAGAAGGGGATTTCACCAACAGCATTATCGGATTTGAGTCCCAGACTGCGTATATTACAGGCATTGACCCTGGACAGGACTATTATGTTCAGATCGTTGCAAAGGTTCACGGAGAAGATAAAGCAAGTGATGTAATCGTATTAAAGGCAGAAGAAGTCAATGGTGGCGGATTAAAACCAAATCCAGGTGCGCCCAATGCCCAGTATTCCGGATTCACAACCCTTAATTATATGGAGGATGGATCAGCAGGATGGGTTAAGTATGATCCAGGTAATAATATCAGATATATTCAGGATGAAAATGAGGGCAGAACGGTAGCGAAAATTGGAAAAAATGAAAGAGCTAAGATGACTTATGAGCCGGCTGACGGTTCGGCGCAGAACTGGACGGATTATGTAGTTACCGGAACGGTTTCTGTTGATGAAATGTCAAATAATAATGCAGGTATTATCTTCCGAGGCAGCAATTTCGGCAATGATCCGGATGCTTATGCAGGATATTTTGCTGGTATCGGAAGAGTTGATTACAATGATGGTAACGTCCATGGACTGGGACTTATGATTGGATACGCAGACGGACAATGGCATGACATTAAGGGATTTTCCATGCCGGAACTTCAGACGAATACAAAGTATGATATTAAGGTTGTAGCGTTTGGAGACCAGTTTGCTGTTTATTTAAAAGCTCATAGCGATGCAGATTATGAATTTATTGCAAAATTCAGCGATTCCAGATTCTCAAAAGGAACGATTGGTTTCCGCTCCTACAATGAGGCATTTACCGCTTATGGGGTGGATGTGAGACCGGTTGTGCAAGAAGATCTGGGGGTATTTGAGGAAACTGAGGAAGAACCGGGAGAACAGCCGGGTGAAGTTCTTTTCTCAGATGATTTTAACGATGCACAGAAATCCCAGGAGAATTGGGTAAAGGTACCGGAACAGGCGAATATCCAGTTTGTTGATGAAAAAGTTGTACTTGGATCAAGTTCAGATATGAAGCTGGTAACAGCAGAGCAATATCAGTGGAAAGATTTTGTTTATGAAGCAAATGTTACACTGCGGGGAGAGGGTCAGAATGCAGGTCTTATTTTCCGGTCTTCCAAAGAAGAAAGTGGCGCAGACAGCTATAATGGTTATTACTTTGGTATTGGCTATAGTAAGGGTAAAGGAAGTTTTGAAGTTGGAAAGGCTGCTGATAAAAAATGGAACGGCATAAGCGGAACAGTGGAATCGTCACTGGTAAATCAGGATCAGGCACATCACCTTAAGGTAATTGCCTATGGCTCCAAATTGAATTTCTTTATTGATAATACAAAGGTATACTCTATTGCCGACAGCTCCCATAAGATGGGGCGCGTTGGTCTTCGCGGGTATAACAGGCAGTTTGAAGTAGACGACATCAATGTACGTACCCTGACGGAAGAAGAAAAAGAGTTATATTCAAAGATTGAAGTAGAAGAAATTGCAATTACGGCGGAAGCTTTCCAGGATGGCTTCCAGATTACATATCCGAAGACAGCTGCAGCTTCTTACAAGGTACAATATGGCACAGAACCCGGTGTGTATACAAACGAGTTTGTAGATGTAAAATTCAATAATTATAAAGGCGGCGGCGTATTTACCAAAGATAAAGTTGCATTTGGGGTACCGTTAGATGGTACCTATTATTTCAGACTGGTAGGCTTATCATCCGGACAAATCGTGGTAGCAGAGTCCAACGAATTAATGATGGAGACCGGATACCGAGAAGATACTTCAGCAAATGCACAGAGACTGGATGAAACAAAAACACTGGTGTCTGGAACAGATACTTCAAAAGCAAGGCCGGATGACCTGGCGCGCCTGAAAACAGCCATTGCAGATGCGGAAGCACTTCAGGCTGCAGAGGGAAATCAAATGGATTATGATCTGGCATCCAGCCTGCTGACGATTTCTAAATATGCAATTGACAATCGTGCAGCAGAACCAACGGATCCGGGAGAACCAGAAGAACCGGAAGAAACAGAACCGGAAGAAACAGACAAGCCGCAGGAAACAGACAAGCCACAGGAAACAGACAAGCCACAGGAAACAGAAAAACCGCAGGAGACCGAAAAACCAGTGGTACCATCCAAACCGGTGAAAAAGAATCAGACAATCAGTGCCAGGAATATTTCAAAAATATATGGAACTAAGCCTTACAAATTAAATGTAAAGACAAATGGCGATGGAAAGCTTTCTTACAAGTATGATAATAAAAAGGTTGTTACCATCAGTTCTTCCGGTAAAGTTACCGTTAGAAATTACGGAAAAGCTAAGATTACTATTAAAGCCGCTGCTACCAGCAAATACAATGCTGCATCCAAGACAATCACATTCGAGGTACGTCCTAAAAAGGCAGTGATTTCTAAAGTAACAGCAGAAGGCAAGGGCAGAATGAAAGTAACCTGGAGAAAAGATTCCAGGGTAACCGGATATCAGATCGTTTATGCAAAGAACAGTAAATTTACAAAAGGAAAGAAATATTTCAGCGTAAAAAATGCAAAGACCATCACGAAGACGGTATCCAAACTGAAAAAAGGAACGAAATACTATGTAAAAGTGAGATCCTATAAGACTGTGAAAAACCAGAAATACTATAGCAGCTATAGCAGGGTGAAGACGGTTAGAATAAAATAATTGAAGTTGAGAAAGAGCAGGAGCTAATCATTAGTGTGAACCGGCTCTTTCTTTTTGTTTCCAACTTTAAGGTTTGTTCTATATCTTTGTCGTAAACAAGTTTTTTGCCATTCCAGGTGGCTCAGCTGGTGAGTCAGCAGGTTAGTCGCAACCAACACCAAGTCAAACCAGTGATAGTATGAAGTCAGACCAGTTATAGCAATCTTTTTTAATCACAGCTATAATACCACTATAAATTAATCGGAGGGAATGGATTTTATACACGCCCGAAGACCTATCAGGAGGAAAATTGATGAAAAAGAGTAAATGGATCAGTCTTGTACTAGCAGGTATATTAACGTTATCTCTGGCAGGATGCGGCGGTGGAAGTGCAGCAGGAAGTGCCGGAACTGCAGGAACCGCAGGGACCGCCCAAACCGGCAGTGAATCCGGGGGAAGTGAGACGAATGACAAAGGAGAACCTTATACAGTTACTATGGTTCTACAGGGAAGCCAGCCCCAGGATGAGGAGAGAGTTGAAGGAAAGATCAATGAAATTCTGGAAAAAGAATTGAATGCTAAGCTGGATATTGTCATGCTTCCCTGGGCAAGTGCATCTCAGCAGCTGCAGTTAATGTTATCCGGGGATGAGAAAATAGACTGCTTTTACACAAATGCTACGGGGGCTATGAAGTTTATGCATGCAGGACAGATTATGGATATGTCGGAGCTGGTAGAGAAGCATGGGACTAACTTAAAGGAAATCTACGGAGAAGAGGTATTAAAGCTGAATTCAGTAGACGGATTTCTCTACGGAGTGCCGAATCAAATCGAGCGTGGCAGTATTCCAGCAGTTTTCATGAGAAAAGATATTATAGAAAAATATAATATTGACACATCTGCAATCAAGGAACCAAAAGATTTGGAAAAGGTCTATGAGGCTGTTAAAAAGGGAGAGCCGGATATGACCATGTTATTTTCCATTAACAGCGGGGACACGCCTCTGGACAGGTTATTCCCGGGAGATACGCTTTCTGATGCAAATGGGTTAGGAGTACTGATGGATCAGACCGAAAATACTAAAATTGAAAATCTGTTTGCAAGTGACTGGTACATGCAGACCACAAAAATGCTTTATGACTGGTATCAGAAAGGCTATATCAGCAAAGATGCAGGCACGGCAACGGAAAACTGGAGAACGGTATGCAAAGCAGGAAACCTGTTCTCACTGTTCTTTGCGTACCATCCAGGTACTCCGGTAGAATTTAAAAGTTCTACAGGATATGATTTTGAGATCGTGAAGTTCAGGGACTATCCGATTAAAAACTGTCAGACCTATTCCGGTATTATATTTTCTATAGCTCAAAACTGCGAAAACCCGGATAAGACCATGCAGGTACTGGATTATATTTATGGAAGTAAGGATATTATGAACCTCCTGAACTGGGGTGAAGAAGGAACGGACTATGTGGTGGAAGACCAGGAAAATGATATCATCAACTATCCTGAAGGAATCACCACGGATAATGTCGGATACAGCCTGAACCTGGGCTGGGAATTACCCAATCAGTTTATCGCACATAAATGGAATGGCAGTGATCCAAAGCTCTGGGAAAAAATGGAGGAGTTTAACGAGAGTGCCAGGGATTCTAAAGCAATGGGCTTTTTATTTGATGATTCAGCGGTAGAAAGTGATGTCTCTGCGTTGGCTAATGTGGTATCTCAATACCGGGGATCTCTAAACAGCGGATCTGTAAATCCCGAAGAATACATTCCTAAATTTCTGAAAGATCTGGAAGCAGCGGGAATTGACCGCGTCATAGAGGCGAAACAGAAACAGTTTGATGAATGGCTTAAGCGTGATTGATAAACTGGCACAGACAGACAAATAGAAATGGAATGACTGCCGTAAAACAAGGGTTTTACGGCAGTTTTAAAAGGAGAATAAATGTGAACAAAAAATCAAAGCTGTTGGTTTACAAAAAACATTTCCCGCTGTATCTAATGATTTTACCGGGTGTACTCTACTTAATTATAAACAATTATATCCCTATGGCAGGTATGATAATTGCCTTTAAGAAGGTTGATTTTTCAAAGGGGATTTTAGCCAGTCCATTTTGTGGATTCGATAACTTTAAGTTTCTGTTTTCATCGGATCAGGCATGGATGATTACCAGGAATACCTTATTATACAATCTTGCCTTTATATTCGTTAATATGGTGATTGGAATTGCAATTGCCATTTTAATCACTCAAATCCGCAGTAAGAAAATGAAAAAATTATATCAGAGCGCGATTTTGCTTCCTTTTTTAATGTCCATGGTCATTCTCAGCTATATTGTTTATGCCATGTTAAGTGCTGAGAATGGAATGGTGAATAACTCCATATTAAAGGCGCTTCATATTGATCCGGTACAGTGGTACCAGAAACCGGAATACTGGCCCTTTATTTTAGTGATTGCCAACTGCTGGAAAGGAGTTGGGTATGGGTGCTTAATCTATATTGCTACACTGATTGGCATAGATCCCACATTTTATGAGGCAGCCAGGCTGGACGGGGCGACGAAATGGCAGGAGATTAAGAAAATTACGCTCCCGTGTATGGTTCCTACAATCATTACACTGCTGCTTTTAAGTATCGGTAGAATCTTCTATTCGGATTTTGGGCTATTTTACCAGGTTCCCATGAATTCCGGTGTCCTTCTTCCTACCACAAATGTAATTGATACCTATGTCTATCGTGCATTAATTGAACAGGGGAATATCAGTATGTCTTCGGCGGCAGGCGTTTATCAGTCTCTTGTGGGATTTGCAGTGGTTATGGTCAGCAACTGGGTAGTCAGACGGTCGGATAAAGAAAAAGCCCTATTTTAGAAACGAATTAGGTGTCAGCGGCAGACAGATCCGCAATACGCGGTGTGAATTAGTTGAAAGAAACTCAGTAAACAGAAAGGAAGCCACGCAAAGATTCTTTCAACGGGATTTAAATGTGGCAGTATTGCAGGCAGGCCTGTGATATGCAAGAGGTATAAAGATGTATAATTCAAAAAAGAACAAACGCTATCAGATCATCATTAATATGCTGCTTATAATCGTAACGCTTTCTATTATTTTACCGTTTCTGCTTGTTTTTATCTCATCAATAACAGATGAGAATACACTGATCCGGGAGGGGTATTCCTTTTTTCCAAAACAACTCAGCCTTTATGCGTATCAGTATATTATCCGGCAGGGCGATAAGATTTTAAGGGCTTATGGAATTACCATTCTTGTAACGCTTTTGGGAACGGCGGTTAATGTCACCATGTCTGCCCTCATGGCGTATCCCTTATCGGTGAAAACATTGCCTCACAGACGGGCAATTACCTTTTTTGTGTTTTTTACCATGCTCTTTAATGGCGGATTAGTACCTTCTTATCTGATGTATGTAAATTATTTCCATATTAAAAATACGCTCTTTGCATTGCTGGTTCCAAATCTTTTGCTGAGTGCCAACAATATTTTGTTAATCCGCACCTATTTTACCGGAAGTATCCCGGATGCGCTGTATGAGGCAGCTAAGATCGATGGTGCCACCCATTTCCAGATCTTTGGGAAAATAGTGATTCCCCTCGGCAAGCCGATTCTTGTTACGATGGGTCTGTTTTCCGGACTTGCCTATTGGAATGACTGGACGAATGGTTTATACTATTTATCAGGAAATAGCGGTCAGAAGTTATATGGGATACAGAATCTGTTAAACCAGATGATTACGGATATCCAATACCTTGCAAGCGGCAAGGTGGTGGGAAATATAGGGGCTGAAGTTGCAAAGATGCCTACTATATCAATCCGTATGGCAATTGCATTTATTGCAATGCTGCCGTTATTTTTGATCTATCCTTTTTTACAGAAATATTTTTCGGAAGGAATAACGCTGGGAGCCGTTAAGGGCTAGGTGCCGCCCGGCACTAACCGGCAGTAAGGAGTGGTGAAGTGATTAATAAGAAGGATAGGCGGCAGAAAAATATTGCACAGCAAATGAAAGGAATTGTAAAGATATTAATTCCCGTTTTAATTCTCTATATTTTTCTGGGCGGCGTTATCCTTGAGAATATACGTAAGCAGGCAATTAAGAATATGAATGAGATGTCAGAACTTTATATGGATGAGCTGGATAACCGCTTTTTCCGCATCAGCCGCAGAATCCTGATCAATATCATGGAGGACAGCTCCGCAGAATCTGTCTTCCGGAAAAATGTAGAGATGATCTGTGAAGACAGTGAAAATGATATCCAGGTCAATTATGCCATCGGTAAGATCCGGGAAGATTTTCTGCAGTTTACCTGGGAATACGGAGAAGAATATCATTTTTTCCTGTATCTGGAGGAGTTGGGACAGTTTATTAATCTGGATCTGGATGCAGATACGGATCTGCTTAGTGACAAGATAAAGAGCTCCCTGATTGAGAATATCCAAACAAAGAAAAATACTACATATTCCATAAAGCAAAAATGGGACAGCCTGTTCCTGGATGAAGGCAACTATGTATATAAGGCGGCGCAGAAAAAGGGAATTTATCTGGGGTGCTATGTAAATGTAAAAGATATCCTGGAACCTTTTTGGAAGATTACATCCGGCGGTGACGGCTATGTGCAGATGGTCAGCCATGACGGTCAGATCATCGGCAGAATTACGGATAAGGGAATTGAAGTCAACAGCAGGAAGAAAGAAGACGATAACAGACAGGAAAATGACAACAGCAGAAAGAAAGAAGACAATGAAAATAAAAATACCGGAAACTTCGCCGCGGGGGAGGATGGATCTGGGAAATATGCCGCGGGGGAATATGCTGCCGGGAAAAAAGAGTGGACAATGATTGTAAAAGAAATGAAACGTGCACCGTTTTTCCTGGAACTTCATATTTCGGGAGAAAAGATCATCGGTATTCTGTCAGTTGTTCTGGCGGCTTTGTTTGTCCTGGTCCTGGTGCTTTTGTCGGCAGGGTATGGGACGGTATTTTATCTGAGAAAGTACGTACTCAGCCCCATTTCCAAATTTACAGATAATCTGCTTCAGTATGATGCCGGGGATTATACGTATCATATTACCAACGGCAATCTTCTGGAGCTGGAGCAGATGGATGGGCAGTTCCGTAAAATGATGCATCAGATCCGGAAATTAAAGATTACTTTGTATGAGCAGGAACTGGAAAAACAAAAAATAGAGATGGATTTTTTGAAATTGCAGATAAGACCGCATTTTTATTTAAACTGCCTGAATTTTATTTACAGTATGATTGATTTCAAAGAATATCAAAGTGCCAGGAAAATGTCAGCGATTACGGCGGATTATCTCCAGTACGTCTTCAAAAACAATCTGGAAAAAGTGAAGATTGAAGCGGAGCTGAATCATTGCAGGAATTACCTGGACATTTTGTTACTCCGCTATCAGGGCGGATTTGAATACTATATAGAGCAAAACGAAGAGGTCATAAATGCAGAGATTTTTCCATTTCTGATTCAGGTATTTGTAGAAAATGCAGCAAAACATGCGCTGACCATGGAGCGAAAGATTCTGATTTCGGTTACGGTGTATCCGGAGGAACGGGGAGAGGGAGAATTTGTGAATATATATATTTCCGATACCGGCAAGGGATTTCCGAAAGAAGTTCTGGATCGGTTGAATCAGGGGATTCCTCTTGAAAATACCAATGGACATGGATTTGGGATTCAAAACTGCCTGAAGCGGTTTCAGTATTTTTATGGGGATCGTGCAGATAAGGGAGAGATTTATTTTGCCAACAGCCCTCTGGGGGGAGCAATTGTAGATATTCATATACCGTTGGAAGAAGATGGCGGTGCAAAGCGTATTTGAAAATTGCTTGCTTTTTGACAGTTTTAAACTCTCACAAAGAAATAATGGGGTATTACCATGAACATTTTAATTGTAGATGATGAAAATTATGTGATTGAAAGTATTAAGAAAAATATCTGCTGGGACAGGCTGACGGTTACGAAAATTTATACGGCAAACAGTATGCAGCAGGCGCAGACTATTGTTGAGATGATTCCAATAGGGATCATTATCAGCGATATCGTGATGCCCCAGGGAACCGGGCTGGACTTTGTAGACTGGGTGCGTGAACAGGCGTATCCCATACAGGTGATATTCTTAACCAGCTATGCAGAATTTGAGTTTGTTAAGAAAGCAATAGCATTGGAGTCCGTAGATTATCTGCTAAAACCAATTGATTTTGAAAAGCTGTCAGAGGTACTGGACAAAGCAGTGGAAAAATGTGAAATGCAGCAGAAATTCAAAGAATACCAAACCGGATGTGAAAAGTGGGATCTGAATAAAAGGCTTGTGCATGAAAATTTTCTTAAGGATGTTCTGGAAGAACAATTTACGGTTCTGGATTTCCCGGCATTTGAGCATCTGGATTATACAATGGAAGATACCTTTATACCTTTGTATCTGCATTGCTACGACAGCGGCAGAACTTCCGAAAACTGGGATGAAAGCATCCTGGAATTTATAATCAGAAATGTTCTGGGCGAGCTTGTAGAGGATATGGGTTTTGAAGTGGAAACCGTCTATACGGAACTGCATTACCACTATGTTGCCATATTAAGAAAGAAGGACTGCCGTGATAAAGAAAGAGCGGATACGGACAAATTGCCTGAAATTATGGAGATGTTTCTGTCCTGGGCAAAGGGAAAACTAAAGAAAGATATCTGGTTAGGGGCAGGAAATCAGGTCTCATTGGAACATCTTTCTGACAGTTTCGCCACCCTTACGAAAATGAGGGAAGAAAATCTGGCAGTCTGGAACTGTGTAATGTGTGCAGAGAATTATGAGCACAAAGAAATTGAATATCAGAATCCCCATCTGCAGATGTGGAAAACACTTCTGGAAGAGAAAAAAACAGAAGATTTGATTTCCTGTATGTATGCGTATCTGGAGCAAATGGAACAGGAAGTGATGATTACCCTGGAAAGTCTGAAAAAGTTTCGGATGGATGTGGTTCAGATGATCTATTCCTATCTGGCAGTTCAGGAGGTCACCGCACATTTGCTCTTCGGGGTAAAGGAGAGTGAGCAGGCTTATCTCATGGCGGTAGACGGAATATGGGGCGCTAAGGAATTTGTCAGCCATTACGTTAAAAAGGCAGTAAACCACATCGGGTTTGTCCAGGAGGCTAACTCTGTGGTGGATGAACTGCGCAGGTATATTGATATGCATTACCAGGAAGACATACGAAGGAGTGACCTGGCTGATCTGGTGCATCTGAATACAGATTATATCTCCAGAATATTTAAGAAAGAGACCGGAATCTCCATTAGCAATTATTTGATTCAGAAACGTGTGGAAGTGGCGAAAAAGCTTTTGACACAGAGTAAGCTGCCCATTAATACAGTATCCATTCATGTAGGATACAGCAATTTTTCCTATTTTACGAAAATGTTCCGGGAGAATGCAGGATGTTCGCCGCTGGAATATAGAAGAAATTATAGCGAATAAAAGAAAGGGATGTAAGGATTCAGCAGGCACTGAACCGTTACAAAGGGATTAAAGTATGAAACAGTCAGAATTAGAGCAATTATTAAAAAGCATGTCTTTAGAAGAAAAAATTAATCAGATGCTTCAGGTGACCGGAGACTTTTATCTGGGGAAAACCGTAATCACCGGACCCATGAGAGAAAACGGGTTTACGGAAGAAAGCGTGGCGCAGGCAGGCTCCGTAATCGGGCTTTTAGGAGCGGATGTGGTGAAGAAGGTACAAAAAGCATATATGGAACAGCAGCCACATCATATTCCACTGCTGTTTATGCTGGATGTAATCAATGGATTTAAAACCGTATTCCCCATTCCTCTGGGGCAGGGGGCTACATTTGAACCGGAATTATCCAGGCGCTGTGCACAGGCGGCGGCTAAGGAGGCAGCGGTAGCAGGGCTTCACGTGACGTTTGCACCAATGGTTGACCTTGTAAGGGATGCCAGATGGGGAAGAGTCATGGAATCTACAGGAGAAGACACCTATTTAAATAGCTGCTTTTCCAAAGCAATGGTGGAAGGCTTCCAGGGCAGTGATTTAAAAGAACCCTACCGGGTTGCTGCGTGCATCAAGCATTTTGCAGGATATGGGGCACCGGATGCCGGGCGGGATTACAATACGGTGGAGCTGTCAGAACATACTTTGCGGGAATTTTATCTGCCTGCTTATCAGGCAGGAATCCAGGCGGGAAGTGCCCTGGTGATGACATCTTTTAACACCATAGACGGTGTTCCGGCGACGGGTAATAAATGGCTGATGCGGGATATCCTCCGGGATGAAATGGGATTTGACGGCGTATTGATATCAGACTGGGCTGCAATGGAAGAGATTATTTATCACGGTTATTGTGAGGATCGCTCTGATGCAGCCAAAAGATCAATTGTGGCGGGCGTGGATATCGATATGATGACAGGTATATACTCCGAGCGCCTCCTTGCACTGATCGAAAACGGAACCGTAGAGGAGAGCCTGGTAGATGAGGCAGCTATGCGGATACTGGAGTTGAAAAATAAACTGGGACTCTTCGAGAACCCGTATAAGGATGCAGATGAGGAAAAAAGCAGGGAAATCATACTCTGTCCGGAACACCGTAAACTGGCAAGGGAATGTGCACGCAAGTCTTTTGTCTTGCTGAAAAATGAAGGCATCCTTCCGATCCGAAAAGAACAAAAAACTGCGTTTATAGGACCATATACAGACAACCATAATATTCTGGGAGCATGGTCTTTTATCGGAACAAGTGAAGACGCTGTCTCTATCCGGGATGCAGCCATGGAAGTACTGGATCAAAGCAAAACCACATTTTCCCAGGGATGCCCTGTGTTAGATGATACGGTAAAATTGGAAGGATTTAATACCGGTGAGGGCGCAGAAGAAGAGTCAAAGGCTGCCGCGGATGGGGGGGTAAAAATAGAGTCAAAAGCTGCCACGAACCTGGAGGCAGAAAAAGTTAAGCAGGAAAAAATGCTGCAGGAAGCCATAAAAGCTGCAAAAGAGGCGGACCTTGTAATCATGCCGCTGGGCGAACACCGGCTCCAGTCAGGAGAGGCGTGCAGCAGAGCAGAGATTGTAATACCTGAAGTACAGATGGAATTATTCCGTAAAATCTGTCAGGTCCAGCCCAATGTAGCGGTAGTCCTTTTTAATGGTCGGCCACTGGACATCCGGGAGATATCCGGGAAGGCAAAAGCCGTATTGGAAGTGTGGATGCCCGGAACAGAAGGCGGTCATGCCATCCTGGATGTACTGACCGGAACATACAATCCCACTGGTAAATTGACTATGAGCTTTCCCTACAGCGTTGGGCAGGTTCCGATACACTATAATGAGTACTCAACCGGCAGGCCCCACGTCCCTGGAAAAGACAAGGACAGGTTCCGTTCAAAATACCTGGACATTCCAAATGCACCCCTCTATCCTTTTGGATACGGACTCAGTTACACCAGTTTTGAGGTTTCTAAGGCAGAGCTTGACAGCAGAGAAATGAAGCTTGGGCAAGTCCTTAATGCAACGGTAAAGATTAAGAATACCGGTGAGACAGCAGGTACACAGGTGCTGCAGCTGTACATCCGGGATGTGAAAGCCAGTGTTGTACGACCGGTAAAAGAGTTAAAAGGATTTTGCAAGGTACATTTACTTCCGGGAGAGGAAAAATCCGTAACGTTTGAGATTGGGGAAGAGATGCTTCGTTTTTATTCTGAAAATAAGTTCTTTGAGAGTGAAGCAGGAGAATTCCAGGTGTTTATAGGAGTGGACAGCAGTGTGGAAGAGTATGAGCGGTTTTATTTGAGAAAGTAGGTTTTGGAAGGCTTGTAAATCAGTGTAAATTGATTTGCAGGTCTATTTTAAATAAGGAAAAAACTGGACATATTCAAGGGATTTTATATAGTTACAAGCATAAATTAAGAGAATAATAAAAAAAAATTCATCCCGGCTAAATGTTTATCCTGCAAAAGATGTTATACTAATAACATGTCTAATTGTGATATAAATGTGTGCCATTGGAAGTGAAGCTGTACTGCGCTTTCAAACTTAAACTTAGAAGTATATCATAAAATATAAAGAGACCCATAATTTCTATCATGATCTATTGATGAAATTATGGGTTTTCTAAATAAAAATTCCGGGAGGTATGGCAATGAATATTTTAATGATCGAAGATAACGCAGAGATAAGGGAAGGTGTCAGGATTCTTTTAGAAGGAGAGGACTACTCCGTGACCGAGGCCGGGAATGGGACCGAGGGGCTGAAACTCCTGGACAGCGATACGGATCTGGTTATTCTGGATGTTATGATGCCTGGGATCTCAGGATTTCGAACCTGTGAAGAGATTCGAAAAGTATCTAATGTACCGGTTCTTTTTCTGACTGCTAAATCCCAGGATTCGGATAAATTAATGGGTCTGATGGCAGGGGGCGACGATTATTTATCCAAGCCGTTTTCTTATTCGGAACTATTGGCGAGAGTAAAGGCGCTGGTAAGAAGATATTGTGTCTATAAGGGAAAAGAAGAAGAGGTGAACGAAGACCGCTATGTAAACGGCATGGGAATTCGTATTAATGAAAATTATAATGAGGTTTGGAAAGGGGATAAAGAACTGGCGTTAACAGACATTGAATATAAGATATTGCTTCTTTTAATGAAACATCCAAAGAGAATATTTACTATACAGAATATTTACGAAAGTGTGTGGAATGAACCGTATTTTTATGTTTCAAATGGTACGGTTATGGTACATATCCGTAAACTGCGGCTGAAAATTGAGGATGATCCGCAGGAGCCGAAGTGCATTCGCACAGTATGGGGCAGGGGGTATCGGTTTGGATAAAAAGATGAAGTTTCAGAAAAGGGGACTGAGAAGAAAGCTGATTCAGCTGATGATCTTTGCATTTATTATAAGCGGAGGCCTGTACTATTTTCTGCATACGACAGTGGATCGAAAACTGAATAATTATTTTGAAACGTCAGATTATGCGGAAAAGACGGAGTCTAAATATGCCCAGAAATTTCAGGATTACATACTGAAGAATAATATATCCACATCTGATACAGGGCAGATCACAAAATGGGTCAGAGATCAGGATGTAGTGCATATCAGCATTTATAAGGATTCGGTGCTGATCTATGATTCCTACTATCCTGATAATGATAGCATTGCTGAAAATGATGTGGAGGCGGAATATTACGGCTGGCAGGCGTATTATCCCATGAAATTTGCAGATGCCCAGGCAGATGTTTTTCTGGACGGATTTTATGATTATCGGATTTTTAACTGTGCAACTATTGCAGAAATTCTTCTTTCCTGCCTTGTATTTATTGGGATTGTTATGCTTGGAATAAAGAGAACAGTTGATTATATTGGAAAGCTGGAGCAGGAGGTGGAGATTCTGGAAGGCGGGCAGCTTGACTGTCCCATTACTCTGAAAGGAAATGATGAGCTCTCTGCTCTGGCACATGGTCTGGATGAAATGAGGAAATCCTTTAAACTGCGGGTGGAAAGGGATGAAAAATTGGCAAAAGCAAATAAAGAGCTGGTCACGGAGATGTCTCACGATCTGCGCACACCTCTTACCACCCTTCTTCTCTACACACAGATTTTAAAGAGCAGGAAGTATCATGGCACGGAACAGATGGAGGATTACATAAATAAAATTGATGAAAAGGCAAATCAGATCAAGAACCTGTCGGACAATATGTTTGAATTTTTCCTGATTTTAAGAGAAGAGGAAATTGAACTTATGGCCCCCCAGTCTTTTCAGGATATTTTTTACGATATCATGTCAGAAATGGTTTTGTCTCTGCAAAAACGTGGTTTCCGGGTAAACCAGAATATCGAGTTCCGTGAGGTTAAAGTAGAAGTTTCTATAGATTATGTACTCAGGATCATGAATAATATTGTCTCTAATATAATCAAGTATGCAGATTCTAGGGAAGAAATTGTGATTTCTACTATGTATGAAAAAGAACAGGTATTCCTATTATTTTCTAACCACAAGTTAAAGAAAATAGAAAAGGTAGAGAGTACCGGAATTGGAATCCGTAACATTAAGGGAATGATGGATAAGATGGAAGGAAGCTGTGAAGTAGCGGAAACCGGGGATTTGTATCGGATCAAATTACAATTTAAAATTGTTGTTTAGATTTCATCATGAACCTTTAAGGATTGGTTAAGAATTAGGTGTTATGATAAATTTTGTAGTTAAATACAAATGGTTAGGCATGCAGCTGAGCGTGTCCGAAAATGAAAATCCTGTCTGACCGCCCCACATCTGCCGGGTGCAGCCGTATATTTCCGAAACAAAGCCCCACTACACCCCCTGGAATTACATGGCGTATCCCGCAGATGAGTGTCAGGCAAAATAATTTTAAGGCACGCTCTGATTTGCACCGGAAAGTGAGGACGAATAATATGAGAAAAATACTTATAAAAGGAACAATAATCGCTGCGTTAGGAGCATTATCTATTACCATGGCGGCGTGTGGAGCAAAGCCAAAGTCTAACGAAAGTACTTCTAAAACGGAATCTTCAATCGTGACCAGAGAAAGCGGATCCAGACAAAAAGAAACTCAGGTCAGTGAGAAGCAGGCTGGAAGTCAGAAAAGTGAGATGCAGACAAGCGGTAAGGAGTCCAATGATAAGCAGACCGGCGGAAGCCAAAAAAATGATATGCAGAGTGAGTCCGTAGCGGGCGGCATGTCTGAGCGTAATGAAAACGGACAGGCAGAGATGCAGACGGATGCCGGAACAGGAAACACACAAAGCAGTGAACTGATGAAATAGGAGAATTATTTGTGAGAGAAAAAAATATATTACAGCTTTTTGAGGCGTCAGTGGAAAAGTATTTTGCAAAAGAAGTTTTTGCAGATGAAGACAGAAACATTTCTTACAGCGAATTAAAAGACCGGGCAAGGAGAATTGGGAGTTGTCTTGGCAACTCCCATCTTCGGAATGCGCCTGTGGCAATTTATCTGGATAGAAGTGTTAAGAGCATGGAAGCACTTCTGGGAGTTGCGTACAGTGGGAATTTTTATACTATGATGGATATTCAGATGCCAAAGGACAGGCTAAAGGTGATTTTAGAGAACCTGCAACCCTTTGCCATATTAACGGACAGGGAGCATGAAGAAGCAGCCAGAGAACTTTTACCCCAGGGAGCTGTTATCATTTATGAAACGGCGGTGGAACAGGAAGAAAGCAGCTGGCTGTTAAAAGACATCAGAAGGGCTATGATCGAAACGGACCCGTTGTATGTGCTCTATACATCAGGATCTACCGGTGAGCCAAAGGGTGTGGTGGTAAGCCACGACAGCGTGATTGCCTATACAGATTGGGTAGTGGAGACTTTTGGAATCAACCAGGACACCGTTTTCGGCAGTCAGACGCCTTTTTATTTTAGTATGTCAGTGCTGGATATATTCAGTACGATCAGAAGCGGTGCAGCCATGCAGATTATACCGCGTAAACTTTTTTCGTTTCCCATGCAGCTGCTGGAATATTTAAGAGACAGAAAGGTAAATACCATTTACTGGGTACCATCTGCCCTTTGCCTTGTGGCAAACTGGAAAGCACTGGATTATATGCAGCTGCCGGATTTAAAGAAGGTGCTCTTTGCAGGAGAAGTAATGCCTATGAAGCAGTTAAATATCTGGAGGGCGCACATGCCGGATTTGTTATATGCCAATTTGTACGGACCTACGGAAATAACCGATATCTGTACGTATTATATGATAGACCGGGATTTTGATGACGAGGAAGTGCTGCCCATTGGCAAGGCATGTAATAACTGTGATATCCTGATTCTGAACGAAAAAGGAGAAAAAGTGCCTTATGGTGAGGAAGGAGAACTTTGCGTCAGAGGACCTTTTCTGGCAAAAGGATATTACCGCAGCCCTGAAAAAACAAACAGCGTATTTGTGCAGAACCCGTGTAATAGCAGTTACCCCGAGCTGATTTACAAAACAGGGGATATTGTTAAATATAATGAACTGGGAGAATTGATGTATGTATCCCGCAAAGATTTTCAGATTAAACACATGGGGTGCCGCATAGAACTTGGAGAAATTGAAGCTGCGGCAGGCTCCCTGGAACATATCGACAACTGCGTATGCATCTATGACGAATGTGAAAAGAAAATAGTACTGGTTTATAAAGGAAAAAATGTGGACCAGAACATGATAATCAAAAAAATAAAAAATAAAGTTCCTTCCTATATGTATCCAGGACGATATATTTTGACTGAGAAGATGCCGGTAAACACGAATGGAAAGATTGACCGGAAGTGGCTGCAGAGAAATTATAAAAAATTAGGAGGCATGTACAATGGATGAAATACTAAAAATACTGGAAAAGATAAAACCCGGAGTGGATTTTAGAAAAGAAAAAAATCTGATTGAGGATCATATAATAGATTCCTTTGAAATGATTCAGCTGGTGTCTGAAATCAGTGATATTTACCAGATAGATATAACTCCGGCAGACATTTCCCCGGATAACTTCCGCTCTGTTGATAATATTTATGCGTTTATCTCTTCATATCATCCAGCAAGGGTGTAGTGAGGGGATTCTATGGCTTACAACACCTATACATACATGCTGCTGTTTCTGACTGGGACCAGTATTCTTTATTATATGTTTCCCAAAAAAGTCAGATGGACTGTTTTATTGGCAGCCAGTTATCTGTTTTACTATCTGTCCAGTGCAAAATTAATGGGTTTTCTAATGCTGTCTACGGTGGTTGTATATGGTACAGGCATGATACTCACCATATTGCAGGACGAATACCAGGATAAAATAGCGGATGCAGGACAGGCTGAACAGGAGGTTTGGCGCTTGCAGTTACAGAAAAGGAAACGTCTGGCTGCTGCGTGTGCCATTTTGTTCAACCTGGGTATTCTGGCATTTCTAAAATATTATAATTTTTTTGCATTAAATGTGAATCATATCCTGCAGGGGTTACATATAGAAGAAAGAATGACAGAACTGCGGGTTCTTCTACCGCTTGGAATCTCCTTTTATACCCTGTCGGCTATCGGTTATATCATTGATGTATACCGGGGCAAATACAGAGCAGATAAAAATCTGGGTCATCTGGCGCTTTTTCTGAGCTTTTTTGGGCAGATCGTGGAAGGGCCTATTGTCCGCTATGACCAAATGTCAGACGAACTTCTGAAAGGGCATTCCTTTCAGCCGAAAAATATATCATTTGGTGTACAGCGGATCGTATGGGGGCTATTTAAAAAAATTGTAATTGCAGACCGGCTGAATCTACTGGTAAATACTGTTTTTACTGCCTATCCCGATTATACCGGGCTTACAATTGCCACAGCAGTTCTGTGTTACACGATACAAATCTATTGTGAATTTTCCGGGTGTATGGATATGGTAATCGGCAGTGCCCAGCTTTTTGGCGTTCGGCTGCCGGAAAATTTTGAAAGGCCGTTTTTTTCTAAAAATGTATCTGAATTTTGGAGGAGATGGCATATTACACTTGGAGCCTGGTTCCGGGATTACATTTTCTATTCGGTATCTTTGTCCAAACGGGTGATGCGGCTGGGTAAATGGGGCAGGAAGCATCTTACTCCACATCTTGCCAAGCTGCTGCCTCCTGCCTGTGCTCTGTTTCCAGTGTGGCTGTGCAACGGATTTTGGCATGGTTCAAGCTGGAAATATGTATTTTACGGCATGTATTATTTTATGATTATTATGCTGGGGATGCTGGCGGAACCTCTGTTTCAGAAGCTTTGTACCTCTATGCATCTAAATCGGAAAAGCCGGGGATTTCAATTTTGGCAGATTTTAAGAACATTCTTATTGGTTAATATTGGAATGCTGTTCTTCCGGGCAGTGAGTTTGAAGGTAGGGATTAAAATGTTCCTATCCATGTTCCGGGGATTTTCCCTGGCACCCTTAAGAGAAGGGGTCTTGCTGAATCTGGGAATGGATAAGATGGATTATGCAGCAGTGGGTTTTGGAATTTTAGTAGTGTTTGCTGTAAGTATTGCCCAGGAAAAAGGAGTACATATCAGAGAATGGATTTCCAGAAGGCACATAGCAGTCCGGTTTGCAATCTATTATGCAGCCGCCTTTTCGGTGCTTCTGCTGGGGGCTTACGGAATGGGGTATATTCCGGTTGACTTTATCTATGCCCAGTTTTAAAGAAGCATAGAACATAATTACTTTTACTAATTTAAATAGAAATAGAGCATTTTAATCATGCTCTAGCAGCAGGAGGAAACAAAATGGACATTAATAAACAGACACTACCGAAATGCGGTCTTCTTTTCCTGCTGAAACTGGCTGTATTTCTGGGAATTGCGGTGGTGCTGCTCACCGGTGCGTCCCAGGTCGTGAAGCCAAAGGATAATACCCCTGCCAGCGGAATCAAGGAACCGGAGACACGGGCAGTTTTTACGG
Organism: Clostridiales bacterium; assembly: GCA_018365455.1. Taxonomy (GTDB): domain Bacteria; phylum Bacillota; class Clostridia; order Lachnospirales; family Lachnospiraceae; genus Robinsoniella. The sequence continues at coordinate 143,614 of JAGZJZ010000004.1, forward strand.
AAAAGGAGAATTCCCTGGATGTAATAGCAATCGGCAACAGCGATATATATGCAGCTTACACACCCATGCAGTTGTGGAAGGATTATGGGCTTGCATCTTATGTCTGTGGAGAGCCGGGACAGCGTGTGTATGAGGCATATTATCTGCTGAAATCTGTACTGGAACACCAGACGCCCAGGGTAGTTGTATATGAAACCGACGAAATTTTTCAGAATGCAAGTCCGGCAAAGGAACGGGAAAAGGTAATTTTTGCAGGTCTGGCAGATAAATTCCCGGTGTTCCAATACCATAACCGATGGAAAATGTTAAAGGCTGAGGATTTCACGGGAAAAGTAAAGTATACGTTTGATAATTTCTGGAAGGGTTTCCGATATACCGATCACGTGGATGCGTATCTTGGCAAACGTTATATGCGCAAACGTAAGAAAATCACAACAATAGATCCCATTCCCCGGTATTATCTGGATAAGATTGTTGCCCTGTGCAGAGAGAAAGGAATTGAACTTTTATTTGTAGAAGTTCCTTCTGCAAATTCCTGGAATTTTAAGAGGCATCGTACAGTCGCCCAGTATGCCAAGGAAAATAAAATCCCCTTCCTGGACCTGAACAAGCCGGGAAAGGAGTATCAGGTGGACTGGATATCCGATACAAGGGACAAGGGTGATCACATGAACTACAACGGTGCCCGCAAGGTTACCGCTTATCTGGGAAAATATATGAAGGAAAATTATACGTTACCGGACAGACGGGAGGATCCTGCGTATGCAGACTGGAATGCAGATCTGCAAAAGTATGAAAAGGCGATACAGCAGTAAAATCCTAATCCTATCCTATAAAATTCTATTGCTATATCCTATCGTATAAACCCCTTGCGTATATCAATAGCTTTTACCGGGCACATTTCGTGGCAGCAGTAACAGCGGATACAATTCCGGTATTGGATTTTTGCTTTCTTTGATTTAATCTGAATCGTCTTTTGGGGGCAGCTTTCCGCACATTTGCCGCAGCCGATGCACTTGGAAATTAAGATTACCGGTTTGGCTGAAAGATAATGGAATACGAAAGAACGGACCGGACGGCGGATCATCGGAGGTAAAAACGTTGTAAAATCCAGGGATGACTCCCTGGGAACCCGAAAAGGTTTCAGATTGGGCAGCGCACCTATCAGGTTAAGCCGGTCAAAATCACCGCTGCACAGTCCCCGGGAAATGGATTCCTTTACGGTAAGTATGCTTTCCGGGGCAACACCGATGATTTTACACAGGCAGTAGTCCAGTTCATAGGGATTGTCGGATGCCAGAATAAGTCCCGTTTCTCTCAAAGTGCCGCCGGAGGGACCGTTTCCTTCCATTGCCTGTATGGCATCCACCAGAACAAAGCCAGGGCGGATGGTTTCGCAGAGATCCACCAGCATGGAACAAAAAGGGGCCTTTTCCGGGAATCTGGCATGAAAGCCGGGCTTTGTAAGTCCGGGAATTGTACCAAACAAATTTTTGACAGCTCCGCTTAAACCGGTCATTGCGTGGGTTTTTAGTTTACAGATATCAATAATAAAGTCTGCATCGCAGACAGGTGTAATTATGGGAAACTGTTTTACCAGTTTTCCTTTTTTGTTGTCTAAATTCCGGGAAGAAGTATCCATATTCAGGGTAACGTTATGCCGTTGGCATACATCAGCCATGCCGGATGCGTGATAGATTCCTTTTAAGGCGGAAACCGTATAGGGTCCCCCAGGGCTGTCAGCCACTGTAATTTTCGTGATACCATTCGCTCTCAGCCATATAATAACGGCTTCTACGATGGAGGGATGAGTAGTGGTAAATTCGCCGGGAGTCCTTTTCATTAGAAGATTTGGTTTTATCAGTACTTTTGTATCCGGTGAGAGTTTGGCAAGAAGGTTAAAACGTTCCAGATGTTCCTGTACCGCTTTATTTACGAGAGGCTGGTCATAAGAAGGGGTCTGTGTAATACTTATTTTGGTCATGAGGTGTTCCTTTCATCCATTGCCGCGAAGCTGATTTTGTCAGCAGGATGAGACATTGGAGTGTGATGGGCTGTTTTTTTATTATTACCGCTATTATATAGGAAAGTACGGAAAATGAAAAGGGTTTTTAAAAAGGGGAGCTTCACTGGATGACATTGGTAATGAATGAAAAATAGGAAACAAACAGGAAACAAATGAAACAAGATTGACTTTTGATTCAACTGGAATATAATAAATTTAACAGTAAAATGAATAAAAGCTGTTTATATAAGGAAACAGCAAACAGAACAATTAAACTAAAGGACACATGTTCGAAGTAGTTTTGAAGTAACAAAAGGAAACAAAAGGAGGGATATAAATGGCATTCACAGCAAGAGATGTAGCAAAAAAGGCAGGTGTTTCCCTTGCTACGGTATCCAGATATTTCAGCGGGGGAAAAGTGGTGAGTACAGAGCTGGCAAGAAAGATTGAAGATGCTGCTGAACAGCTTGGATATGAACATAAAGGGAGGCGTCATCGCAATTACGGTGTAATTGCAGTTTTAATTCCCGAGTTTCCTCTTGAGTTTTTTTCGGAAGTGATGCGGGAGATTGTAGATCAGATGCCGAGATACGATTATCGTGTGGTTTTTATTCCGATCTTAGAGGGGAAAGACGATTACAAACAGTATTTTAACGAAATGAATATAGAAGGTGTTATTTATCTGGATGAAAATATCAGCGAAGATATCCTGAATTACATTGCATCTAAGAATATCAGGACCGTAATGTGCGGCGGCGCAACTCTTGACAGGCGCCTGGGAATGGTACATATCAATGATCTTGCGGCTGGATATGAAGGAACCCGGTATTTGCTGGGATTGGGGCACGAAAAACTTTTGTTCCTGTCTGACCGCAACAGGTCTATCAGCTCTGTCTTTCAGCGCCTGACCGGTGCAAAGCGGGCGATGGAAGAGAAAAATATACCTTTTGATGAGAGCAGTATGGTGCTGTTTGGTTCAGTGACCTATGATATGGGGTACCGCCTTGCCAAACAGGCGGTTGAATCAGGAAGGGAATTCACAGCAATTTTTGCATTCAGCGATGAGATGGCAGTGGGGGCAATGGCTGCGCTAAAGGCATGCGGTGTGGATGTTCCAAAGGATGTGTCGGTATTGGGATTTGATGATATCACAGCAGCGGGAAGGGCAGTGCCGCCCCTTACCACCATCCATCAGCCCATCCGGCAGTTTGTAACCAAATCACTGAATATGTTCTTGAATCTCTATGGAGAAGAAGAAAATATGGATATCACGCTGCCCTTTGATATTGTACAGAGAAATACCTGCCAAAAGAGGCAGTAATTATAAAATGGAGGATACGAAGATGAGCAAATCAGGAGCGAAAAAAATTACGGTTATAGGAGGAGGCGGTGTACGGTCGATGTTTCTGGCGAAAAGCCTGGTACAGCAAGCCAAAAAACTGGGATTTACAGAGATTGTATTTATGGACAACAATGAAAGAAAATTAAATATCTATGGAAAAATGGCAGCTCAGGTTGCCAGGCGGATTGATGATACGGTAAACTTTTCTCTGACATCAGACCCGGTGGAAGCGGTCAAAGATGCGGACTATATCATTACCACCATACGTGTGGGTGAAGATGAAATGCGGATTCAGGATGAGCGGACGGCACTGGCACTTGGAATTCTGGGACAGGAGACAACAGGAGCTGCAGGATTTTCTTTTGCTATGCGTTCCATTCCGGCACTGGTTCAGTATTGTGAGCTGGCGAAAAAATATGCAAGTCCCCAGGTGAAGATTTTTAATTTTACAAATCCAGCCGGGGTTGTGTCACAGACACTGCGGGATATGGGATTTGATTTTACTTACGGAATCTGCGATGCACCCAGCAGTCTGCTTCATTCCTTTGCACAGATGTACGGTGTAAGCACAGACCTGATCACGGGAGAATGCTATGGCTTAAATCATCTTTCCTTTTTTAAAAGCATTAAGCTGGACGGAAAAGAAATTATGCCGGAACTGCTTCAGAAAGACGAGATTTACGAAAATACAGAAATGCGGTTTTTCCATAAGGAACTGGTAGAACACGTGGGATGTATACTAAATGAATACCTCTACTACTTCTATTACCGGGAAGAGGCGGTTCAGAATATCTTAAATGCAAAAGTAACAAGAGGAGAAGTAATCCGGGATGTGAATATCCATATGACGGAAGAGCTTTCCAGGATGGATATCGAAAATAATTTTGACGAATGCCTGAAGGTATTTGAAAAGTGGTACGGCAAAAGGGAAGCGGCATATATGGCAAATGAGACAGGGATAGACAGTAAAAAGCCTCCTTATCATTTTGATATTTATACAAAGGACAGCGGCGGATATGCAGGTGTTGCGCTGAAATTTATTGAATCGGAACTGGGACAGGAGGAGAAAGAAATGATTCTCTGTGTGCCAAATAATGGGGCAATCAAAGGACTTGAGGATACCGACGTGGTAGAAATCAGCTGTACGATCAAAGACGGAAATTATTACCCCCATGAGATTGAACCGGAGCGCATTCCCATGGAAATGATACGCAGAGTCAAGATGTATGAACGGCTGGCATCCGAGGCAATCAGGGAAAAGAGTATTGAAAAAGCGATCGATTGCCTGATGGTGCACCCACTGGTCAACTCTTATACCTTTGCAAGGAAGTTAGCATATGAATATATGAAAATAAATGAAGCATATATGAAAGGATGGAGCTGATATGGAATTTGCAGCAGGTGTGGGATATGTAAATCTGGATCTACTGTATCTGGGAGTGGGACATCTTCCAAAAGAGGGAGAAGAGGTTTATGCAAAAAGCCTGGATATTCAGCTGGGCGGTGGTGTTCCCGCAACCATGATTACACTGTCCAGACTGGGCGTTGCTTCTAAGATTGCAACTTTTCTGGGAGAAGATGTATTTTCCGGGTATGCAGCAAAGCTGCTGGATGCCTGCGGTGTCTCCTATGCAAATCTCTACCGTGGAAACGGCATTCCGGTAGCAGTAACATCTGTTATGATCACGGAAGGTGACCGGACTTTTATGTCAGCACTGGACCGGGTGGAAATCACACGCGATATTCAGGAAGAAACGTACCAACAGCTGCGGGGAGCAAAAGTCATCGACATGCACGCAGGATTCCTGGATGCCTATAAACGTCTGAAAGCGGAAGGGGCTGTTCTGGTATTTGATGTGGGCTGGGATGAAGGACTTTCCATAGAGAAATACAGAGAGTATCTGGAGCTTGCTGACTTTTTCACACCGAACCAGAAAGAGGCATTAAAAATTACGGGAAAAGACAATGTAGAAGAAGCAGCGGTGGAACTGGGCAGATTTTTTCCGGAGGTTATAATCAAACTGGACAGTGCAGGCTGCCTGTACTGGAAAAACGGAGAAAGCACGGTCATTCCACCAATGGAAAATGTAAATAAAATAGACTCCACAGGTGCCGGAGATGCATTTATGGCTGGTTTTATCTATGGGATTTCTCATGACTGCAGCACTGCAGACAGCATCATATATGGTAACGTAACAGGCGGAACCTGTGTGGAAGGAGTGGGCTGCCTGACAAAATATGTCAATGAAAAGGAATTGCTGGAGAAGGCAGAAGAAATTAAAAAACGTCTGTAACGCCTGATTATCATTATAATTCCGGGGCATTAAAATTGTGTTAAGACTTTTTATGCAAAAAAATGGATAAAAAATGGAATTTTTTGTAGGAAAATCCCAAAAAGTCTGTTATAATAGTTTACATAAAAATCTAAACATGGGGGTGCACAAAATGAACAATTGGAAGAAACTGTTAAAGAACAACATCACCACTGCAAAGGAGTTAAAAGAGGTCCTTAAATTGTCAAAGGAAGAAGTAATCAAAATGGAGGAAATACTGGAGCACTATCCAATGTCTGTGCCATTGTATTACTTTTCTCTTATCAATGCAGATGATCCGGATGACCCAATTCGAAAGATGTGCATCCCCAATATCCGTGAAACGGATCTGGGAGGGAGTTTTGATACCAGCGGGGAAGCAAGCAATACCGTAATCGTAGGTATGCAGCATAAATACAGGGAAACAGCATTGATTCTATCCACGAACCAATGTGCCATGTATTGCAGGCATTGTTTCCGGAAACGGCTGGTGGGTCTGTCAGATGAAGAAATCGCCAGTCACTTTGACGAAATGATGCAGTACATACAGGAACATTCTCAGATCAGCAATGTCTTGATCTCCGGTGGAGATGCCTTTTTAAACGACGATGAAGTAATCAAAAAATATCTGCACAGCCTGAGCAAAATCGAACATCTTGACTGTATCCGCTTTGGAACCAGAACGCCGGTAACATTTCCGGACAGGATTCTGGAAGATCCTGATTTAATTAATATCTTGCGCACTTATAGTGTAAAAAAACAAATCTATGTGGTGACACATTTCAATCATCCCAATGAATTTACTGAGAAATCAAAAGCAGCAGTCAGAAGTTTAATTGCTGCAGGAATCATTGTCCGGAATCAAACTGTATTAATCAGGGGAGTAAACGATGATCCAATGACCCTTGGAACTCTTTTGAAATATCTGACACGTATCGGCATAGTGCCTTATTACGTATTCCAATGCCGCCCGGTGACCGGAGTGAAGTCTCAGTTTCAGGTACCTTTAAAACGGGGCTGTGAAATTGTAGATCAGGCAAAAAATATGCAGAGTGGACTTGGAAAATGTATTCGTTACGTTTTATCCCATGAAACTGGAAAAATTGAGATTCTGGGCAGTCTGAACGACGGGGAAATGCTGTTTAAATATCATCAGGCAAAGGATGAAGAGGATTCTGAACGAATCTTTATCAAAAAACTGGATGATGGGCAGTGCTGGCTGTAAGAAGCAGTTCAGAGTAATAATGAAGGCAGGAAGGAAAACGGGAATTGTCAGTTCGTTTTTCTTCCTGCCTTAAAAAATGCTACCTTGGTCAGAAAATAATGCCTTATTTAAATGCTGCTATTTTATATATAAGTCATTTTCTGAAAATCATATGGAGAACGAGGATACTAGAACTACTTTTATCCGGGAGTTTATGCAACAGAAGAAAATCCGTCTCCTCCAATTTGAAGACTTTAGTGTGGCCACATCTGCGTTGGCATAAAAAACATTATCTTTATGGCAAACGAATACAAATAGAATTTATGCGGAAAAGGATCGACAGATTGTCAATAACAATAGCAGGTGTCAGGATATCTACATTTGCCCAACATTAATCATTTGTATGGGTGGGAGCGCATAAATGCACCAAGTATCAGAGATATCAATTCCAGTTTGATTTCGTCCTACTACATTATGTGGTTTATCTCCCGGCTCTTATTAGACGGCTCACGTCGGGGAGGCGCTAACAAGTTGTGTACATAGTTATCTAATTAATTTATTTCTATATAATAGATTCATTATGTCATCTTTTAAAATACCCTCATTTGACCATTCTAATTTATCTATTACTTGCTTATTTTTTATTATAAGTAAAACTGGCGTTTGACTAAAATTATAAATACCTTTAAATTTCTCTCATCTTTTTAAATCTTCTGATCTATATTTCTTAACATTTATATATTTAAATGTAGCGTTTAATTGATATTTATTTAATACACTATAAAACAATGGTTCGAAAAAATTGCAATCATTACAATCAGGTCTTCCAATATATTATCAATTTTTTTTCATTGCATATTCACCTTATATTTGTAGTAAATGATCGCGGTAGATATTTAGATTCCCAACCGCAATCATTATGTATAGTATTATGGTATATATTTTTACAACTTTTTTCTAAAAAGATAAATGAATGAACATAATATTAAGTCAAGAATAATTATCATAACTTTATACTGTAATTTTATACCTGAAGGGATAAAATTTAAAAGCACAATTATAATTAGACAGCTTAATGTTAAATACTCAAATGATTTTTTGTTTTTCACTAGCTACCGTTCCTTATTTTTTTATTAATAGGTAAAACTAACAGGGTCTATTACATAATCATACATCGGGTCTCCACCTACATAGCCTCTATTTACACAATGAGTTTGATAAGTTATATATGCGGTGCTTGCACTTGAGTCAAGGAAATTTTTGAGATATCTTTTATAATTAGAATCTCCACAATTAAAAATTGTTTTTAGATGCCGATATGATAACCTGTTATAAAAAAGAATTCAATAGATTTTGATTACCTGGTTAATAATCATGTCTAGATGGTTAATTATTCTAAAATATTGTGATAAAAAACAAAAAAATATTAATCAAAATACATGTCGTTTATTAAAGTTTGTGATAACTTAAAAGTATATGTTTTACAAAGTAAAAGAAGTAGATTCTATATTTTGTTTCTATTTCTTTTTTAAAACCGCTGTATGAATTATTGCTATATCGAAATTTTCCACAATTATCTTAAAAAAAGACAATCAGTCTTCAGAAACTGTTTGAAGTTTACGATTTAAAAATTAGACAAAAAAATAGTATTATCTTTTTGCATTTTCGTCAAGAACTAATTGGCTGGTTTTATTATTAATTTTATCAATTGTAACTGCGGTATGCTTTTGTCTTATGTTATAGTCCTATAATGGCCTGTATAATTGTAAACTATATTTGAAAATTGAATTAGAAACAAGACACACTACCGTTTTTAGTGTATACTGATTCTTGTAGGTATTCGTTTAAAAAAGGATACTTTTATTTGCAGAAATGGATTCAAGAAGAACGAGCTAAAATTTGGTTTCAAAGTGTTATTAATTCTGTTATGTTAGAGGAAGTTATAAGATCTAGTGGGATATCTGTGTGCAATTTTATGTATTTATTAATCTATAATTTGGGAAGTGTCGAAAGGAGATTTCTGTAATGAAACTACGAAATATCTGTAAACGGGTCCGGGTATATTGCCGCTCCCATATGTGGTGTTCTTTTGCCGCAGCGATCTGCTTTGCAGTTATGCTGGTGGTGGTTGTCATGCAGTATTATCTGAAAAATGAATATGTGAAGTATCTGGTTGACAGCACCTATGACACAGAAAAAATGTTATTGACCTCCGTTAACCAGAATATCAAGAATCAGATGGATGATTTTATTAAGATTGGTTCGGAAATTGCTGTGGATGATACAAATGCGAATTTGATCAACGAGTACAGCACGAATCCGGAAAATATTGCACGCAACACCAAAGATCTGAAGAATCTCCTTGCCAATTATGCCAGATACTCCCAGTACATAGCGGCTATCGCCATTGCGTCGAAGGATGGGCTTGTCTACCAGTATGAACGCAATGAAAATACGATTAATGTGGTGAATATCTGGAATAAGGACAATAACAACATACTGGTTGATACTTTCATAGAGGTTAATGAAATATCGAAAAGCATGGTTCTGCCCAGATATCAGGTAATCACCACCCCAAGTGAACATCCGGGAGATGCATCAAAGCAGTTTATACATATTGCTTATCCGGTAAGAGGAAAACACTTTTACCAGGATATAGAATACATCATGATTGTTACGTTTAAAAGGGATGTATTGGACAACCTGATCGGTCAGCTGAGCGGAAGCAAGGATGATGTGGCGCAGGGGTTTATCTCTGCTAAGTCAGGAGAAATATTGTATCATACTAACAGTCAGCACAATGGAATGAAAATGGATGAGTATATAAATGAACAGCATCTGACACACTTAAGTACACCGGTCGGTGTATTTGACTGGAGTTTGAACATTGCCATTAATAAAAATGCATTGCAGGCAAAGGTGAACGAAATGTATACCAAAGCAATTGTCCTTTATGCCCTGGTGATTATAGGCATTCTACTGATCCTGTTCTGGGTGACCCAAAGAATATTAAAGCCGGTGGATACCATTAACCGTTCCATTAAAAATGTAAAGCAGGGAAATATGCAGGAGCGCATAGAGATTAAGGGCACCCATGAGATCTGGCAGCTTGCCAATGAATACAATGAAATGATGCATGCCATCAGGAAGATGAACCGTCAGGTGGAAGGACAGCATCTGGAAGTGGTGGAATCTCTGAAAATGAAACAGAGGGCGGAGCGGGAAGCACTGGAGTCCCAGATCAATGCACATTTTATCTGCAATACCTTGAATGCTATTAATTATGAAGCAATTGAAAGCGGAAACTATAAGGTCTCCACGCTGCTGAAGAAGCTGTCCAATATTTTACGTTATACTTTTGATCAAAAGCATCAGAATGTCTATATGTATCAGGAGATTACCTGGATTGAGCAATATCTGTATCTGCAGAAGGAACGGCTGGAAAATGTGTTTGATTACAGCATTGAGTTTAATCATGAATATGACCAGTGGCCGTGTAGGAAGCTGATGCTTCAGCCCTTTGTCGAAAATTCCATCCTGCATGGATTCGAGGGCCGGGAAGAAGGAGGATTTATCCATATAACAGGTACCGGAATGGGTGAGTACCTCTGCTTATCTATTGAAGATAATGGCATAGGAATGACAAGAGAAAGGGAGCAGATCATACAGGAGGTGCTGGCTAACCCGGTGGTATCAAAGGAAAAAGAGGTGGGTATAGGAATATCCAATGTGGTGACACGCATGAAAATGTACTATGGAAATAAGCTTCGGGTTTCCCTTGAGACATCTTACCAAAAGGGGTGCAGATTTACGTTTTACATTCCAAAACCACATAGCATACAGGAGGAGGTAACATATGAGAATTATGATTGTCGAGGATGAGCAAAGGGCAAGAAGAGGACTGCGGAATCTTATTACCACGATTTCGGATAAGTATGAGATTGTGGCTGAAGCATCCGACGGAAAGCAGGCGCTGGAGCTGATACACATTCTAAAGCCTGAAATCGTATTTACCGATCTTAAAATGCCCTATATGGATGGACTATCTCTGATCAGAGCCGTACATGCAATGGAGATTTCCACACAGTTTGTAATTATAAGTGCCTATGAAGAATTTGATGTGGCAAGGCAGGCAATTTCACTGGAAGTACAGGATTATCTGATCAAACCTGTTACCTATGAGGATGTGGAAGATCTGCTGGCGCGTCTTTCTAAAAAAGACAAGCTGTATCTGGAAGATGGAATCAAGGATCTCCAGGAAAAATATCCCGGTGCTCATCCCCTGGTTATTAAAGCATTAAATATAATAGAAAAGAGCTATGCTGCCAAAATAAGCCAAAAGGATCTGGCGGAAGACCTGGGAATGACCCAGGAGTATTTCTGCTATCTCTTCAATAAAGAAATCGGAGTGACATTTTCAAAATTTCTGAAGCACTACCGGATAGAGGTGGCAAAAGGACTGCTGGTAAATAAGGGAATGCCAAAGGAAGAAGTACCCTATCACGTAGGCTTTTCAGATCCGAAATATTTCAATAAAGTATTTCGCGAGGTGGAAGGCGCCAGTGTTGCTGAGTTTCTGAAATCCCGTGCCAAATAGAAATATACGGATACTGCTGCCTGTTTCTTAAAATTTTCCTCCAATCTTAAAATTGTATCTTAAAATCGTATCCCATTTCTTAAAATATTAAGTTTATCATTTAAACTAATATTATTATAATTAGAACATCTTAAATACGATAAAGGAGGAAACAAACTATGAAAAAGAGGTATCAGAGATTGGCTGCGGCAGTATTGGCAGGAATGATGATTACGGGGCTTGTGAGCGGCTGCGGCAGTTCTTCAGCAGAAAATCCTGCTGGGGAAAAAGGCACAGATGCAGCGTCAACTGCCCGGATCACAGAAGCAGCGGCTGGCACAACGGCACAGGATACAGGGACACAGGATACAGAGCCGCAGGATGCGGCTGCCAGTGCAAGGAAACCGGCATCTAACGGGGGTAAAGAGGTTACCCTATGGCATTACTTTGAACATGAGGCGCCGATACTGGAAAAAATGGTGGAAGAGTATAACTCCATGCAGAGTGACATCAATATTGTGTGTACGTATATATCACGTGAAGAACTGATGAAACAATACACAATAGGTGCTGTTTCCGGTGAGCTTCCGGATATTGGAATGGTGGATTCACCGGATATGGCTTCCTACATATCATTGGGTGTATTTGAGGATATTACCGGTCAAATGAAAGACTGGAAGGATTTGGAGCAGTTTTATCCAGGGCCTCTTAGCAGCTGTAAGGATGCGGACGGCAATATCTATGGTATTCCCAATAACTCCAACTGTCTGGCAATTGCTTATAATGTGGATCTGTTAAAAGCAGCAGGATTTGATAAAGCGCCGGAGACCTGGGACGAGTTTGAAGAGGTCTGTGCCAAAACTACAAACGCGGCAGATGGGGTATATGGTTTTGCAATGTCTGCAATCGGTACGGAGGAGGGAACTTTCCAGTTTATCCCCTGGCTGTATTCGGCTGGTGCTGATGTGGGTTCCACTGATTCGCCGGAAGCCGCAAGGGCACTTGACTATCTGGCTGGTCTGGTAAACAAAGGTTACATGAGTAAGGAAGTGGTAAACTGGTCCCAGTCGGATTCTTATAACGCATTTTGTGCCGGAAAAGCAGCTATGCTGGAATCCGGAACCTGGCAGCTCGCCCAGTTTGACGAAGGAATTAAGGGCGCATTTGAATATAAGATTGCTTTGCTGCCAAAGGATAAGAAGTTTGCTTCCGTTATCGGCGGTGAGAACTTCGGTGTATGTGCCGGAAGTGAAGAAAAAGAAGCCTGCGTTGAATTTTTAAAATGGATGACCAGCGCACAGAATAATGCAGCCTGGTGTGAAGGTGCAGGAAAGTTCCCGGTACGTGAGGATTCCGTGGCACTGAATACCACCTGGTCAGATGACGAAAGATTTGCAGTGTTCAGCGATGAAATGAATTATGCGGTAGCAAGAGGCCCTCACGAGTCCTGGCCTACTATTTCCGAAGCATTATATACGGCTGAACAATCAGCCCTCCTTGGAAATAAGACCGGCGAAGAAGCCATGAAAGAAGCAGCAGCAGTCATTAATCCAATCCTTCAGGAGACACCAATCGCCGCACAGGAATAGTCAGGCGGCTGGATATTGGGAAAGGACGGGATAAGGGCGTGTCTGAAATTCAAACACGCTCTGAATCGCCCGCTCTGACGTAGAAAGGAAGTGGATGATTTATGAAAATGAACATGGCTAAGAAGAAACGCTTTGAGGGTTATACCTTTATAATGCCTGGATTTCTCTATATGATTCTCATTTTGGGATATCCCTTAATCTATAACTTTATACTCAGCTTTAAGAATACGAATATTAAAAATTTTAAGTCCGGTGCTTCTGTATTTGTGGGACTGGAGAATTATATGCAGCTATTTAAGGATCCTACATTCCAGCTGGTAATCAGGAATACTTTTATTTTCACCATCGCCTGTCTGGTGGTACAGTTTACCATTGGTTTTCTGTTTGCAATGTTCTTTTCTAAAAAGTTTACTTTTGCGGGACCGATCCGCGGACTCGTATTAATTGGCTATATGATGCCAATGTCTGTCACTGCACTGCTGGGTAAAAATATGTTTGGCGTGACAGAGGGAGTCATCAATAACCTGTTGATGAAGCTGGGTGTAATACATACTCCGGTAGAGTGGCTGGTCAGCACCAGTACGGCACTGATTGCAGTGATTGCAGTAAACTGCTGGGTTGGTATTCCATTTAATATGCTTCTTCTAACCTCCGGTTTGACGGGAATATCGGATGATATCTATGAAAGTGCTTCAATGGACGGAGCCAATAAATTACAGCGGTTTCTGCATATTACACTGCCGCTTATGAAACCGGCTATTTTATCCGTCCTGATGCTGGGATTTATCTATACATTTAAAGCCTTTGACTTAATGTTTGTTATGACGGCGGGAGGACCTTTAAATTCCACCGATGTACTGGGCACCTATTCCTATACCCAGTCATTTACACAGTATGAATTTTCAAAAGGGGCGGCATCGGCGATGATCCTGTTTGGCTGTTTATTTATTATCGGTTTGTTCTACCTGAGACTTACTGCAAAGGAGGACGATTAGTATGAATGAAAAGTCAAAAACCTCTGGTTTTCATATGTTCCGGTATAAATCTGTTCGGGTTAATGTCATTTACTGTATCATTTCTGTGCTGATTGCAATTGTTTTTCTATTCCCCATTTACTGGCTGATCAGTATGTCCTTTAAGACAGACATGGAGTCTTTTGGAAAGCTGGTGACCTATTATCCCCATCAGTTTACCTTCGATCCGTGGCTTCAGAATTTACAGGATAAGGATTTTCTGGCATCCCTGAAAAACAGTGCATGTATCGCTGTCTGTGCCATGTGTATATCATTGGTGTTCGGTGTTCCGGCAGCATATGGAATGGGCAGGTATAAGGTGCCGGGGCAGAAAGGGTTCTTATTAACCTTTTTAGTGACCCAGATGCTTCCGGCATCTCTGATGCTGACGCCCATGTACCTGATATTCAATAAGATCGGCTTACTGGGAACCTATATCGGTCCGGCGCTAGCCATAGCATCCGGTACGGTTCCATTTATAATTGTTACGTTAAGACCCTATTTTAAATCCATCCCTGCCTCTCTGGATGATGCGGCGCGTATAGACGGATGCGGAGTGTACAAATCCTTCTTTAAGATTATGCTGCCTGCAATCAAGACCGGAGTCATCACAGTTGTGGTTATCTCCTTCTTAAACGGGTGGAATGATCTGGCATACTCCATGACCTTTAATGTAAAACCTGAGATGAGGCCTCTGACTGCGAACATATATAAATTCCAGAGTAAATATGGAACAAAATGGAACTGTATTATGGCATACGGGGCGATACTCGTTCTGCCGGTAGTGATTATATTTGTATTTTTACAGAAGTATATCGTTGGCGGTCTGACTGCAGGGGCTGTGAAGGAATAGGTGCAGCCGCATGGTAAAAGCAGTGGCAGCTAAAGCAATAAAAATTATAGATAAATCCTATAGGGGAAATAATTCTGGTAAAAAAATTAAACAGATAAAAAAGGAGAATTCAATGATTAAATGCGAGGGAAATAAAATATGGAGGCGTTTTGATAAAGAATTGCTGTGTGTGGAACCATGGGGGAAAAACAGTCTCCGTATTCGTGCCACTCAGAGGCACGAGTTATTGGCAGAAGATCATGGGGCATTACTGGAGCCGGATGAATGTGAAAGCAAGATATACCAGGAAAATGGAGAAACCGTTCTTGTGAATGGAAAAATCCGTTGTGAAATAACGCCCACCGGTAAGCTTCGTTTTAAAAATGACAAAGGGGAACTTTTGCTGGAAGAATATGAACGTATCCGGGAAGAAATCCAGGGACGCAAGGAGTTCAACAGTGCCCTTGAAATTGTGCCGAGAACTTTTGAACCTCATCCGAATACCGACAATTATCGCCTGATGGTGCGGTTTGAGCCAAACGAAGGAGAGAAGCTGTATGGATGTGGACAGTATCAGCAGCCATATCTGGATGTGAAAGGCTGTACGCTGGAACTGGCACACCGTAATTCCCAGGCAAGCATCCCCTTTGTACTTTCCAATAAAGGATATGGAATGCTGTGGAACAATCCGGCAATCGGTTATGTTACCTTTGGAAAGAATGTGACGGAATGGACGGCGCACTCCACCAAGCAGATGGATTACTGGATCACAGCCGGGGATACACCAGCGGAAATAGAGGAAGCTTATGCAGATGCAACGGGGAAGGTACCGATGATGCCGGAATACGGGATGGGCTTCTGGCAGTGCAAACTGCGGTACCAGACTCAGGATGAAATAATGGAAACAGCAAGGGAGTACAAGAGGAGGGGGCTGCCGATTTCGGTAATTGTAGTAGACTTTTTCCACTGGACGAACCAGGGAGACTGGAAGTTCGACCTGGATTATTGGCCGGACCCGAAGAAGATGGTGGATGAGCTAAAAGAAATGGGTATAGAGCTGATGGTTTCCATCTGGCCCACGGTTGATGCACAGAGTGAAAATTATAAAGAGATGGAAGAGCTGGGATATCTGACCCGCTCGGAACATGGAAAACGGATTGGGCAATTAGGAGATGCCTGTATCATCGATCCGACAAACCCGGAAGCAAGGGCTTACGTATGGAATAAAATCCGCCAGAACTATTACGATCTGGGCATTAAAATATTCTGGCTGGATGAGGCAGAACCGGAATTTACCGGGTATGAGTACAGCCATTACCGCTATTTTAAGGGGGCGGATATGGAAGTAGGCAATATTTATCCCAGGGAATATGCCAGAATGGCATATGAGGGAATGGAAGCAGCCGGACAGGAAAATATCGTGAATCTGCTGCGCTGCGCCTGGGCAGGATCTCAGAAATACGGAACCCTGGTGTGGTCAGGAGATATTGATTCTTCCTTTCGCTCTATGCGTAACCAGCTGGCAGCGGGACTGAATATGGGGCTGTCCGGAATCCCCTGGTGGACAACCGATATCGGAGGATTCCATGGGGGTAATATTGAAGATGATACTTTCAGGGAATGTCTTGTCCGTTGGTTTGAATTTGGTACATTTTGTCCGGTATTCCGGCTGCATGGTTTTCGTGAGCCTTTTAAGGAGGCACTTGGTACTACCGGAGGAGGAAAGCATATCAGCGGTGCGGATAATGAAGTCTGGTCCTATGGGGAAGAGGTTCTGGCAATCTGTACAAAGTATATGGAATTAAGAGAGAAGATGAAGCCCTATATTACTGAGATTATGAAAGAAGCCCATGAAAAAGGAACGCCTGTGATGCGCCCGTTATTTTATGATTTCCCAGAGGACAAAATATGCTGGGAAACAGAGGATGCATACATGTTTGGACCAAACCTTCTGGTAGCGCCCATCCTCCATGAAAAGGAACGGCAGCGCAGGGTATATCTGCCGGAGGGAATGTGGCACAGCATACATGATAACAGGGAGTATCGGGGCGGTCAGGTAATAGACGTGCAGGCTCCCCTGGATGAAATACCGGTATTTGCCCGCAACGGAAAGCTCTGGTAAGCACAGCTTGCGCTATTCAGGAGGAAAAATATGGATAATCAGCGGTTATTTGACTTTGGAGGCAGCTACACAGGAATAATGGGAAAGATTTTTGATCTGCTGCTGGTGGGAATACTCTGGATCATATGCTGCCTTCCCGTTATTACGATTGGAGCATCTACCACAGCGCTTTACTACAGTGTTGTAAAGTCGGTAAAAAGAGGGAACGGCTATGCATTTCGGGAATTCTGCCATGCATTCCGGATAAATTTTGTGCCAGCAACGGGGATTTGGGCGGCAGTTGCCGGTGTGACCTTTCTTGTCCAGCTGAACATGGGAATCCTGATGCAGAAAACCAGCGGTAATACCGGACTTTTCTTTATCTGCTTTTACTATCTGGTCTCTGTCTATGTATGTGCAGCAGCATGTTATGCATTCCCCGCATTGTCACGGTTTGATATGAGCGCCGGGTGGATATGGAAACTTGGAATGTATATGGCAGTCCGGTACATTTTGACTACGCTGGCTGTATTTATGGTAATTGGCTGTGTTCTGGCTTTGTTTTGGGCGCTGCCAATGAGTATATTCTTTACTCCCGGTCCTGCGGTATTTATTATTTCTGATTTTATGGAGCGGGTTTTGGAAAAACATATGCCGGAATAAGTTTGGCATGCAGGAAGGGTGAAAATATGAAATTTACAAATGGATACTGGAGGCTGAGAGATGAGATGACTCCGGCATACGCAGTAGAATATGCAAGACATATAATAGATGGAAATGCACTTCAGATTTTAGTACCGGGAAATCATATTTCAGGAAGAGGGGACAGCCTGAACCTGCCGGTGCTCACCGTATCTTTAACCAGCCCGATGGAAGGTGTGATTAAGGTATCGGCAGTGCATCACATGGGAGCCGTCTGCAGGGGGCCTTTTGCAGAAATTGCAGAGACAAATCCCGGGGTAACTATTCGGGAAGAAGAGAATGCTCTGATTTATCAGAGCGGAAGTCTGAAGGCCGTAATTGACAAGTCTCCCAATGGGTGGAAAATGTCATTTTACGAAGGAGATCGGTTTCTTACAGAGACCGGGTTTCGCAATCTTGCCCACATGAAAAATAATAAGACCGGAAAAGGATATATGCTGGAACAGCTTGCTATTGATGTGGATGAATATATCTATGGTCTGGGAGAACGGTTTACACCTTTTGTAAAAAACGGACAGATTGTAGAGATGTGGAATGAGGATGGCGGAACCGCAAGTGAGATTGCTTATAAAAATATTCCCTTTTATGTTACTAATAAAGGATATGGCGTTCTGGTAGACCATGAAGGCGATGTATCCTACGAAATAGCAAGTGAAAAAGTGGAACGGGTACAGTTTTCAGTGGAAGGCGAACGCCTGGATTATTACGTGATAGGCGGAGGGAGCCCCAAAGGGGCAATCAGTAAATATACGGAGCTGACCGGAAGACCGGCGCTGCCTCCGGCATGGTCCTTCGGTCTGTGGCTTACCACGTCATTTACTACAGATTATGATGAGGCGACAACTTCCGGTTTTATACAGGGGATGGCTGATCGGGATATTCCGCTTCATGTATTCCACTTTGACTGTTACTGGATGGATGCATACGAATGGTGCAATTTTATCTGGGACCCGAAAGTATTTCCGGATCCAAAAGGGATGCTGCTGCGGTATCATGACAGAGGGTTAAAGATCTGCGTATGGATTAACCCATACATAGCGCAGCAGTCCTGCCTGTTTCGGGAGGGGATGGAAAAAGGATATCTGGTTAAAAAACAGGATGGAGGTGTCTGGCAGACAGACCTGTGGCAGCCGGGTATGGGACTTGTGGATTTTACGAACCCGGAAGCTGCAAAATGGTATCAAAGCAAGTTAAAAAACCTGCTGGATATGGGGGTTGACTGTTTCAAGACCGATTTTGGCGAGCGCATTCCGGTAAGGGATATTGTGTACTCTGATAATTCTGATCCGGTTAAAATGCACAATTATTATACCTATTTGTATAATCAGACCGTTTTTGAATTGCTGGAAAGAGAGCGTGGACAGGGAGAGGCAGTCTTATTTGCACGTTCTGCAACCGTGGGAGGTCAAAAATTTCCGGCACATTGGGGAGGAGACTGTTCCGCTACCTACCCTTCCATGGCAGAGACGCTGCGGGGAGGACTGTCCCTGGCGCTTGGCGGATTTGGTTTTTGGAGTCATGATATCAGTGGGTTTGAACAGACTGCGCCTGCAGATATCTACAAACGCTGGTGCCAGTTTGGCCTGCTGACTTCCCACAGCCGGCTTCATGGATCTTCTTCATACCGGGTCCCCTGGCTGTTTGATGAGGAAGCATGTGAAGTGCTGAAGAAGTTTGTGAATATAAAATGCAGTCTGATGCCCTATCTGTACCGGCAGGCAGTTACGGCTCATGAACAGGGAATACCGATGCACCGTCCAATGTTTATAGAATATCCAAATGACCGTGCCTGTGATACTCTGGACAAACAATATTTTCTGGGTGATTCCCTTCTGGTAGCGCCTGTATTTAAAGAATCAGGGGAAGTGGATTACTATCTGCCAAAAGGAACCTGGATCAACTTGATCAGCGGGGAAAAAATAAAGGGGGGATCATGGAAGAAAGAGAGACATGATTATTTTTCACTGCCCCTCCTGGTAAAAGAAAACACCATTCTGCCGGTTGGAAATAATGGGGTAGAAGTATCCTATAATTATGCGGATGGCGTTACACTCTATCTCTCAGAATTTACGGATGGTGCATCTGCATCGGTGGAAATACCGGACACAAAAGGTAAGATAGTGATGACTGCATCTGCAAGAAGAGAGGGCAGTCAGATCATTCTCACAGTGGAAGGCGGGTATCAAAACTGGAAAGCGGGATTACTTGGTACAGACAGGCTCATAGAGGGAACCGGTAATCAGATGATAATAGAGTGTTAAAAAACAGCCCGGGAGAAATTTCTTCCCGGGCTGCCGCTATTTTATTCTTTGCCATTCCAGCAATACGTACATAGTTTACATGGTTCAATTCCAATGGAAGCCAGCATATCATCCAGACGGTGATAACGCAGGGTTGTGAAATTGAGCTGTTTTCTGATCTCATCTATCATTTCGATATAATTCTGACTGTCCGGATTCGTATAATCATCCAACATATTAATATCGTTTTCTCCTTCTCTTTCACGGATAATACGTCTTGTAATCAAATCCATCTCAGAATTTGAACGTGAGAAATTCAGATATTTGCATCCGAACATCAGAGGCGGGCATGCAGGACGGATATGTACTTCTTTTGCACCCTCCTGATAGAGAAACTCGGTAGTTTCCCGAAGCTGGGTACCGCGTACGATTGAATCGTCAATCAATAACAGTTTTTTGTCACGGATTAAAGCTTCCACCGGAACTAACTTCATTTTCGCGATCATATTACGCTGGCTCTGTTTCGGGGGCATAAAGGAACGGGGCCAGGTTGGTGTATATTTAATGAAAGGACGGGAATAAGGAATCCCGGTTGCATTTGCATAACCGATGGCATGGGCAACGCCGGAATCGGGAACACCGGCAACAACGTCCGGCTTAACGGTATCACGGTTAGCCAGAAGACGTCCGCAATTGTAACGCATCTGTTCCACATTGACACCTTCATAAGAAGATGTTGGATATCCATAGTAAACCCAGAGGAAAGAACAGATTTTCATTTTCTCTCTTGGCTTGCTCAGAGTTTCTACACATTCCGGTGTGATTTTTACGATCTCGCCGGGACCCAGTTCTTTATAATCCACATAGCCCAGGTTGACGTATGCAAAACATTCAAAAGATACGCAGTAAGAGTCCTCTTTTTTTCCAATGGCAAGAGGGGTTCTGCCCATGCGGTCTCTGGATGCATAAATCTCATTTGGTGTCATGACCAGCATGGTCATGGAGCCTTCCACCATTTCCTGAACATATAACATTCCTTCTAATATAGAACTTTTTTGATTGATCAGAGAAGCCACTAGCTCTGTAGCGTTTATATGGCCTCCGCTCATTTCCAGAAAATGAGTACAGCCATTGTCGTATGCATTTTGGACCAGTTGGTCGATATTGTTGATTTTACCTACAGTTGTTATGGCAAAGCTGCCAAGATGGGACTGCACCAATAAAGGCTGAGGTTCATTGTCAGAGATGCAGCCGATTCCCAGATTTCCTTCTAATTCTTCAATATCCCGTTCGAATTTAGTACGAAAAGGGGAATTTTCAATATTATGGATTGCCCTGTTAAATCCGTCTTTACCATATACTGCCATACCGCCTCGTCTGGTGCCCAAATGTGAATGATAGTCAATTCCAAAGAATAAATCCTGTACACAGCTCGTCTTTGAAGCTACGCCGAATATTCCACCCATGTATTCCACTCCTTCATGTTTGCGTTTTTTTGATACAGCTACATTCTAACATAAGATGACAGGAAATAACAAGGGAATTTGTAGAATCACAGTGACTGGCACGGTCAGACAGGAAGGTCCAGTAACTAATCACATTTTGTCTGAAAGTAGACTACATAAAAAGGTCTTTCCCACTAATAGATTTTGTGATAGAATAGAGTAGTTAATACTATCCTTTTTTAAGTATGGGAGTACAATCTATGAAAAAGATAAATAGAAAGATAAAATATAGCGGGAAATTAAAGTCATATATGCAATGGCCGCTGGCTCTGGCAGTGTTTTTACTGTTGATGAATATTGCTGTATTTTCAGTAAATACCAAGGCCGGAATAGTAGCAGCGCTGTTCAGTGTGGTATATATCGTTATGATTATCGGCGTATTTGTATTGTACAAACCCCGTATTATGACTGAACTGGTGTCATTTGCCACGCAGTATGGGCAGATACAGAAGAAGATGCTTCAAAAATTTACCATACCATATGGTTTGCTGGACACAGAGGGTAAAATCATCTGGATGAATGAAGCGTTTTGTAATGCGGTGGGAAAAGATCCGAAATATCATAAAAATATATTAAACCTGTTTCCCGAGATCAATGTCAATGTCCTGCCTAAAAATGAGGAGATACAGACTATAGAAGTTCATTTTGAAGGTGAAGATTACCGTGCACAGATGCAGAAGGTATCCATTGAGGAGCTGACGGACTCCGTTAATATCGTGGATGTGCCTGAAGACCAGAATTATTTGATCGCAGTATACCTGTTTGATACAACAGAATTAAACCAGTATATCAGAGAGAATAAAGAACAGAAACTGGTAGCAGGCCTTATTTATATTGATAACTATGATGAAGCTTTAGAGAGCGTGGAAGAAGTCCGCAGGTCTCTTTTGATGGCACTCATAGATCGTAAAATTAATAAATACATGGCCAGCCTTGACGGGATTGTGAAGAAGATTGAAAAAGACAAGTATTTTGTTGTAATCAAGCAGAGATCGTTAACAACTCTGGAATCTAACCGTTTTTCCTTATTGGAGGAAGTAAAGTCTGTTAACATCGGCAATGATATGAGCGTTACCCTGAGTATAGGTATTGGTATGAATGGAAATGGATATGTACAGAATTATGATTTTTCACGTATTGCAATAGAGCTGGCACTAGGCCGGGGCGGCGATCAGGCAGTCGTTAAGGATAATGAGAAAATTTCTTATTATGGTGGAAAATCACAGCAGATGGAGAAGAGTACCCGTGTGAAAGCAAGGGTAAAAGCACATGCCCTGCGGGAATTTATTGACAGCAAGGAAGATGTGGTGGTCATGGGCCACAAGATTACGGATATTGATTCTTTTGGAGCGTCTATCGGTGTATACCGTGCGGCAAGACTCATGAATAAAAAGGCTCATATTGTAATCGAAGATGGAAACAGTTCGATCCGTCCCTGGATGAATATGTTCCTGAATAACAAAGATTATGAGAGTGATATGTTTGTAAACCATGCCCAGGCGGAAGAAATAGTAGACAACAATACAGTTGTGGTAGTAGTGGACACCAACCGTCCAAGTATGGCTGAATGTTCCTCTATACTGGATCAGACGAAGACTATTGTTGTTCTGGATCATCACCGTCAGAGCAGTGAAGTTATTAAAAATGCAGTTCTGTCTTATATTGAGCCATATGCTTCTTCTACCTGTGAGATGGTTGCGGAAATCCTGCAGTATTTTGTAGATGGCATTAAGCTTAAGAATATTGAAGCAGATTGTATCTATGCAGGTATTATTATTGATACAAATAATTTTGTGGCGAAGACAGGAGTCCGTACTTTTGAAGCAGCAGCTTTTCTAAGACGATGCGGAGCGGATGTAACAAGAGTCCGTAAAATGCTGAGAAATGATATGGCTGCATATAAAGCAAGAGCAGAGGCGGTCCGGCATGCGGAGCTGTTCTTAAACTGCTATGCCTTTAGCATCTGTCCGAGTGAAAATATTGAAAGTCCTACGGTAGTAGGTGCTCAGGCAGCAAATGAATTATTGAATATTATCGGTGTGAAGGCATCCTTTGTGTTTACACCGTTTAATAAACAGGTATATATCAGCGCCCGTTCCATCGATGAGGTCAATGTACAGATCATTACAGAACGCATGGGCGGTGGAGGCCATCTGAATATAGCCGGTGCACAGTTGAAGAATACAACGGTAGAAGAGGCTATCAGGAAATTAAAAGATGTCATTATTAAAATGACAGAAGAAGGAGCGATTTAAATGAAAGTTATATTATTGGAAGATGTAAAATCACTTGGAAACAAAGGCACCATTGTAAATGTCAGCGATGGTTATGCAAGAAATTTATTTACGAAAAAATTAGGCATTGAAGCAACGCCGAAGAATATCAATGATCTGAAGCTTCAGAAGGCACATGAGGAAAAAGTGGCACAGCAGATTCTGGACGAAGCAAAGGCATTTGCGGCTGAAATTGCAGAAAAGCAGGTTACGGTGTCCATCAAGGTTGGAGAGGGCGGAAGAACGTTTGGTTCTGTTTCATCCAAAGAAATTGCAGAAGCAGCGAAAGCGCAGCTGGGATATGACATTGATAAGAAAAAAATGCTTCTTACAAATCCCATTAAGGCGCTTGGTACTACAATTGTGCCGATTAAGCTGCATCCGAAAGTAACAGCGGAATTAAAGGTTGTAGTAAAGGAAGCTTAGGAGGAAGCCTGACATGGAAGAAGCACTCATAAAACGAGTATTGCCACATAGCGTCGAGGCAGAACAGTCTGTAATTGGCTCTATGATCATGGATAGAGAAGCGATTATGACTGCTTCCGAGATTATCAGCAGCGAAGATTTCTATCAGCACCAGTATGGGGTTTTATTTGAATCCATGCTGGAATTGTACAATGAAGGTAAACCGGTAGATCTGATTACATTACAGGACAGGCTAAAGGAAAAGGAAGTACCTCCGGAAATCAGCAGCCTGGAATTTGTAAGAGATCTGCTGAATGCAGTACCGACTTCAGCTAATGTAAAATATTATGCTAACATCGTTCAGGAAAAGTCAATGCTCCGGAAACTGATCCGGACGACGGAAGATATTGCAAATACCTGTTATGTGGCAAAGGACAGGCTGGAGGATATTCTGGGTGATACCGAGAAGAAAATATTTGATATCGTGCAGTGCAATACTTCCGGTGATTATGTCCCGATTAAGGAAGTTGTGCTGAATGCATTGGATAAAATAGAGCAGGCTGCCAAAAATAAAGGGAGTGTTACCGGAATACCTACCGGCTTTATTGATCTGGATTATAAGACATCAGGATTCCAGCCTTCCGACCTTATTCTGATAGCAGCCCGTCCTTCTATGGGTAAAACGGCATTTGTATTAAACGTTGCACAGAATATGGCATTCAAGGAAAATAAAACAGTAGCGATATTCAGTTTGGAAATGTCAAAAGAGCAGCTGGTTAACCGTCTGCTCTCCCTGGAATCTAAAGTTGATTCCCAATCCATACGAACCGGTAATCTGTCGGACGAAGATTGGTCCAAACTGATTGAAGGCGCAGGGATTATTGGAAAATCCCATTTGATTATTGATGATACACCGGGTATCTCTATCAACGATTTACGTTCCAAATGCCGAAAGTACAAACTGGAACAGGATCTGGGAATCATTATTATTGACTACCTTCAGTTGATGACCGGAAGTAAAAAAACAGATTCCAGGCAGCAGGAAATCTCCGATATTTCAAGATCTCTGAAAGAAGTTGCTAGGGAACTGCATGTACCTGTGGTTGCACTGTCTCAGTTGAGCCGTGCAGTAGAACAGCGTCCGGAACACCGGCCTATGTTGTCTGACCTTCGTGAATCCGGAGCGATAGAGCAGGATGCCGATGTGGTTATGTTCCTGTATCGTGATGATTATTATAACAAAGATACCGACCGGCCCAACATTGCCGAAGTAATTATAGCAAAACAGAGAAATGGTCCCATTGGTACGGTAGAGCTTGTATGGCTGCCGAATTATACGAAATTTGCAAACATGCAGAAGTAGCAGGAAGAGCGTTCATCTTGATTCAGGGTGGGCGCTTTTTTATAAAATATAGATTGTGCTAAAATAATATGTTGCCAATATAAAGAAAAAAATATAAAGTTAATATTTATGTTGACTTCATAAACGCTTTGTCCTATAATAAAATATATATTTCTAATGAAGCAGATCTGCTTTAACTTCCCATTATAAGAATATTTAAGTGAAATTTTATAGAATATCCATGGCAAGGAATTTATCTGGTTGTTAAAGAGTTGCTAATCTTTATTTTTATCAAGGATCTTTCGCTTCTGATCTTGAGGCATTCAATACCTGAGGGAATGGATCCATAGAAGGGAGTGGATTCATGCCAAAGGAGATGTTACAATGGCATCCGGCTTTTTATGCTGTACTTCAGATAGAACTGCAGGACGAATTTAAACATCTGGACTTTGAGAATGAACATATGCTGGGGACGAAACCAAAGCAAATTGATGTATTGGTAATTAAGAATAAGGAGAATATCCGGATTAAAAAGAACATTGGACGGATTTTTCGAAAATATAATATCATTGAATATAAAAATCCAAAAGATTATTTAAGTATAGATGACTTTTACAAATGCTATGCTTACGCCTGTCTGTTCAAACAGGAAGGAAGCGGTCATGCCCCAATTGATATCAGAGATATCACCCTTACTTTTGTAAGCAGGCGTTTTCCTTTAAAATTAATCAATCATTGGAAGCGGGTAAGGGGATTTCAGATAGTAAAACAAGAAGAAGGGATTTTTTATATTTTGGGGGATATTATGCCAATACAATTACTCATAACCAGAATGCTTACAAAAGAAGAAAATCTATGGTTAAGAGGATTAGATGAAGGCATAAATGACAGAAGACTGATGGAACATTTATCCAGGGAGTATGAAAAGAATCAGAAAAACCAGCTTTATCAGTCTGCAATGGATATGATAATAAGAACCAATAAGAAAGAGTTTCAGGAGGCGAAGAACGATATGTGTGAAGCGATCAGAGAATTATTTAAGACCGAACTGGAAGAAGCAGTTGAAGAGGCAGTGACCCATGCTACCGGTAAAGCCAGATGTGATATGCTGAATGCCTTAGAAGACATTCATAATAATATACCCCTTAAAAAGGTGCAGGAAAAGTATATTTTAACAAAAGAGGAAATAACCCGTCTGAAGAAATTAGCAATGTATTAATGCGTTAGACGGGAATTTCGTCGAAGCCTGAATTTTCCTGATGAAACGGGTGTTTTCCTGACATTATTTGCGATATCTCCATGTTTGAATCTAAGAATCAATATGATATAATAGCCATGTGCAGATTTACGTTTTGCTTAGAGCCAAAATGCCTGTATAGATTCTATTTTATAATGGAGGGGACGTATGGAAATAATGGACGAGACGAGATATATGATCTCCGATGCGGCTAAGAAGGTCGCAGTAGAAGCGCATGTTCTGCGTTACTGGGAAGAGGAACTGGAACTGCCCATAGCGCGGACTGAACTGGGTCACCGATACTATACAGAAGAAAATATTCGTATATTTCAGAATATTAAAGAACTGAAAGAGAGAGGATTTCAATTAAAGGCAATCAAAGTTTTAATACCGGAGATTGCAAAAAGGGAAATCAAAAATACAGATAACATTATTCACCTGGAAGAGAAACTGAACAGGAAATCACTTGATAAAGATCATGAAGCAGATAAACAGGTACAGGCTGCCGCTTCAGAACAAGAGAGAGACAAACAGAAAGAACAGACAGCAGAAGGTATGCAGAAGCCTCAGAAAGAGACTTTGACTGAAAGCGCTAAGGACAAGCCGCATCAGAATGGAAACAGTCAGGATAGACCAGTTAAGGACGGTAAAAGAGAAACCGTATCAGATAAAAAAGATTCCGAAAAGTGCGTTGCGGATGTATTGGAAACAACGTTATCGGAACTGGAATTTGATGTGGATAAACTCCTTCAATTTGAAAAAATTGTGGGTAACATCGTCACAACTGCTTTAAAAGAAAATAACAAAGAGCTGAACGATCAGATCAGCGAAAGTGTTTCCAAAGAAATTGATTATCTGCTGAAGCTGCGTGAGGAAAAAGAGGAAGACAGATACAGACGTTTGGATGAGACAATCCGGGCGCATCAGAACCAGGGTTCTAAACGTCTTGTAGCAGCTACCCAGTCCGAAGATGTGAAACCGCAGAAAAAAGGATTCTTTTTTTGGAGGCATTGATTATAAGTCACAATTTTCCTCTATATACCTATGCTTCTTTCATGTCTGGTATTACAAAAGTTCTCACCTAACAATTCCAGGTGAGAACTTTTGTTAATACGGTGAGTCAAGATTCAAAATACACAGATCTAATCATATCTGAATTCTGTATTTTTTCCAGATCTTCTTTACTAAGCCAGCTTACAAAACCGTAGATAGATAAACCATTTTCTTCTATATAAGTACAACTGGATGCTATGGTTTCTCTTTCAATTCCAACCATTTTACAAAAACTATTCTGATGGGAAAGATAGCGCAGCATACTTACCATATGGCTTTCCATAGTAGTCTCATCATTTGTTAATGCATCCAGTTCATTCATTGTCAGATCGGTGGAATCCAGCTTTAAATATGGATACCGGTCAGGATATGGGTTGTGGAGAATGAGCCCTTCCGGCTGCGTCTGGAAACCGGTAACGTAGTCTGAATAGGAAGCTGTTTCACTGGTTTTGCATGCTGCCCATGACAGGTTTATAAGATGTTCCTTTTCAAATGATTTGTAATCTGAGAAGGATTGATAGTCTTTGAAAGAGACATAGGCCCGATACATTTGGTCATCCTGCAAAGTTGAGATTTTTTGCTCGATGTCTTCTTTGGGGATTCCGCTCCAGGTCCACTGTGCATAATGGTCTTCCGGCTTGAGAAGCAGATTGCCCACGGGTAAGTTTAATATATTGGCGTCATACATCGTTAAATGATTGCGTGTTATTTTGCCGGCGTAAAGAGAAGGATAAGAATTTCCCCTGGTAATGGAAGGCTGCAGGAAAATATCATAGGACCCGTATTCTGTTGAGGATACGGCGACGGAGTCCTGAATATCCAGCGGCATCATCAGCTCTGTAAATACGCTCATATCCAGGGTTATTTGATTCATGTGCTCATCCAAAGTTTTTGCAGGATTATAAAAAAAGCTTTCCATAAGCGGTGAAAGACCAAATTGTATAAAGAGAATGAGAATCAATGATATGGCAGTAAACACCGCACCCATTTTTAAGAATGCCTTTCGAATGGCTTTTTGGATCAGTGCGGAATCCGTGTCTTTATGAGCATGTGTTTTATCATTTTTGGCATCTTCATTATATTCTTCATGGTAAAGATGTTCCAGCTTAAGATCAATCGCTTCACTAAGATATTCTTCGATTAACTCATGTTTTTTGATTTCTTCTTCAATCCAGGCAATCTCTTCTTCAGTTGCTGTGTGGTTTCTATATTTTTCAAAAACAACTTCAAATTTCATATTTTTCCACCTCTTTCTTAAGCTCTTTTTTTGCACGGTGCACAATAATGCGCACGTTACCGGGGGACAAATCCAGTATCTCAGCAATTTCACGCTGAGGCATTTCAAAAAAATACTGCATAACAAGCACCTCTCTGGACAGTATAGGAAGCTTCATTAATGCTTCCATTAGCAGACGGTTTTGTTCTTTTTGCAGAAAATCATCCAAGGGGGAGCCACTTTCCTGAAAATGTTCCATGTCAGCTTCTGAAACTGTTCTTTGCTGTCGTTTTAAGTAATTCAGGCTTTCGTTTTTCCCTACTTTATACAGCCATGCACGGAAATTCGGATGTGATTTGTCTAATGACAGAAAAGCCTTTAAAAATGTTTCCTGCAGGATATCTTCTGCCGCAGAGGTATCCCGAAGAAGGGTATAAAGGTATAAAAACAGCTCTCTGGAATATCGCTCGTAGATCTCTTCCAGAATATTTGCTTCCATAAACATTCCTCCTCTCCTGACGATATAATGTAATAGCGTAACTGTTCAGTATCATCGCAGTTAGGAGCAACAATCTATTTGAAATCGCCTTTGGCAATAGAACTTTTTCCTGCTGTCCTACGAATCGATGGTTAGCGCAGTAAATGCGCAAACCTGTTGTGTAGTACGTATTATTTTCTTTCTTATTAAGTATAACAATTAAGATTTCATTTTGTTACAAAAATATAGATTTTTTTTGATTCATCTTAAAAAACAATATACCACACAGCGGAATGCACAGCTGGCAGAAAGCAATTTACAATCAAATTCTGGGAAATATTAATTTCAGACATAAAAAAAACACGGGAGCATTACTCCCGTGTTCGAATACCTTAATTATTCTGCTGAGATAGCGCCTGTTGGGCATTCAGCTTCGCATGTTCCACAATCTAAGCAAGTATCTGCATCGATTACGTATTTTCCATCACCTTCGCTGATTGCTTCTGCTGGACATACTGGAGCGCATGATCCACAAGCTACACATTCGTCTGAAATTACATATGCCATGATAATATCCTCCTTAATTTATATACTGTTTTTCGACTTGTCTGCCAAGCCTTTCAATTTATTCTAATACATTTATTATGATTATACAAGTGAAATATTTGTTAATTTTTGTGCCGTTTTTGTCGAATACCGTCTAAAATCAGGGATTTTGCCCATATAACTTTCTCCTTGGGACAATTCTCCAGATCTTTTAGCGGATAATCCATGCCCAGCTGTTCATACTTAATTTTTCCCATATTATGGTACGGAAGTACATCCAGTGCTTTCAGGTTAGACAGTCCCCCTATATAATTACCCAGTTCTGTCAGATATATGGGATCATCGGTAATACCGGGTACCAGTACGTGGCGAATCCACACAGGAATTTTCTTCTTCTCCAGATATTCTGCGAATTGAAGAATGCGTTCATTTGAATGTCCGGTCAGCTTTTTATGAGCTTCCAGGTTAATATGCTTAATATCCAGCATAACCAGATCGGTCACAGCTAACAGGCTGTCAAGTTTTTTTAGATACTCAGTATTTCCTGGTGCAAAGGTGATCCCTGAGGTATCAATGCAGGTATGGATATTCTTTTTTTTAGATTTTTCCAATAGATCGGTAACAAATTCAATCTGGAGAAGAGGCTCACCGCCTGTGACGGTGATACCTCCATTTTTATAAAAGGCACGGTTCTTGTCGTAGTTGGACAGTATTTCTTCCGAATCCATCCAGGTGCCGGCATTTACCTCCCAGGTATCCGGGTTGTGGCAATACTGACAGCGCATAGGGCATCCCTGGGTAAATACTACATACCGGATACCCGGTCCATCTACGGTACCAAAACTCTCTAAAGAATGAATACGGCCTTTCATAGTTTACGCCTCCTTTGATTGATGACAATCACGCAGATTTACATTGCGCCATGGAATGTTCTTGAGATAACTTCATCCTGCTGTGCTTTTGTCAGTTTGTTGAAGTTTACCGCATAACCGGATACACGGATGGTAAGCTGTGGATATTTTTCAGGATGAGCCTGTGCGTCCAGTAATGTATCACGGGTGAATACGTTTACATTTAAGTGATGGCCGCCTTTTTCAACATAGCCGTCTAAAAGATTAATTAAGTTTTCAACCTGAGCATTATTAACTGTCATAGTATTGTCCTCCTTATAAATGATAATTGCATGTGAGTCAATCGGTTACATCTATTTCGAATATATGGGGAGGATAAATCCTCTCCATATAATTGATTTAAAGATTCTAGTTCTCTTCGTCTTCTACACCTTCAAAAAGTGTAGGTGCATTACAGCTTCCGCAGCCCAGATCCATATCTATCGAGATATCTCCTGCAAAGATCTGATCATCTTTACCAAGTGCACCCGGAATAATGGAGAAGGTATTGGAAATACCGTCCTGTGCTTCACGGAATGGAAGTTTGGATACGGAGGAGAGGGAAGCAACTGCTCCATGCTCATCACGGCCATGCATTGGGTTTGCACCCGGTGCAAATGGTTCTCCTGCTTTTCGTCCGTCCGGTGTAGATCCTGTATTTTTACCGTAAACAACGTTTGAAGTAATTGTCAGGATAGAAGTTGTAGGGATACCGCCACGGTATGTGTGGTTTCCGCTGATATACTTCATAAATGTTCTTACAAGATCAGCTGCGATACTGTCAACACGGTCATCATCGTTTCCGTATTTCGGGAAGTCGCCTTCTACCTGGTAATCTACAACGATTCCGTCTTCATCACGGATTGCTTTTACTTTCGCATATTTGATTGCGGACAGAGAGTCAGCAACAACGGAAAGTCCGGCGATACCGGTTGCAAACCAGCGGGTTACTTTTTCATCATGCAGAGACATCTGTAATTTTTCATAGCAATATTTATCATGCATGTAATGAATGATATTTAAAGTATTTACGTAAACTCTTGCAAGCCACTGCATCATGTCTTTGTATGCAGACATAACTTCATCGTAATCCAGGTATTCAGAAGTGATTGGTCTGTATTTAGGTCCGACCTGTTTTTTGGAAACTTCATCAACACCACCGTTAATTGCGTATAACAAGCACTTTGCAAGATTTGCTCTCGCTCCGAAGAACTGCATTTCTTTACCTACACGCATGGAAGATACACAGCAGGCAATCGCATAATCATCGCCATGAGTTACACGCATCAAGTCATCGTTCTCATACTGGATAGCGGAAGACTTAATGGACATTTTCGCACAGAAAGCCTTGAAGTTATGAGGAAGTCTTGTGGACCACAGTACAGTCAGGTTCGGTTCCGGAGCCGGGCCTAAGTTATCTAAGGTATGAAGATAACGGAAAGACATTTTAGTTACCATCGGGCGTCCGTCGATACCTACACCAGCGATAGATTCCGTTACCCAGGTTGGGTCGCCCGAGAACAGGTCATTATATTCAGGTGTACGTGCAAATTTAACAAGGCGAAGCTTCATAATAAAATGGTCTACGAATTCCTGAATTTCTTCTTCCGTAAATGTGCCGTTCTTTAAGTCACGTTCTGCATAGATGTCGATGAAAGTAGAAGTACGTCCAAGGGACATGGCTGCACCATTTTGTTCTTTTACAGCTGCCAGATAACCAAAATATAATGCCTGAATTGCTTCTTTGGTATTAGTAGCCGGTTTAGAAATATCGCATCCGTAGATTTCGCCTAATTTTTTTAATTCTTCCAATGCCCGGATCTGTTCGGATAACTCTTCGCGGTTACGGATAACATCAGAGTACATGATGGTACGTGTGCTGTCCTTTTGGTCTTTTTTGTCTTCGATCAGGCGGTCAACACCATAGAGAGCGACACGACGGTAATCACCGATGATACGTCCGCGTCCATAAGCATCCGGAAGACCTGTGATGATATGGCTGGAACGGCATGCGCGCATTTCCGGTGTATAAGCATCAAATACACCTGCATTATGAGTTTTTCTGTGTTTTGTGAAAAATTCATCTACTTCAGGATCTAATTGATAACCATTATCTTTACAAGCTTTTTCTGCCATACGGATACCGCCGTAAGGCTGTAAAGAACGTTTGAAAGGTTTGTCAGTCTGAAATCCTACGATTTTTTCTTTTTCTTTATTTAAATATCCAGGACCATGGGAAGTAATGGTGGAGATAATCTTAGTATCCATATCCAGCACGCCGCCGGCTTCCAGTTCCTTTTTGTTTAAATCCATTACCTGAGCCCACAGATCTTTTGTGTTTTCTGTTGCCTCAGCCAGGAAGGATTCATCACCTTCATAAACTGTATAGTTTTTTTGGATGAAATCACGGACATTAATTTCTTTTGTCCAAACACCACTTTTAAAGTCATTCCATTCGCTTCTCATACATTACCTCCTACGATATGATATTCTCAATTTTCCCCAAAAAAGCAGGGGAATATTTATTGAAGTATTGTTAATTAATTGACAGGATTATCATAACATGTACATTGTATACACGTCAAGGGCACCGTTGCACTTTTTCGGATACAGTTGGTCTTAATGAAAAAGATTATTATATATTGACAAAATTGGTATGATATAAAATCAATATTTGTAAATTTTGCGATAGGTTTGTTATATTATAGCATATTTGATGTTATATTGGAGTGGGGGTGTATAACATGGTGAGAAGAGGTTGCATTTTGTGGAGGAAGAGATGTAAAATGTGGATAATATGAGGAAATTAAGGGGGAAATGTGTATTGGTTAGATTCAGGGATTTGACACTGAAACGGAAATTGTTTTCTTCATTAGTGATCTTTGTTATTATACCGCTGCTGGTTGCCGGGGGATGTTTTTCTATATGGCTGAACCATATTGATAAAAGAAGCAGCTGTGAGTCGGGCTTAATTATTTTAAAAGAGGTACATAAGGATGTAGATAAAATTTTTTATGATGTAGAGGATGTTACATCAAAGCTAAAGATCAACAGCTGGATGCAAAAAATATTGATTGGTACGGCAACGAAAAAAGATTACTGGGAGCTGAAAGAGTGGTATGACAGTACCACCAGAAACAAGGAATATTTCAGTGCCTTATGCCTGAGTCTGGATGGCAGAATCGTCTATCAAAGGGGAAAAGTTCTGCATACGGAAAATAAAGCGTACATCACGCAGATGGAAGAGGTAGGTGGTAAAAGCTTTTGGTCCAAACCTTATATTCTGGATCTGTTTCCGTTGTATAAAGAAAAGAAAAAAGAAACAGTTGTTACATATTATAATGGAATACATCCTCAGGATAGTGTAAATGCTGTTTTGAGCATCAGTGTTCCGGAGGACGCACTGTGTTCTGTTTACCAGCCTTACCTCAATCAGAAATCCAGGGAAAGTTTTTTGATGGATGGGGATGGCATCATTATATCTTCTACCGTAAAAAACGAACTTGGCAAATCATACAGCAGATATGAGCAGATTAGAGACAAACTTAAC
Organism: Clostridiales bacterium; assembly: GCA_018365455.1. Classification (GTDB taxonomy): domain Bacteria; phylum Bacillota; class Clostridia; order Lachnospirales; family Lachnospiraceae; genus Robinsoniella. The sequence continues at coordinate 178,025 of JAGZJZ010000004.1, forward strand.
GGGACAGAAGGATATTTTGAAACGACCATTGATCATGAAAGAATGACTGTCTTATATACGAAAAGCGACAGAAACGGATGGTTTTTAGTGAATGAAGTTCCAACAAAGGAGATTATAAGGTCCAATACAGTGTACGTATATTTAATGGTACTGGCAATAATTCTGTGTGTTGCTTTTGGATTTATATTTGCAAAGGTGCAGGAAAGGTTTATTATTCATCCTCTGGATCGCTTGTTGGGTGAAATGAGAAAATTAAAAAAGGGGCAGTTTGATATAGAATTGGTAAATGACAGCCGAGATGAGATTGGAACCATAAGCAGCGAATTTGTGCAGGTGTCAAAACGTCTGGAAGCGTTGATTCAGGAAGTTTATGTATCGAAGATTTATAGTCAGGAAGCCGAACTACAGTTGTTAACTTCTCAGATTAATCCCCACTTTTTATATAATACGCTGGATTCTATTCATTGGCTTGCGGTGAAGGAAAAGGATTATGATGTTGCGGACCAGCTGGAGGCGCTGTCGGATATTTTCCGTCATGTACTTAGCCGGGGTAAAGAAATGGTATCAATTGAGGAAGAGGTAAATCATCTTAGAAATTATATGTTCATCATGAATGCCCGGTATAAAAACCGCGCAAAGATACGGATTGAAATGAATGAGCATCTAAAAGATGTTAAGATTCCAAAATTAATCATTCAGCCCCTGGTAGAAAATGCAATGCTGCATGGATTAGAGCCTAAGGTAGAAGGCGGGACAATCGAAGTGTGTATTCAAAGGGGAAAGGGCCAGCTGACAATTCTTGTCCGTGACAATGGGGTAGGAACGGATGAAGAGAAGATCCGGGAAAAATTAGCAGATCCTAGTGAGGAACACAATGTATTTGCACTGAAGAATGTGGATCAGAGAATAAAATTAAAATATGGGGAACCTTATGGTCTTGATTTTAAGAGCAGGACAGGTGAAGGAACAGAAGTCAGAGTGACAATTCCAATTAGGGGGAAATGACGAATGAGGATTTTAATTATTGATGATGATGTACAGATAAGAGAAGGTATAACGGAAGGTATTGACTGGGCAAGTCTGGGAATAGAGGAAGTAAGAAATTGTGGAGATGGAGCAGCCGGGCTTGCGCTATATGAGGAATTCAGGCCGGATATTATATTGGCAGATGTTCGTATGCCGGAGATGGATGGGCTGGAATTCTTACAGAGGGTACGGGAAAAAGATGAAAGTGTAAAAGTAATTATGATCAGCGGATATTCTGATTTTGAATATTTGAAAAGTGCGATCAAATATGGCGCAGAGGACTATGAACTTAAACCAATTAAAGTAAAAAACCTAATACAGCTAATTAACAGGACAAGGCAGAAAATAATTCGGGAAAGATTTTCAAAAGCCAGAGTGGAAGAATACCAAAGTGCATATGAAAAAAACTTTATTCGTGAAGTACTGCAGGGAGAAGTAGTAGATCCAAATGTAATTACAGGCTTTCTTCAAAATGGATTTCCCAGGAATGATACCAGAACCGTGATTTGCGGTGCGCTGATGGCAGACCCAGAGTGTGACAGAAGCGATTATGGTGAACTGGATTATGAGGTCTTGCATTTTATGGAAAGTCTGGGAGAAGAAATCTGTTGTTATCGGGTTCGGGAAGGGCAGTTTCTGCTTTTAATGCCTGCGCAGCCTTCCACCCTGTACGTGTTTAATCAACAGAATAAGATGAAATATTGTTATGAAAATATGAAACAATGTGCCTGGTATCAGGAATGCGGGATTACCATTTCCCTTGGGATCAGCCTGGAAGTACCGTTATCACAGGTGAAACAGGGGTATTATCTGGCATGTGACTGGCTGGAATACCGCATATTTGACGGCAGAGAAAGTGTTCATATGCAGACAGGGATTCCCGATAAAGCCTGTATTACAGATGGGAGAAAAAAGATTTCCGATCTTACGCGAGCGTTGACAGAAGCCTTTCTGGCTGGAAGTGAGGTCCAGATAGAAGAGATCCTGGAGCAGGCTGGAAACGTCATTCGGCAGGACAAAATAAAAGATTTGAATATAGTACTGGAGTTTGTCCTGGACAGTTGTATTGAAGTAAATAATCATTACATTAAAAACGGATACCGGAAAAAACCATTTCATACCGTATCTGTTCATGCACGGTTAGATCAGTTTTATTTTTTGGAGGAGTACCTGGAGTTTGCCAAAAACTTGTTCATAGGGGCTCTGATTCAGGAAAAACAGGATATATGGAATAAGTACAGCAGCACGATTGCAAAAGCTGTTCATCACATTGAGCAGCATTATATGGAGAATCTGACTGCAGAATATATGGGTGAGTTTATAGAAAAAACACCAAATTACTTCAGTCATCTCTTCAAGAAAGAGGTTGGTGTTTCTTTTAAAGAATATTTAAATCGGAAACGTATGGACAAAGCAAAAATATTACTATTAGAAACAGATTTGAAAATATATGAAGTGGCGGAGAAAGTTGGGTTTCATGACTCCATCTATTTTTCCCAGGCATTTAAAAAATGTATGGGGTGCTCACCAGCGGAGTGTAAAAAAGGTTAATGTACTATGAGAGCGGGAAGAATCAGGGTAAATCTCAGGATTCTTCCTGCTCTTTTTGCGCGTTATTGTAGATTTTCTATAATTAATGTAGATTATTCCGGTTTTTTTGGTAACCTATATTTCTTATAATAAGGACATCCAATAAAAAAGTATACAAAAGCTATACTGCGTAAGATCAAAAGGAGGAACGATGATATGAGAAAGAAACTGGTTGGGATGTTAGTGGCAATAAGTATGATAGCAGCTGGGATGAGCGGTTGCAAAAGCAGTGAAAAGGTAAAGGAGACGTCTCAGAATAAGAATGAAAGCAGTGTAGAAACTGCTGATAAAACCACTGAGAGTATATCCGGAAATACTGCTGACATAGATATGGAAATGGTTCTTATGATTGAGAATCCGGAGATACCCGTTACTTCTGATGTGGTAAAAAAGGTACAGGAAAAATTTCCGGATATACAATTTGTCTCCAAAACATGGGATCAGTCTCAGATAGAAAAGTCTGTTAAAACGGCGTTTGCAGCCGGGGAAGCAGTTGATATTGTCCAATATTGGCCGAATCAGATGAAGAATTTCACAACATCAGATATGGCGCTTGATCTTACACCTTATCTGGATTCAGATCAGAATTGGAAGAATACCTGGGTAGAAGGTGCCTTGGAGGTAGGTGTATTTGACCGTAAAAATGTTGCAGTTCCTTTTGGAACCGTATATCCGCTGCTGCAGGTTAATACGGAACTTCTGAAGAAGGCTGGTGTGGAGATAAAAGACCAGTGGACCTGGGATGAGTTAGTAGATGCCTGTGAAAAAATTAAACAAAATACGGATGTTTTTCCATTAGGAGTTAAGGCAGATAATGCCTGCTGGTTTGTGAGAAATGGATTGATGCAGTGCTGGGATAACCAGGATGAACTGGATAAGTTTAATGCAGGTGAGATATCATTTACAGACAGCAGAGTAAAAGAAGTCTTTGATAAAATAAAAGGGTTGTATGATAAAAGCTACCTCTATCCCGGGGAAGGGGCAGTTTCGGCTACACAGGATCAGATTACAGCGGCATTTGCCCAGGGTCAGGTAGCAATGTTTGCCAATACAAATAATCAGTGCGGTATTGCGAAAGAAGCGGCAAACGGAGCATTTGATGTGGAGATTATAAGCTGGCCCAATATGGGAAAAGAGGACATGAACTATCTGCTGGGTGGTTCGGATGGTTTCTTTATTACAGCAAATACAAAATATCCGGATAAAGCAGTAGAGGTACTGAAATATTTAACCAGTACGGAAATCTTGCAGATGTATGCTGATACGGGGAATGTGGTACCGGTAAAGGGAATAGAGTCAGCAGATCCTGATTATGAATTGTATGGTGTGGATGCAGCGAAAGTTTATCCTACGGAGCCAATTGGCATTTCACCGGAAATGTTTGATTACATTGTGTATAACACACCGTCCAATTATCTGTTCTATGGAGATACTTGTTTGAATGAATTAGAAGCACTGCGCGAGGCAGCCGTAGGAAAGTGAGAATTGCTAATATGAGACAGAAGAAAGAAAAGCTCGTTCTGAATAAAAAAATAATCGCTGCAGGTTGCTTATTTATGCTGCCGGCGTTTGTCATTATTATCTTTACCATGCTCATACCTCTGATTTGGAATGTCGTACTTTCGTTTTATGAGTGGAATGGCAATTCTGAGATGAAATTTGTTGGACTTGCAAACTATATAAGTGCCATGACTGAAAGGAGTACATTGACTGCCCTTAAAAATTCAGTATTTATTGGAGTGGTATCTACAATAGTTGCAATGATACTGGGGATTTTATTGGCACTGTGTATTTATCGGCTGGGTAGAAAGGAAGGAGCTTTATGCAGGTTTATATTCTACAGCCCCAGTATGATGCCTATGACGGTTATCGGACTGCTATTTGTTTTTGTGCTTGCCCAGGATAATGGTCTGCTAAACAGTGCTCTAAAAGCAGCAGGACTGACATCATTGCAGCACGGATGGCTATCAGAACGGGGAACCGTGCTCTGGACAATTTCCATTGTACAGGGGTGGAGGTTTTCAGGAACAATCATGATGCTTTGCTATACCGGAATGCTTGCTATTCCAGGTTCCCTGTTTGAATCTGCAAAACTAGATGGAGCAGGATATATGAAGTCTGTACGGTTAATTATTCTGCCCCTCATCAAGCCAACTATTAAACTTGCTCTCTCTATGATGCTGCTCTGGTCATTTAAAACCTATGATATGGTTTGGACAATGACCAAGGGAGGGCCCGGGGATTTGTCTGTGACAGCACCTATCAGAATGATAACAACGGCATTTTCATTTAATAAATTTGGCAATGCATCTGCCATAGGGATTATATTAACAATTATTGTAAGTATCTGCGTGATTATTGGCAGAAGAATTGCGAAAGGAGAAACTTATGAATACTAAATCACAGCATTTTTCTATCAGAAAGTTTAGTATGGGTTTTATTCTGCTGCGCATAGTTATGCTCTGCTGCATCGCATTTTATGTATTGCCTATCGTCTTTTCCTTTATCACTTCATTAAAGACTACACCGGAGTTTTATCAGAATGTCTGGGCGCTGCCGGAAAAGTTCCGATTTGAAAATTATATTCAGGCATTTACGGAGGGTAAAATAGGAGAATACTTTTTGAACAGCGTTATCATCGCTGCAACATCATTGGTACTTATTCAGGTGTTCGCACTGAGCGCGGCATATGCGCTGTCCAGACTGAAGATCCCATTTGCAAATCTGATATTAGTCCTGCTGCTTGTCATACAGGTCCTTCCAACAGAATCAATGATTATTCCTTTGTATATGATGCTATCAAAGACGGGTTTGCTGAAATTACAATATGCAGCTATTATTATCGGCTACGTAGGATGGTCTCTTCCTGGAACAATTATTATTTTAAAAAACTATTTTGAAACCATACCAATTGAGTTATTAGAAGCAGCCAGAATAGACGGCAGTGGAGAATTCAATACGATGGTCAGGATTATACTGCCGCTGATGAAAGGGGCTATGTCTACCTGTTTTGTAATGAATTTTACTTATGTCTGGGGAGAACTGATGTGGGCCCAGATCGCTACCCTTCTAACGGACAAAGGAATTCCCATAACGGTAGGTCTGCTAAACTTTCAGGGGATGTTCACCACAAATTGGCCAATGCTTACTGCAGCAATCTGCATAGTAATGCTGCCACTGTTTTTAATCTTTTTATTCCTGCAAAAGTATTTTGTTGCAGGTCTGACAAACGGAGGTATCAAAGGTTAAAATTCCATATGAAATTACTGGTAAATTTTAGTAATATAATGTAGAACAAGATTCTATTAATTGTAAATATACTTATATAAAAATGGGCTTATGGTCGAAGTTTTTAAGATATCTTCTTCTATAAAACAATTGCAATTTCATAGAGAAGTCTGATATGTAAAAGATAATGCAGTGTTACAGTCAGTGCTTGTTAACAAATTTGTTGGATTTCTCTTTGGTTTGTGGCAACAATTTGAAACACAAGTAGTTTAGTGGGAATCTACGGGTTTTATGGGAGTAAACAATAAAAGGCAGGTAAAATTCTTACAATTAATGATGGGAAAAAATGTATGGATGTTTACGGAAATGATAAAAGCGGACAGGCAATGTCCGCTTTTTATTGTGAAAATGATGAAATGAAAAAGTTATTGTTCCAGTGAGTGAGGTAAAAAAGACGAAAATAACGAGGTGTACAAAAAGGAGAAACCAGATTCTAAAAATGTAAAATAGTGTAGTAACATGGTACAAACCCTTGTTAAAATTGCGTTAATAATTGTGACTTAGTACTATGCAAATAGAAATTCATCTGTTACAATAGGGCAAGAGGCGATTCTATGAACGAAATTAAAGATTTTTTGAAATCCAGGGCAATAATGAATCTGGTTATAGTTCTGCTTAATATTGGTGTTTTTATTGTAATGGAATTAATAGGAAATACAGAAGATGTACAGTTCATGCTGACTCATGGTGCAAATTATACACCATGGGTTTTAGAGCATGGAGAATATTATCGGATATTTACCTGCATGTTTTTACATTTTGGAATTGAGCACTTGTTCAGCAATATGCTGGTGCTTATCTTTCTGGGAGATACACTGGAAAGAACTGTGGGCAAAATTCGCTATCTTCTGATATATGTGATTGGTGGTCTGGGCGGCAATCTGTTGTCGATGTGGTATGATATGAAAACCGGAGACTTTGCAGTTTCAGCCGGTGCATCGGGAGCCGTATTTGCAGTGATCGGAGCACTTGTATTTATTATTGCAAGAAATAAGGGGAAACTGGAAGATCTGACGGGTAAAAGGCTGGGTCTGATGGCAGCGCTCACCTTGTTCCAGGGATTCTCCAGTGCCGGTATAGATAACTCGGCACATATAGGAGGCCTGATAACAGGAGCACTTCTTGCGGTTTTGCTCTATCGCAAAAAGAAACGCGTTTCGATAGAGCAAGGTGATTATGATAGCATGCAATAATTAAATAAATATTCATGTCTAAAGAATGCGGCTATGTAGGCTAGCAGAAAGGAAGGAGGATGGTAAAGCAGGTTCCTGAACCCAGGGTGGATTTCACTTTTAAACACCCGTCATGCGCTTCTACTATGCGCTTGGTAATGGCAAGCCCAAGTCCGCTGCCACATTTTTTATGTGTTACAAAAGGGGCAAAAAGGGTGTCCAGATCTTCATCACGGATGCCACAGCCATCATCAATTACCTGGATGATTAGATTATTTTCTTGCGTGTACGCCCGGAAGATAATATGACCACAGTCATCTAATGCTTCAACGGCATTACGCAGCAAGTTATAGACTGCCTGATGCAACTTTGTATCGTCAGCAGTGATATAAGGCAGTTCTTTTTGAAAGTCACAGGAAAAATCAATATCAGTATCTCGTAGATGGGTTGCAATAGACCCGGCAAGAGCCTCTACCCAGGACTTAACATTCATTTCCTGAAGAGCGAGGCGCTCTCCGTTATTGAATGAGGATAATTCGTCAAGCAGTTTTCTGAGGAACATCATATCTTCCATCGTTTGATTCCAAAAAGCAAAATTTCTTACCTCCGGATGTTGTTTTTCAATCAATTGCAGAGAACTGTTTATTAAAGTAACAGGATTGCGTATCTCATGTGAAATCTGAGACACAGTAAATTGTTGTTCTTCTTTCAGCTTTTCTATGATATAGCGGAAATCCTCACGCTCATTCATGAGGGCTTTCATCTGTTTTTCGTCATTTTTAGTTAACATATCGACACCTCCATGCATAGAATAGCATTGGTTTCGAAAAATAGCAAATACATATTATTGACATAATTTTACAAAATGTCTAACATATTGGTGAATAATTATAAGAAAAAGGAGAGAGTTTATGAAAGAAAATGATTGCATTTTTTGTAAATTAGCAAATGGACAAATACCATCAGCCGCAGTATTTGAAGATGATGACTTTAAAGTAATACTTGATTTAGGACCGGCATCCAAAGGACATGCCCTGATTATTCCAAAGGAACATTATGCGGATATTTTTGACATGCCGGATGTGTTACTGCAAAAAGCATACACTTTGGCGAAGAAAATGGCAGCTGAGCTAAAAGACAAGCTGGAGTGCGACGGTATTAATATTCTGCAAAACAATGGGGAGGCAGCAGGTCAGACTGTATTTCATTTCCATATACACCTCATACCGCGCATGACTAAAGATCATGTGGGTATAACCTGGAAACCCGGAACCTTGACGGAGCAAGACAAAGAGGAGATACTTTCCAAATTTAAAGCATAAGCTGAGAAGAGGACACTACAAAAGATGAAGAATAAATTGTTTACAGACGTATATAACAAATATCATCGTCTGGTCATAAAGGCGGCATTGGATCAGACAGGGGATTTTGAGTTGGCACAAGAAATCTGCCAACATGTATTTTGGAAATATTATGACAATATGGATACAGTGGCGCCTGATTTTATTAAGGCGTGGCTTCTGATCACTGCGAAAAGGGCTATTATAGATAATTCCAGAAAAGCAAGTGTCAGAAGAGAAGTTATTATGCCAACTACGAGTATGAATACGGCAGTTCAATACTCCATTGATGAGTTGGTAAACAGAACGGCAAATACACAATTGCTGTTTACAATTTTTGACGATTTAAAGCAAATGAATGAGAGATGGTACGAGGTGATTTATCAAAGCTATGTGAACGGCTTGACCCAGGAGGAAGCAGCGGCAAAACTTGGGATCGCAGTTACCGTATTTCGGGCAAGATTATGCAGGGCAAAGAAATACATAAGACAGAAATATCTGAAAGATTATAAAGAAAAGTAGAGGCGCGCGCCTCTACTTTCCTTGTGTAACCTGGTCTATTAATGACACTATTTTTCCGATGGCATCATTTTGCTGGCTTTTTTCCATAGCTGCAATATAGGTGTGCCGGGACTCATAAAGCGTTTGAATTGTACGAAGGAGTGCTTCGGATGACAGGGTTTCTTCCTCCAAGACCTCGCTGAACCCCTGGCGCTTGAAAGAGGCAGCATTTAAAATCTGATCTCCACGGCTTGCCGCAGCAGAGAGCGGTATTAAAAGATTTGGCTTGCGCAGTGCCAGCAGTTCACAGATTGCATTTGCGCCTGCTCGGGAAACTACTACATCAGCCAGGGCAAACAGATCTGCCAATTCTTGTTTTATATATTCGAATTGTACATAGCCTTCCGTTTTGATGAGTGATTCATCAATTTTATCTTTTCCACATAAGTGAATTACCTGGAAAGTTTTCAAGAGTTGTGGTAATATATTCCTTATAGCGGTATTAACTGTAGCAGAACCAAGACTGCCGCCAATAATGAGCAGGACTGGTTTGTTTGCGGTAAATCCACAGAATTTCAGCGCCGCCAGTTTGTTGCCGGATAAAAGCTCTTGACGTATGGGAGATCCGGTTAAAAAGGCTTTCCCTTCGGGAAGATGGGACAGTGTTTCAGGAAAATTACAGCATATTTTGTTAGCAGACGGGATTGAGAGTTTGTTTGCCAGGCCCGGCGTCATGTCTGACTCATGTATGATTACTGGAATATGACGGTGCTTTGCAGCAAGAACTACCGGTACAGCAACGAACCCACCTTTAGAAAAAACAACATCCGGTTTCAGGCTTTTTAATAATTTGCGTGCCTGAAAGTAGCCCTTAATCACTTTAAAAGGATCTGAAAAGTTTTTTGGGTCAAAGTAACGTCTCAACTTACCGGAAGCGATTCCATAGTAAGGAATCGAAAGTTCTTCAATTAATTTTTTTTCAATTCCGTCCAGGGAACCAATGTACTGGACATCGTAGTCAAGTTCCTTAAGGCGAGGGAGTAGAGCAATATTAGGTGTAACATGGCCGGCAGTGCCGCCACCTGTAAGAATAATTCGTTTCATATTCATCCTCCAAAAAGTTCATCATAGATACATATTATACTGTTATGAAAAAAAGTCAAGACAGGACTGGGCAGGATAGGATATAATTATATTAAAGCTATCGGATATAAATGCAACGTTGCTCGTGCAGAGGGGAGTAAATAGTGGAAGGAAAACTAAGAAAAAACAGTGATAAAATTGAGCCTTTTCCAGTAGTCTCGGATAATCTAGAGTCCGTGGATGATATGGATGAGGCTCTCCGACAGCAATTGATTAAAGCGGCAGATGAATACGAAAAAAAATTAAATTCGGACCCTGGTTTGGATTATATAGATGATATGGATGAATCCCCGGAACTTTTTGCAGCAGTTATTCAAAAACTGAAGGATGAAAAGAAGTGGATTGATGAGGAAAAAGCAGATCCCGCCAGGAAAGAGGAGGTATCGGAGACTGCTATGGGAGATGAAGAGAAGAAAAATAACGAAAGTGAGGAAAATCGTGAGAAAGTCTATGAGATGCTTTCGGATGAGGATCGGAGAGCGCTTGCGATTGGTCGAAGAAAGATGGCACAACGCCGGCGGGATAAGGTTTTAAAGTACGCTGGGTTTGCGGCTATGATTTGCTTGTGTTTGTTTGGGGTTAGTATGACAAGTTCGGCTAATAGGGAATACTTAATGTCGATTATAAACACCATGGTAAATGATAATTTACAAGTAAGGCTAAATGATGCCAACGAAGATCATGTAATGGGTGATTTGTCGGAAAATGAAGCTTGGAAAAAGATAGAAACATTATTGGATGTAAAGATGTTGAAATTTAATTTTAAGCCAGACAATATGAAGTACTTATCAGTAAATATTGATGATTTAACTTATAATGCGGTTATGCAGTATATATATAATAATGATACTACGGTAAATATATACATATATAAAAATAGAAAAAATGCATCATCTTCTCAGGTATTTGATGGTATAGTGAAAGACAACTTTGTAATTGAATCGGAAGAAGGAGATTTAATTAATGTAACAGAATTAATGAACCCTAATAATGAAATTTCTTATGCTGCATATTTTAATAAAGATGAATGTTATTATTCAGTTACTGCTATCATGGAAAAAGAAAATTTTACGAAAATGTTAAAAAATATTTATTTTTAGTTTTAGCGTCATATTTTTGGTTCTAATACGTTTATATATATGTAATGTAAATATTCTAAAGAAAAAGGAGGAAATATGAAAGTGAGTAAAAAAGTAATTAGAGTAGTATCAATTATGTTAAGTTTGATGCTATGTTTATGCCTTGTTCCCTTGAATGCAATGGCTGCCGAAGAATATAAAGCAGGCGATATTGTAGAGGGTACATTATTAACATCTGATTCAACATCTGAGGGATTTTATCGTGCTATTGCAAGAGGCTCGTATTTATCAAGTGCATCATGTAACATTACTAACGGTGGTGGAGGTGTTGTATATATTGGCGGAACAACTATAGCTAATCGTATGTGTGATTCTGTAGAAGTATATTTAGATATAGACAGACTCATTAATGGCAGTTGGGTTAATGTAGATCATAGAGGTCAAGTAGTCTATAATACAACTCAATGTAATTATAGCACGTCGTTATATGTGACTCCTGGTTATTATTACAGAGTTACTGCATCACATATTGTGCGTAAAGGTGTTGTTAAAGAAATAGCTAGTAGTTATAGCGATGGCATACTTATAAAATAATTAAATATATATCCAATGAATGTTTAAATTACATTACCTTTCATTGTGTATTATGATTAATAATTTTTAGGAAATGTTATTAGTAACACATAAACGAATTAGACAAAGGGGAGTAAAAAAATCATGAATGCAAAGTACTATCGCTTTTTATTTCAAAACATTGAGTGTGGAATATGCCATACAGGAAGTATCGTGGACAACTATATTGATGAGAAATGCCAGTTTATTTACATTAGTGGAGTGTTAAATACGGCATGCAGGAAGACAGAACCAGACAAGAGATTTTATAATGTTCCTGAATATGACTTTATGATTTTGGCGGATTTATGCGCATTTTCAATACATAAAGCTGTGGAAGTTCTGACGACATCAAAAGTCGGTAAGGTCATTATACCAGATTTTACTTTGGAGGAATTGAAAGGGCTTACAAATCAAGCCGAGGAAGATAAGATCTTTGATGACAATGAACTTAGCTTTATCAGAAATCCATATGACTTTATGAAACACAATGGTGTGGAAGAAATTTGCAGGGTTGAGAAAGATTTGTCCTTTATCTGTAATGGATGGCGTTTTGAATTTGCCGTCTATGGTGAAGGGATTGAAAAGGGATTGGCTGTATACCATGGTTCAGATAAAATGGACAAGAAGATGGAAGATTCGGTCATGGCAGTTAAGTATATCTCTGACGATACGCCTTGCAGCGTATGTATAAATCTGGGTGTGCCAAGCTGCGGTATGAGATGTGGTTTATATAATGATTTTGAATTATGTAAAAAGCACAATGGAGCCGGAGAGCAGGAATATATTGATGGAAGTCTGCTCTTGGGAACCGTAAATCTCCGGGAGCATCTGGGAGCGGTTAAAGAGCGTTTTGCGGATGTCTGGAGTAAGATCAGGATTGTCGCAATTCCAAACGGAGGGAATGCGGCTGAGTGGGATAAGGGAATACTGGATATAGGAACAAAAGGATATAAGCAGTATTTTGTGAGTCCCGCATCCGATGTCTGTAACTCAGAAGCAATCAAAGACATCGGGGTGAGCAGCCCGTATCAGCATTTTACAGTAACCTCAAAAGAATTCGGCTTATGCTGTTCTGGATTTTACAAGCATCGTGAGTACAATTAAATATTAATTAGAAAATGCCTATCTTAATAGCATCAAACAGAGTATAATATTCTTATACAACTATGTTTGGGCGAAAGGAGAGGCATTTTTTATGAGACTGATATTTTTAGGGGCAACACATGAAGTAACAGGTAGCTGCTATTATCTGGAGGCATGCGGAAAAAAGATTTTAATCGACTGTGGTATGGAACAAGGGCCTGATTGTTTTGAAAATCAGGAAATACCAGTTCCCGCCAGTGATATTGATATGCTGCTGTTGACACATGCCCACATTGATCATTCCGGGAAAATTCCCCTTTTATACCAGAGAGGATTCCGGGGGCAGGTATTTTCTACGAGAGCTACCCAGGATTTATGCGAGATTATGCTGCGAGACAGTGCACACATTCAGATGTTTGAGGCTGAATGGAAGAACAGAAAAGGAAAAAGGGCCGGAAAGGCAGAAGTTGAGCCATTATATAATATGGAAGATGCAAATGGAGCTATCAGCTGCTTTATCGGGAATGAGTATAATAAAATAATACCGATTGCAGATGGTATAAAAATCCGTTTTATTGATGCAGGACATCTGCTGGGTTCATCGTCGATTGAAGTATGGATCAATGAAAAGGGCTGTGAAAAAAAGATCGTATTTTCCGGTGACATTGGAAATATGAATCAGCCGTTAATCCGGGATCCCCAATATATTCAGGATGCAGATTATGTAGTTATGGAGTCCACCTATGGTGACAGAAGCCATGGAGGCAGACTGGATTATGTGGGTGAGTTTGCTGAGATTATTCAGAGGACTTTTGACAGAGGCGGAAATGTGGTAGTACCCTCTTTTGCGGTGGGAAGAACTCAGGAACTCCTTTATTTTATTCGTAAAATCAAGGAAGAACGGATGATTAAGAACCATGAAGGATTTGAAGTATATGTAGATAGTCCGCTGGCAGTGGAAGCCACCAGTATTTTCCGTGAACGGATGCGGGAAGACTTTGACGAGGAAGCGATTGCACTTTTGGATCGAGGAATTAACCCCATAGGTTTTCCGGGGCTAAAGACAGCAATTACCAGTGATGAATCAAAAAATATTAACTTTAATAACAGTCCGAAGGTTATTCTGTCAGCAAGCGGGATGTGCGATGCGGGAAGGATTAAGCACCATCTTAAGCATAATTTGTGGCGCAAAGACAGTACGATTGTATTTGCAGGCTATCAGGCGGTAGGGACTTTAGGAAGGGCTATCCTGGAAGGTGCCAAAACGGTACGGTTATTTGGAGAAGAAATTGAAGTGCATGCAGAGATCTGCAGGCTTCAGGGAATCAGCGGACACGCGGATAATGAAGGGCTGATCAAATGGGTATCTGCTATAGAAAATAAACCAGCCAGAGTATTTGTGACACATGGAGAAGACAGTGTCTGTGATATCTTTAAAAATCGTTTGATTGACGAACTTCATTTAAAAGCAACAGCACCGTATAGCGGGACAATTTTTGATTTGGAAAAAAATGTGTTTATCAAAGAAGCCCATCCGGTTCCGATTGTTAAAGATACGGAGAGTATGACGGTAATGGGTGCCAGAGCAAATACGGTATTTGCCAGATTACTAAGTGCCGGACAGAGATTGATGACGGTTATCCGGCATAATGAAGGCGGGGCGAATAAGGATTTGGCGAAATTTGCAGACCAGATTAACGCTATGTGTGATAAATGGGACCGATAAAAAAAGAAACGTAATATAAGAGAAGCCAGGCAAGTGCTGGTTATCGATATGAATGAGGCTGTTACCCGGTTCGTACCAAAAATGATTAGTGCTGTGGAACAGCATACGTTGGTATGAAACTCAGGTAACAGCCCTATGTTTTATTTCCCGGTTGCTTCTTTTAAAGCTTTTGCAAGCTGGTCGGGACAGGATGTAGGTCTTGGACCGCATTTAATGCCCTCCAGTTTTTTTATAGCTTCATCTACATTCATGCCTTCAACAAGGCGGGCAACCCCCTGAGTATTTCCTGAGCAGCCGCCAATAAAAGATACTTTTTTTATGGTATCCCCATCTAATTCAAAATCAATAGCCTGGGAACAGACACCTTTTGTTTTATATATCATTGTTTCACACCTCCTTTTATACAGGTCAGTATAGCATAGTCTGCAGAAAATGAAAACTGGTTTGCTGAAGTTGACACCAAAAACAAAATGATTGCATCTCTGAAACTTTGGTAGTAGAATAGGTTCATACATTAGAGGGGTATTGAGGTGTTATGTTATGAAAAAGAAAATGCTATTTATAATCAATCCCAAATCTGGCAAAGGTCTTATTAAAAATAAACTTCTGGAGATTATTGATATTTTTGTCAAAGGTGGATATGATGTACATTCCTATACGACACAGAGCTTCCTGGATGCCTGCAAAATGACAAAGGAACGTGCCGCGGAATACGACATGGTGGTCTGCAGCGGAGGAGACGGAACGCTGGACGAGATCATAACGGGAATGATGGAAAGCGGAGCTAATTGTCCGGTGGGGTATATTCCGGCAGGAAGTACCAATGATTTTGCCAATAGCTTGAAGCTTTCAAAAAATATGGTTAAGGCGGCGCAGGATATTATGGATGGCGTGCCTTATTTATGTGACGTGGGTTCATTTAATGATGATTATTTTGTATATATTGCTGCATTTGGTATTTTTACAGATGTGTCTTATCAGACGAGACAGGAGTTAAAGAATATTTTAGGACATCTGGCTTATGTGCTGGAAGGCGTGAAACGTCTTTATGGAATTAAATCGTATAAAATGAAAATTGAAGCGAATGATGAGACCATAGAAGGGGATTTTATTTACGGAATGGTTACCAACTCAGATTCGGTTGGGGGATTTCGGAACATGACAGGAAAACACGTAAAGCTAAATGATGGAGTTTATGAGGTGACGTTGATCCGTACACCCCAAAATCCGTTGGAGCTTCAGGAAATTATTGGTGCTCTGTTGATGAAAGAAGTAAATTCCAAATATATACATTCATTTAAAACGGATCATATTGTTTTGGAGGCAGAGGAAGAGATTCCCTGGACTCTGGATGGTGAATTTGGCGGTGATCACAAGCATGTTGAGATCATCAACCACAAGCAGGCAATTCCCATTATTGTAAAATAATAGTTTATTTTTATTCTAAGATAGGTTATAATGGTCGCATAGACAATTTTTTAATAAGGCTTTAAATATATCATATGGAGGTAATAGAGATGTTAGTATCAGCAAAAGAAATGTTAGACAAAGCAAAAGCAGGCCACTACGCAGTAGGACAGTTTAATATCAATAACCTGGAGTGGACAAAAGCAGTTCTCGCTACAGCGCAGGAGTGTAATTCACCGGTTATTTTAGGTGTGTCAGAAGGCGCTGGTAAATATATGACAGGCTATAAGACTGTAGTAGGAATGGTAAACGGCATGATGGAAGAATTAAACATCACTGTTCCGGTTGCTCTTCACTTAGACCACGGCAGCTTCGAAGGCTGTATGAAATGTATCGAAGCTGGTTTCTCATCTATTATGTATGATGGTTCTCACAGCCCTATCGAAGAAAATGTTGCAAATACAAAGAAATTAGTTGAGATCTGTAAAGAAAAAGGAATGTCTCTGGAAGCAGAAGTTGGCTCAATCGGCGGTGAAGAAGACGGCGTTGTTGGAGCAGGCGAATGTGCAGATCCGGAAGAATGCAAGAGAATTGCAGATCTTGGTGTAGATATGTTGGCAGCTGGTATCGGAAATATTCATGGAAAATATCCTGCAAACTGGAAAGGCTTAAGCTTTGAAACATTAGACGCTGTTCAGAAATTAACAGGCGTTATGCCATTAGTTCTTCATGGTGGTACAGGTATTCCGGAAGATATGATCAAAAAAGCAATTGATTTAGGTGTTGCTAAGATCAATGTAAACACAGAATGCCAGCTTTCTTTTGCGGAAGCTACACGTAAATACATTGAAGAAGGTAAAGATTTACAGGGAAAAGGATTTGACCCACGTAAATTATTAGCTCCTGGAACAGAAGCAATCAAAGCAACTGTGAAAGAAAAAATGGAATTATTCGGATCTGTTAACAAGGCTTAATTTGAACTTATAAAGATTCGGAAGCTTTGAATTTAAAGAATATAAAAATTTCACTTGCATTTTTTCTAAAAGTAGGGTATTTTATATTCAGATTAAAAATTGATAGCGATTAAAGAGTGAACAAGGGTGTTCCGCAATAGGCGGAGTGCCCTTTTTTGTGCTTTTTAATATGAATTCAGCATTGTACATCGGATAATCCGCTTTGGACACCTTTTTAAGAATATCCTGTGTGGATGAGTCAATTATTTGTACAATGCTGTATCAGCTGGAATGAGGAGGATCATATATGTGTAAACAAATTAACGTAACAGAGATATTTGGGGAAAATGTTTTTAGTGATAAGGTAATGCAGGAACGCCTGCCGAAGAAGATTTATAAAGAATTAAGAAAGACAATTGACGAGGGGAAGGAATTAGACCCTTCAGTAGCAGATGTAGTTGCGGAAGCAATGAAGAACTGGGCTGTGGATAAGGGGGCAACGCATTATACCCATATTTTCCAGCCGCTGACTGGGGTTACGGCTGAGAAACATGATTCCTTTATAACGGCGCCCAGGGGTGATGGAACTATTCTCATGGAGTTTTCCGGAAAAGAGCTGATTAAGGGAGAACCGGATGCATCCTCCTTCCCTTCAGGCGGTCTGCGTGCCACTTTTGAAGCAAGGGGATATACAGCATGGGATTGTACTTCACCTGCATATGTCCGGGAAGATGCCGCCGGAGCGATTCTCTGCATTCCCACTGCATTTTGCTCCTATACAGGGGAAGCGCTGGATAAAAAAACCCCGCTGTTAAGATCCATGCAGGCGATTAACGATCAGGCGATCAGGCTTCTCAAACTGTTTGGAAATACTACTTCCAAGAAAGTAACCCCCTGTGTTGGACCGGAACAGGAGTATTTTCTGGTAGATAAACAAAAATATCTGCAGAGAAAAGATTTGATTTTTACGGGACGTACCTTATTTGGAGCAATGCCTCCAAAGGGACAGGAGCTGGATGACCATTATTTTGGAACGATTCGTCAAAGGATAGCTTCTTATATGAAGGATGTCAATGAGGAACTGTGGAAATTAGGGGTTTCCTCAAAGACCCAGCATAATGAAGTGGCACCGGCACAGCACGAGTTAGCTCCAATTTATGCAGAGGCAAATGTAGCAGTGGACCACAACCAAATCGTTATGAAAGTATTAAAGAAAGTTGCCTGCCAGCATGGACTGCAGTGCCTACTTCATGAGAAGCCGTTTGCAGGTGTAAATGGTTCCGGAAAACATAATAACTGGTCTATTACTACGGATGACGGTATTAATCTCCTGGATCCAGGGAAAACACCTCATGAAAATATACAGTTCTTGCTGGTGCTTACCTGCATTTTAAAAGCGGTTGATAAACATGCGGATCTCCTGCGGGAATCTGCGGCAGATGTGGGGAATGACCACAGGCTGGGGGCAAATGAGGCACCGCCTGCTATTATCTCTGTATTTTTGGGAGAACAGCTTGAAGATGTGCTGGAACAGCTGATCAGCACAGGGATGGCGACAAAGAGCATAAAAGGAGAGGTTCTGCATACGGGTGTTAAAACACTTCCTGATTTTACAAAAGATGCAACTGACCGAAACAGAACATCACCCTTTGCATTCACCGGGAACAAATTTGAGTTTCGGATGGTTGGCTCCAGAGATTCTATTGCCTCGCCCAATATTGTGCTGAATACGATAGTAGCGGAAGCATTTGCAGAAGCATGTGAGGTTCTGGAAAATGCTCAAGACTTTGATATCGCAGTACATGATCTGATTAAAGAATATGCAACGAAACACCAGAGAATTGTCTTCAATGGAAACGGCTATTCGGATGAGTGGGTGGAGGAAGCGAAACGCAGAGGTCTGCCTAATATCAAATCCATGGTAGATGCAATTCCAGCGCTGGTTTCGGAAAAGTCAATAGAGTTATTTGCAAAATTTGGTGTATTTACCAGAGCAGAGCTGGAATCCCGTGTAGAAATCCAGTATGAGGCTTATGCAAAAGCCATCAATATAGAAGCGAAGACAATGATTGACATCGCTGGAAAGCAGATTTTGCCGGCAGTCATTCATTACACGAAAGAACTTGCGGATACAATTGTTTCTGTAAAAGCGGCAGGTTCAAAAGCAAATGTGCAATCCAGATTATTGGATAGGACCAGTGAACTGCTGGAAGCCGCAGAGAATGCATTGGATAAACTTTCAGAAGTAACTCAGAATGCTGCACAAAAAGCAGAAGGTGAAGAACAGGCAAGATATTTTCATGATGCAGTAATGCCGGCTATGAACGCACTGCGTATACCAGTAGACCAACTTGAAATGATAGTAAATAAAGAGTTATGGCCAATGCCATCCTACGGAGATTTAATCTTCGAGGTATGATAAATGATAAAGCTTCATAATGCTCCGTCTTTAAAGCGCCAATGGGGCGGAGCGTTGACTTAGAAATGAAGTCCCGATTCATTTCGCTATAGATATTGATACAAAGCCGGCAGAAAATCAAGTTTATCAAAGTTAGCTAATTTCTCTAAAATCTGTATAGGTAGAATGTATGTAGTAAATCTGCCGGCTTTGTAAAATAAGAAAATGCTAATTAAGGCTTATATAATATGTTGCAATAAAAATAATTTAAAAAATTCTTGAAATAAACAGGTATTTATGATAGACTTATTATAGATTAAATCTTTTTTCATCGGCGTTTCTGCCAAAATTTTCATTTATAATGTTAGGAAGAAGTAATTAGTGAAGTAATTTAAGATAATTTACGAGTTAATTATGAAGTAATTAGTAAAGCAATTCTAGAAGTAATACAAGGAGTAATTTTAAAGCGATAAACTAAGCAGTTAGCTAAGCTTTTCATCAAGTAATTAAACGAAACAATATCAGTAAAGCGATTCACTAAGTAACGCAAGAAGTAAAGAATAAAGTAATTTACTAAGTGATGAGCAATGCAATTCATGAAACAATGATAAGAAGCTATATAAGAAGAGTAATTAACGAAGTAATGAAACAAAGCATAAGCAAAGCGATTTGACAAGCAAATTACGAAGCGATTTATGAAAGTAATTAATATAAATGGATTATATCAGTAAAATGTGCTTTATTAGTTGATGAAATGAATTACATATATAGCTAGATTCATTTTAATGTCCAAATCGGTAGTTTGCATTATATTAAAAAAGATTTAATTATTAAAAACTGGATATGAGTACAAGCTGTCAGGATAGATAAATACGTATCTGGTGAAAACATTTAAGGGAGGAAATAGCAGCTTATTGAAAAATGATGTAATTATTAATAAGTATTTGTCAGATAATGAAAGGTTTGCGGACCTATATAATCATCAGATATTTCAAAGTGAAAGGAAAATGAAGATTACCCCGGAAGAACTGGTGGATATCAATCCTCTTTCCGGTATGGCTTTGTGTGAAGGAGAAAGAAATTTACAGGTAATAAAGCGTAACCGAGATATTGTGAAAAAGGTTTCCAGTAAAACGGGAATTCGGTTATGATCTTAGGGATAGAAAATCAAATGAATGTACATTATGCAATGCCATTGAGATGCATGTTATATGATGCTTTGACGTATAACGATCAGGTTAATGCATTGAGAAAGATGCATAACAGACAAAAGGACAAGATGGACGGAGAAGAATACCTCTCCGGAATGTTAAAAACAGATACCATCTCTCCGGTTATGACACAAGTAATCTATTACGGTGAAGAAGAATGGGACGGACCCATGTCATTGTATGACATGTTTGGGGATAAGGTGGATAAAGAGTTTTTAAAGATGCATATCCCAGATTATCCAATACATGTTCTAAATATATGCAAGATCAAGGAT
>JAGZJZ010000028.1 GCA_018365455.1 Clostridiales bacterium
TAACGAATAAACATTAGAAATATTATTACCCTATACCAGCATTATGCAGGTTTAGCGGCATTTAAGGTTCCAATACACCAACAGGATATTTCACGACAAACTGGAGAACTCTATTATTAAAAACATTGCAACAGCCCCTTATTCATTTTATTTAAAACTACTACTGTATATATCGAAAAATATAGCCACCTTATCTATCTCATCCTGATATTCTTCATCTGATGTCTGGCTTGCATAGGTCGCATACTCTTTCCAAGAAAAATTTGTTAACTTTTTCAAGTTATTTTTCTCTTTAATCTTTTGAATACCATTAGGACAGTCTGTACATATTTGATCAAAAGCTAATTCTTTATTTTTAAATACTGGCATATCCTCTGCATTTAATCCTAAAGCATAGGCATTATTACTTCCAAACACTTTTTGATAAGTATCTTTGCCGTATTCTTTTACTACAGTGCCAGAACTAGTTCCAGCAACATTGTTCTTGTAATACCTTGGTAAAACAATTGCAGCAACTATAATAAAACACAATAAAATAACTGATATAAATACAATCCATATTCTCTTGTTTTTCATACACGTCTACCTACTAACTATAGCAAAGTTACAATTACTTAGAGTTTCCCAGTTACATACTGATGAAGATACCCAAGCAAGATAATTAGAAGTATGCTGTGCAATTTTTATATTACGATAATTGGCTCTTTGCTTACCTACCTTATATATGAAAGCACAATGTTCCCAGCTGCCATTCTGCCCCCTATCATAAGCAACAATTTTTCCTGCTTTAACAGTATTAGTAAAATCGTTAAATGATGATGTGACGTATGCGGTACCTTGATACTTTACAAATGTATCTGCAACCGTCCAACTATTAGAATAACGATTTATCCCTCCATCTTGTGTATGCCACCAACCAGTATTCCTATTACCTGTATACTTCTGAGCAAATCCACCTTGATGCTTGATTTGAGATGTAAAATTGGTGCAATCACCTTTCGGAAAATATCCATACGTTCCACTACAAGGTGCTTCGCAGAATGTTTTAGCCCAATCTCTAGCTGCTGTTAAACTCCATCCACGAGGTTCTATATCTGGTGTGTATACATCTAAATTATCTCTATCATAAGGCAACATTACTTCAACATTTTCTACACTTCTTGATAAAGGATTATAATTTTCAATAATCTTATTATTATTTATATATCCTTCAAATATATCAAAGAAATATAATATTGCATTAGGCTCTGGATCAGTATCATTAATTCCATTATCTAAATCAAAAATATATTCTTTTGCACAATCATAAAATTCTTTCCAATTATCCTCTGTTAAATCTCCCAAATCGTATTTTAAAGAGATTATTGACAGTAAATTAGATGCTTGATTGTTAAGTTCCTGAAACGCTGCGCTGTTATCCTCAAAAGTAGGGTATAATGCAATTTTTTCATCACCATATACCAATGTGTTCTCTACTAACGGTGTAATTATGACAGGATTCTTAGATGGAGTTTTTTCAATATCCCCCCACTCTTGCGTTCCTTTTTCTGAAATGTCCGATTCTGTTTCTGCATTAACATTGTCTTTTTCAGTTTCTAAAACCATTTGGTCACTTTCTGATTCAGTACTTATATCAATATTTTCTGTTAATCTTTCCGATGCTAAAACATTTACTCCTAAACTCATTATACTTATGAGACCCAACACTAATAAAAATTTTTTCTTCATAGTATTTCCCTTTCTCCTGTAAAATATTGATTTCTAGGTTACTGTTGAATGATGGATTCTATTAATTGCCCCCTCTTAGCCACCAGCATCACTTCTATATACTGGAAATAAGTTAAATAGTAATATCATATTTTTATCACACTTTTATGATAATATCAATAAATTTTGTCTAACTGGTGATTAATCTCGTCTAGTTGGTAATATAACTCGTTTCTATCTGTAAAAAATCCAAAAAAATAGAGATGTAACGTATACACCTCTACTTTTATTTATTCTTTTTAATCTTATAATTAATTCAATCAGTAATCAACATCATAATATCTTCAATAGATTTTCCGCTCTCCTGAATCATATCATAAAGCTGCCCCAAAGCTTCTTCTCTTTTCTTCTGCTCCAAGCCCCTTTTCGCTTCTAATAAAGCATCCATTTTAACCTGCACTTTAGCGATCTGCTCGTCCAAAATTACGATCTGATCATCAATTGATTTTCATTGTCCTCTTGCCATGATATTAATCCTCCAAAAAATACTTTTAATAGTATTATTTTAAATGATTATTGACTATTTGTCTAGGATTTATACAAGTATTTTATAAAAGTAAATTTTTTCACTTTCCCAAAAAGTTCTATATTGCATAGCATATTGTTTAAAAATATGTTATCATTAAATCAGATTTAAAAATAGCATTAAGGGGGAATGACTTATGAATAGCAAATCCAATGAACATGTATTTAAAGTTTTATACTGTATTATTCTTGCATCTATTATAATACTTGAAATTTCAACCATTGTTCCTTTATTTACCGAGTCTTGGAAGGTTTTAAGTATAGCCTATAAGATTACACTTCCACTAAGTATTATTTTTTTAGTAATCTGCGGACTTATTTTTGCACGAAAGAAATTCAATAGAGATTTTATAAAAGAATGGAAAATATATTTTAAAAAATATCGATTATATTTTAATATAGTGATTCTTATTTATTTGGTTCTCAATATATTCACTTAATTTGCTTTTATGATAGCATTTTCTTTGATAAATAATCCATTCTCCCAATGCTGCCTGATTGTATGTAAATCCTTTTGGTATATCAATATTACCTTTTTCCACATAATATTCTTCACAGTATTCATACCAAATCTCCCACTTTCTTCTGATCCCGAGAGACCATATCATTCCAATTTGATTGAGCAAATAAATTCTTCTGGCATCAATTTTATACTTTTATTATTCATAAGAAAAAGTATATTGTTGTTGTTAAAAATGACTGCCCTAAAGTGTAAAGATGTGGGGGTAAGAGGATGAATGATTCTACGACTGTTAAAAAGCGAAATTATACACGCTTATCCTGGGATGAGTGGTATATGTTAGCAAAAGATTTCTATATATCTAATCATCATCTAAAGGTTCCCAATTATTATAAAACAGCAGAAGGGTTTCTTTTAGGAAGATGGATTGAAAGGCAGAGAACTGCATATCATCAGAAAAATAATTATAAGAATTTATACAAGATAATATCAGCAATATTAATAGTTTCCCATAAACTTTCGTAGATATATTATTTTAGGTCAACAAAATGATTATAATAGACAAGATATTTCACCATATGCTATTATTAAATAAAAAGAATTTAGTAAAAAACAGGAGGTATAGTATGAAAGTATCCGTACAGTATTCAACAATGATTGTAAAGAGCCTTGAAGAATCAGTTGGATTCTACAGAGATGTACTTGGATTCAGCGAAGGCTACCATGTGGACTTTCCCGTTGGAGGTATCACGATTATGAAAAGCCCGGAAGGCGCCTGCGTAGAATTGATAGAGTCACCCCAGTTTGAAATAGGTCTTTATTCTATTGGAACAGATGTAGATAATCTGGATGAAACAATCGAACATCTTAGAAGCAAAGGTTATGATATAGTTGGAGAAATTGCACCTACAACCGTTGGACGTCAGGCATTTGTAATAGATCCCAACGGTGTCAGAATATGTCTCATAGAGCATACGCCGGAATATAAAGAAAAATATATGTAGATGTATCCATATGGAAATCGCATGAGTTGATGTAACAAATATATTATTCCAAACTCTGCTGGATCAAATGAGAAGCGTACCCGTACATCCCCTGGTGCTTAACTTTTGTTATTTATATAATTGAAATAGCCCAGCATAATTATTATCATACAATCTACGAAAGAGGATGCGTTTATGAAAAGAGTGATAATCGGTACATCTTTGCTAATATCTTCATCTATCGTTATCGCAGGAATTACAATTTCTGCCGCAATAAGGGCTGTAGAGATCACAGAATGGTATACATATCAAGGAAAGATCTGGACAGCCATCATTGAGAATAAATTATTAATGCCGTTCCTATTTTCAACTGGATTATTTATGATAGGATTAATTATTCTAATAAAAGAATTCTTTAATAAAAATGAAAAAAACTGAAGCCAATCATTTGAAAGGGTATCGTGATATGATGAAATTTCAAGGAAAAATAGCAATATGGTTTTACGCAATCGCTATTATTGCAAATATAATGTTCGTGAAAGAACTTTTATTTACAAAGGATAATACTATTGCATTAATAATTGGTATAGTAACAATAAACATTATTTTTATTCCCATTATAGTAAGAAACTATATACTGCTAAATAGCGAATCAATCACAGTGTTTTTTGGTTTCGGTAAAGAATCAATGAAGATTAATGAAATTCTGGAAGTATATAAAACGCATAATCCTATTGCATCAAGTGCGGCATCTTTAGACCGTATAGTTATAAAAAGCAAAAGAAGTGAAATCATGTGTTCAGTCGTAGAAAAAGATAAATTATTTCAGGAACTCAAAAAAATAAACCAAGATATAATTTTTCGGTAGATACCAAGTATACAATACCTTTTGAATTTTTCAGACAACTGAAATTAAATCTAGATTTTTGCTCAATAAAATAGATAAGGAGAACAGCTTTCGTCTGCTCTCCTATCTTTTAACCCTCAGTCTCCGGTTCTTTAAAACTATTTTCATAAACATAAAAGAACTCTTGTATTTTTGTTAACTGTGGCTGGATCTCTTCATCTGCATCTTCATATATATAACCAGAATACGTTGCATACCAATCCCAAAAAAATATGGAAAGATTTCTTCCCAGCTTGCGTTCCTTTTTTATGTATTTAATACCTTCCGGACAATCTTTTTTCAGCTGTGCCAACGCTTTAAACTTATCCTTAAAAACCGGTCGTTCTTCGGCATTTAAACCCATTGCATAAGCTTCATTATCGCCAAATAATTCTACCTGCTTATCCTTATCATATTCTTTTACAATTTTACTCAATTCTGAGCCAAAAAGATGATGTTTAGAATACGAAGGAAAGCTTAATGCAAAAATAATGAGAAAAAAAGCAAAAACAACACCGATAAAACCAAATACTACTTTTTTAGATATTGGATTATTCATAAACTCACCATTCCCTTCATAAAACTTATTTTCAGTAACTATTCAGTATCCTCGTGCCTCTCGACAAATTTACACCGGCACTAGTTAATGCCCCACAATATTTATTATAACATGCATGCTGCGTAATAGTTTATAGTTCAGAAATAATTAATAATTTTAATGAATGGTTTTGTTCCTTAAATAAAATGAGCTAATGGTAATATATATAGTGATACTGAAAAAACGGATAACGTCATACTATATCATATCAAATTACTCTCTATGTAATTATAAGAAGAGTGGCGAATTGAATGTAAATGATTCAGACAGAAATTAGATATTAAAGCAATACTGGACAAAGTTGATAAATTAAACGTAAAAGCTGCTTTCCATATATTAGACGAGACTAAACAATCCAACGGTGCGGCGGTGAATAGGTGACAGCCTTTTCCAAACCCCTGAAAGCCCAAAAATAGCAAGCAAAAAAGGAGATACCTATTCCGATATCTCCCCTCAAATACCTATCACATCAAAGCTTTTTCCAAATGGTGTAAAAGTGGTGTAAATTAATGGAAATACAAGTCGCAAACCCCTGTATTTATAAGGAATCTCCTATCTTTCTCAGATTACACATTTGTAAGATTCAGAAAGCTCAGCGTAAATTTACACCCTTTCCCCAACTCACTCTCTACTAATATATCCCCTTCGTGAGCATCTACAATGGATTTAGCAAGAGGCAGTCCAAGACCTGCCCCCTGGGAATCCTTTGAAAAACGGCTGCGGTAAAATCTTTTAAATATATGGTGGATATCGTCGGAATGGATGCCGCTCCCGTTGTCTTCCACGATGATCTGCTTCACTGCCGGGAGGTGCTTCCAGTATATATGAATCTCATCTCCGGCTTTTGTATGTTCCAGTGCATTTTTCACAATATTACTCACAGCCTCCAGGATCCAGTCACGGTCACACAGCAGTACCTGGTCAGTATTTCCGGACAGGGCCAGCAGCTTTTCTTCCCGGTTTGTGCGGGTTTCAAAACGCTGTTTAATTTCAGTCATTAATTTTGATATGTTTTCTGTCTTTTTGTTCATGATCACTGCGCCTGCATCCAGTCTGGTAATTTTCAGAAGATTCAGGATCAACATTTCCATACGGTCCAGCTCCCTCTGAGTCTTAACCATAAAGCTTTTGACAGTGCTACTATCTTCGGGATTTTCCTGTATGATTTCGGTATACATATTGAGAGCTGCAAGTGGGGTCTTCAGCTGGTGGGAAATATCGGATATGGTATCCTTTAAGAAATCTTTTGTGTTCTTCTGCCGGGCTGCCTGGGCTTCCAGCACAGTGGCCATACGGTTAACCGCATGATATAATTTTGAAAAACTGCCCTCTCTGTCATCTTCCAGCCTCGCTTTGCTGTCACCATCGATGAAGGAATGAATGGTTTGAATGGAATGCTCAACCTCCATCAGTTCTTTCCGAAAATACCCATACACAATGAACAATATGATGATCCCCGGCAGCAGCGTTGAGAATAGAATGACAAGCCGTGGTATCTGATGAGCCAGACCGCCGGCTGCGAACTGCCCCATGACAACGGCTGTAAATACAATTCCCGCTATCGCCGCAATTACTTTTTTCATTTCTCTCTGACGTAATACAATCATGCCATTCACCTGACTTTCCACTGATACCCAACACCCCTTACCGTTATAATTTTGGAAGGTTGGTCTGGATTATCTTCTATTTTATTCCTCAGCCTCCGCACATAAACGGATAAGGTATTATCATCCACAAAGTTACCTTTGTCATCCCAGAGCCGATCCAAGATCATTTGCCGGGAAAGAACAATATTGGGGTGCTGCATAAAGAGGCTGAGCAGTTTATACTCATTACCGATCAGTTCCAGCGTTTCGCCATTGCAGATAACCTGGTTTTCCAGATATTTAATTGTAATTCCATTGGACTGGAGCACAGCGCCGCTATCTTGTGTGCTCATGCCCGCACGTCTTAGGAGCGCTTTTATTCTGGATATTAATTCGTTCAGTTTAAAGGGTTTGGTGATATAATCGTCTCCTCCTATGTCCAGCCCTTTGACAATATTGACTTCTTCATCAGAAGCAGTCAGGAAAATAATCGGAACGGATGAACGTTCCCGCACATAGGTGCAGACCTGGAAGCCTAAGCCGTCGGGAAGGGTCAGATCCAGCAATATTAAATCATAAGATCCAGCTGCATACAGTGTGACTGCCTCTCTTACCGTTCTTGCAACCGTAACTTTGAAATGATTCTTCTCCAGGGAATACACCAGCCCATCCAACAGGCTCAAATCATCTTCCACAAGCAGTATATTAAATGTTTTCTCCATTTTATCTCTCCTGACATTTAGTTCATTTGGCAGCCGCCAAATATGATAAACAGTATTCTAACATTATATATGCTGTCACGGATAACATCAACGAATTTTCTCCTCTCTGGTAATTTTTTCTATTTAGATAATTTTCTAAATAGAGTTGACATTTGCTCCCATTTGTAATAGAATCTATTTAGAAATATTTCTAAATAGCCAGGAGGTGATCCATTGGGATTTGCAGAAACATTTAAGGCACTTTCCGATCCGGTCAGACGTGATATTCTCGTCATGCTGAAAGAAGGCAAGATGTCTGCCGGTGAAATTGCTAAGAATTTTGAAATGACTGGTGCTACCGTTTCTTATCATTTATCACAGCTGAAAAAAGCGGGACTTGTCTATGAAAGCAAGTATAAAAACTATATTTATTACGAGCTGAATGTATCCGTTTTTGAAGAATTAATGCTGTGGATATCACAATTTAATGGAGGTAAAGGTTGAAAAAGAATAGTAAAGATTATCCATTCCCATAAGGGCACGACAAACAAGCCATCTTTTGGTGGCCATTTAATAATTGAATATATAGCAAAGTTAAGGTTTATTCAGTAGCTGACTTGATTTTATATCCTTGAAACTGCGCCATTAGGATTGCCTGCTCAACTGTGATTTCACGATTGACAGGAAGAACATCACTTTTTCGGTAAAGTTCACAATTATAGGGTTCCTTATTTTTTATCATGTTGTATAATGCTGTTAGAAGCATTCTCGCAATAGCGATGATAGCTTTCTTGTGACCGCGGCGTTTCCTTAGGCGAAGATAGCGGTTACGAATCTCAGGATGCTTTTCACTTTTGACCACAGAGTTGGCGCATTGCACCAGAAGAGGTTTGATATAGCATCCGGCTTTGGATACCCGGACAGATTTTTTCTTCCCTGCACTTTCATGGTTGGTAGGAGTAAGACCTGCCCACGAACACAGGTGTTTCGCCGAAGGAAAAGCTTCCATATTGACGCCGATTTCAGAAATAATGCCTATGGCGGTAAAGGTGTTCTTAAAGGATGGAGCGGTTAGGATTAGGTCGAGTTCTTGCTGATAGGGACTGGCGAGCGCAAGAATCAGTTCTTCTAACTCTGCTTTCCGGGATTCAAGGTTTTCAAAGTGCTTCTTTATAACCTTTCATTTACCAGCCTGTTCGGGTGTGATAAATCCGTCAACGGCGAGCTCCAGTTCAGGAAGTTTTTTCTTCATGGAGCCATGAATTAAAGGTTCAATATCAAAAGAAGTATCTTGGGGATTTTCAAGAATCTTATCCAGAATCTTCAGAGAACTTTTGCCAAAAGTGTCCGAAACAACGGAGGCCAACTGAATGTTGGAGACCGTGAGACAGTTTTGGAGACGGTTCTTCTCACTGGACATGAAGCAGGTCAGTTTGTAACGATAGCGCATCAGGTCACGAAGCTGTCTGATATCGGCAGGGGGCATAAAGCTACCGGCAACAAGATCATGCTTAAACAGGTCAGCAATCCATTTCGCATCTTTCTTGTCAGTTTTCTTTCCACGGATAGCCTTAACATATTTTGGATGAGCAAGGACAATGTTACAAACGTTTTCCAAAACGTTGTAGACAGGAATCCAATATTTACCGGTAGATTCCATGCAGACATCCTTGCAGTGATGGTCAAGCAGCCACTGTAACAATTCCTTCAACCCTTGTGTAAAGGTTGAGAAACGATGGCGCTTGTAGGAGGTAACCCCCTGTTTGTTGGTGGAAGCGATGCAGGCAACGACAAAAGTCTTGTGAACATCAATGCCACAACAGATTTGATACACAATTTTTAAAGCCATAGGGACTCCTTTCAGAACCAGTGTTCAATAGAATGATAGGGAGTAAACAGCATTGACTGAATGCTTAGGATTAAAACGAGAGTTGTTATAACAAAGATAAGGTTACGTGCTCGAGGCAAACTTATTTGTGCTTGAAAAAGCATTCTACACATATAAAAATACGGTCACCCGATAGTTCGGATAGCCCACTCACCTCCCCGTGATTTGTAGTGTACTGAATATCCCTATGGAAACTATTATAAAAAGAAAGCTGCAACAAGCCAACGTTTTTTCATAACGTTTTGTGCCTTGAGCAGCGCGAAAGGAATGGGTATAAAAATGAATAACAGATTAGAGAAAAAAGATAAGATCATTATGTGGATCACATCCATCATTTGTTTACTGCCGATAATTTTGTCTGCAGTAATTTATCAGGATTTGCCGGACCAGATTGCAGTCCATTGGAATAATGCCGGGACTGTGGACGGATATCTTCCTAAGTCCATTGCCGCAATAGGACTGCCGATCCTCTTTCTGGCAGTGAATTTGTATTCAAAAATACGTTTATTCGGTGATCCCAAAAAAGCCGCACATTCCGAAGCACTGAAACTATTAAGCATATGGCTGATTCCTCTGCTGGCTCTTATCATCGTTCCGGCTACCCTGTTTATCAGCATGGGACTAAATATTCCCATTGCATTAATTTCACTGGTCACAGCCGGCGGCCTTATGATTATCTGCGGCAATTATATTCCAAAGTGCAGGCGCAATTACACCATGGGTCTGAAATTACCCTGGACTTTACACAGTGATGACAACTGGAATAAAACACACCGTATGGCAGGAATCCTGTGGATATTAGGCGGCGTCATTATAATTATTTCCGCATTTTTGCTCTCGAATAATTTGATTTATGGAGTGTCGCTTACTATTACAGTTGCTATTGTTCTTGCTGTCGCCCCCGTATTGTATTCTTTCATTTTATATAAGGGGCAGTGTAAATAAAATACCACCTTGCACGGATGTAAACGGAGTCATTTAATTGGAATAACTCTGTTTACATCCTATAGCTTTATAGCTTTTAATTTTATTCTGTCATCAGATTTCGATTCTGATAAATCCACGTAAAATCAGCGGATCCCCGCTGCCATATATCAGATTTCTTTTTGTGCCAGCCGCACCAGCCCATCCCGAAAATGACCGATCATTTCCGTTAAGTCTGCCTCGTCACCTTCCGGCTCCATCCCCATCATGTATAATAGCTGCTTTCCCGCCATCCATGCCTCTTTTTGACTAATCATTCCCCAGATAAGCTGATCCAGCAGGTGGGCATAAAGAGAAGTATAGGTAACCATCTTATCATCCCTGCATAGTACATGCAGCCGATGTGTATACTCCGCCCTGCTTAATTTATCTGGTATATTCATGTTATCATAAAGCTCCCATATCATATCTTCCGTAATCCCGAACCGGTCCATCCGGCAGATGATATGGTGCTGGGATTCCTGATTCATACCGCTTTGTAAAAACAGCGCCTCCCTGACTGCATCCATCACCACTTTCCCAATATACTCTCCCAGCTTACAGTGCTTGCCGGCGTTGGTTAAGTGGGTTTCAGACTCAGCATTGCACACGATAATAGTTCCATCTGTCCCCGATCCGGTGGCTATTCCCATGGAATATCGGCTGGGCGCCAAAAGTTCCTGTAAAACAGCCGTTTTAGCTTCCGTACAGGTTACAAGCGCCCTGGCAATTGCATCCGTGGAAAGGTCGGCATCAACAAACAATATAATATTAATCGTTCCCGGTTTTACTTCATAAGAAACCCCGGACTTTTCATGCCACGTTGCAGGATCTCCCACCCGCCCGCCGTTTACACGGATACCTGCGGTCACTAAAGCCGTAACCGTAAAGTCTTCAAATGTCATTGACTTGATGGAAAGATTCTCCATATTTGCTGCGGTATTCAATCCGGTAGCCTTTTTAGGGTCGATTCCCAGATCCTCTTTCGCTATAATATGCATATGCTCTTCATAGGTAGGTGCACGCAATGTGGATGCCATTCCGGCTCCCGGATTTCCGTCGTTGTTAAATACCGCGGTCAGGTCTGTTCGGTAACCGCCGTTGTTTGGTCCGGTACTCAATACCTTGCGTTTTCCTTTAAAACAGATCACAACCGATTTTTTATAGCGGTAAACATCATCTTGTGAGGAAAGTTTATATATTTTCATTCCATACCCCAATTCTCAATACATGTGGCTGCACCTTAGAACTTGTATTACAATTACTTTCTGACAGTTGTACAACACACTGTTTATATGTTTCTGCAGACCCGGCAAATAATACTGTTTCATAGCAATTGGCAATACCTCCCGCAATGATAATTCCCAAATACGCTAATGTATCCAGATTCGGTATCTATCTCCACATTTTATTGAGTACGTCCTATAATTATGATAAATAATATGATCGGCCTGGAAAATCTTTCTTGCCTGTGCATATAAATCATGCTAAGATGGTCTGTAATTTATGCTTATTTATTATATTTTGTAAACTGTAAAAATGATTAATAAGCATATCTTTTTAATCTGAAAATGATATTTATTATAATTTTTCCAACAGAAAATGATTATTATCAACAGGAGGTGCCATGATGAAGATTTATATTGTAGATTCTTTTGCCAATGAATTATTTAAAGGTAATCAGGCAGGAGTCGTAATATTAGACAAAAAAGAGAGTTTTCCAAGTGACGAATTTATGACAAACCTGGCAGCGGAATTGAAACATTCGGAGACGGCATTTGTCAAAAGAAAAAGCCATGAATTGTTTGAGATAAAATATTTTACTCCGGTAGGAGAAGTGGATTTATGCGGACATGCCACGATTTCTTTATTTACTGTTTTGCGAGAGCAAAATGATATACAAACCGGAAACTATTGGGCTGATACCCTTGCCGGAAAATTAAAAATCTGCGTGAAAGATGACATGATATGGATGGATATCGGCAAAGCAGAACAAGAATACATATTTAAACCTGAAGAATGGAGTGCATTATATGATGCATTTGGTCTTCCGTTAGCGGCCAAAGGAGATTCTTTACAGCCGAAAATTATGAAGGCCGGGCTGCGTGACATCATGCTGCCAGTTGAGAATACCGACATATTAAATGGTGCAAAAATGGATTCCCAAAAAGTCCGTCTGCTCTCTAAAAAATATGACGTTATCGGAGTCCATATGTTCTGCATGAGTACGATGGAAGGAATAACCGCTCACTGCAGAAATTTTGCACCGTTGTATAGCATTGAAGAAGAAGCTGCTACAGGCACCTCAAACAGCGGCTTAACCTTTTACCTGAAACAGTATGACTTGATTGCCGAAAATGTGGTCAATACTTTTATCCAGGGTGAATCCATGAATAAGAAATCCTATATTTATACCAGGATTAACAAGGACCAAATCCAGGTTGGCGGCTATGCCCGGATCGCACTGGAATGTCAGTTTGCCTGACAATACCATGGATGACATTCCAGTGCTTTTGGGGCTGATAAAATGCTAAAGCATGGTTTCATCTTTTAATGCATCCACGATATCCGCCCTGCAAATTTTTCTGCCTGATATATAATACGCCACTCCAACTGTCACTATAATAAACATTGCCATTACGAAAAGAGGCATAACAGGCATAATTTTCAAGAAATCCCCGTATTTTAAATAAACAGAAAATATCACAAACAAAATGTTCAGGGGCAGACAGATGAGAAGCGGCTTCACGCTGATTATCAGGGCTTCCATAAATAAAATTTTCTTTACCCCCGCAGGCGTAAGACCGATAGATATATACCGGGCAAATTCACGTTTGCGCTGATAGATACTTCCCAGTGTATTGGCAAATACATTGGCTAATCCTATAAATGCCAGCATCCCGCACAAAATCCCCATTATAATATTCAATCCTTTTCTGGACATGGTATTATATGCTTCTTCTGATTTACGGTTTTCCAGCGTATAATCATACCCGCCTTTATCTAAAATCGTCGTAAGCTTACGTTCAATTTGCTCAATTTCCTGATCTGAGTCAGCCAGTATCCGAAAATATCGCTCATTTTCCCCAAAGTTATCGGAAAATGTCTGATAGAATTCGGCTGACATTATCTGCAAAAGAGAAAAATAATGATATTCTTCCCGAAGATTTGGAACCTGGTCCGTGTAGGTCCCTATTTTCATAGATAGGGTTTTCATTTCCTTTTTTGTTTGCAGCCTGTTTCCTTTATTTGTATCTTTATTTGTATCTCTATATGATACTTTTTCCGGCCCTTTTGATGCTTCTTTGTCCGGCAGCAGATCCAGAATCTGCCCATTCGTTTCTTTTATAAAAGGCAGAAACTCTCTGTTACGGAAATCACTGTGAATGTTATCCCAGATTCTGTTTACGGTAACGGCACCGCTTTCCATGGCCTGCGTATTCCCGATTCCATTTTCTTTGCAGTATAACTGAAAACTTTTATCATCCAGTATCACAATGGGAACGGGTACCAGGTACTTTTCTCCATCTTTTATAATCCCCACATCCCCCAGTACATCAATACCCCCTATCGCATTCAGTTCAGCAGACAGCATGTTTTTATCAATCCAGGTATACGCTTGCGCCTTTCCATACGCTGCACAATCTGAGACTTGTGGAATATTTCTGATCTCATTTAGCAGGAGATTCTCCTGTTCTTCTGCACCTTTATCTGTGCTATTTAGCGTAATCATCAGATCCCAGGCATCCTTATACCTTTCAAAATAGGACTGCTGAGTACTCATATCAGACAGAGTCATAAAGTTTAAGAAAAAGCTGAACATCAATATGGACAGGGTAAGGGAGATACTGGCAGTGCGAAAAGCTTTTCTTCTGGTATACAGCGATTTTCTCGCCAGTTCGCCTTCTATCCCAAACAGTTTAGAAAGCAAACGATATTTTTTTACTTTCTTGACCGGGGGTTCTGCTCCTCCGCAAATGGCTTCCAAAGGCATTACTTTACTTAATTTCTTCGCTGCCCTTGCAGATGCCGCATAAACAGTCAGCACACATACTGCAAATGTAACCAGTAATACCAATGGATGATAACTGAACTTGGCATCCGTCCGGTTGCTTATGTCTCCAATGACATTGGCAAATTTAATGAAACCACAGTCTATCACGATTCCCAAAGCAATACCGGATAATATTGGCAGCAGGCTTAAGGCAAACGATTCCTGCATCAATGCAGTTCGTATCTGTTTTGGTGTCGCACCCACACTCTGGAGGATGCCGAGCTGATGCAATCTGGAATTCATGGTAATTCCAAATGCATTATAAATAATCATTGCCAGAGAAAAACAGGTAACGATCATAACAAATATGTAAAAAGTCATCAGTAATGGCGGATCCTTTTTTTCCTCTGGTGAATATATATAATATTGAGTGAGAAGCATATTATTGTATTGCAAATCAATATCCTCCCCCTCATCCATTTCCATCTGATTAACAAGTTCCGGTAACTCCTGATAAACATTTTTGGGATTTTTTAAATATATTTCTGCATAGGATTCCCCTTTTATATCCTGATGGAAAACTACTTTGTCTACATTGGGACTATTTTCTATTGTATTTATTTCCGCTGATGTTAGATTCCCTATCATTTTTCCATGCCATGCCCCGTCCTTAGACACTAGGCGGTCAATATTATCCGTCCACATATTATAGAAGATTGCACAGATTGCCGATATAAACACGGAGGAGATCAGGACAGCTACCATAATGGAAATGCTTGCAGCCCTGTTATTTTTAATATAATTCTTTGAGTATACTTTCCACATTTTTTCGTCCCCCTGATTTATCGCGAGCTTTCCACCGGTTCATCAGACAGGATTTTTCCATCTCCGATTGTTATAATGCGGTCTGCCTCAAGTGCCACTTCCCGGTCATGTGTAATGATTAGTATCGTCTGATCAAAGTTACGGTTAGAAAATTTTAATAATTCCATAATCTCTTCTGAATTCTTTTGATCCAGATTACCGGTTGGTTCATCAGCCAGTAAAATAGCAGGGCGATACAATAAAGAACGGGCAATCGCCACTCTCTGCTGCTGTCCGCCGGATAACTTTCCCGGTAAAAATTTCATTTTGTCTTCAAGCCCCAGCGCCTCCACAATCTGATGAAAATAATTCATATCCGGTTTTTTCTTGTCCAGAAGTATAGGCAGCAGAATATTTTTCTCCACTGTCAGCGTAGGAATCAGATTAAAAAACTGATAAATAAGCCCCACTTTTGTTCTTCTAAGAACTGCTGCCTTTGCCGCATCCAGTGAACTTATATCATCCCCATCTATCTGAATCTTTCCTTTCGTAGGCCGGTCAACTGCACCGATCAGATGCAGCAGTGTGGATTTGCCGGATCCTGACGAACCAACCACTGCAACAAATTCTCCTTTTTCTACGGTTAAATTAACATCTTTCAGCGCTGTAACCTGATTACTGTCCGAGCCATAAATTTTCGTCACTCCAACACAATTCACTATATCCATTTATCAAACCTCCTGTTACGAACTGCTTGATCATCGCAAGTTCCTTAGTTTACCACCTTATCCGTCCTAACTTTACCATCACAGATTTCAATCAAATGCCCAGCCTGTAAGGCGATACTCTCATCATGGGTAATCACAATAAGCGTTTGTTTATAATACTTATTAGAGTATTTCAGCAGTTCTACTATTTCCTGTCGGGTTACGCTGTCCAGATTTCCGGTTGGTTCATCTGCCAGAAGAAATGCAGGGGCATGGATCAGGGCACGTCCAATGGCTGCTTTTTGCTGCTGGCCCCCTGATAACTGCCGGGGCATTTGCTTTGCTGCTTTACTCAGCCCCAGAATTTCCAGAAGACCAGATAAATGTTCTTGGTTTACCCTGCGTCCATCCAGATGCAGAGGCAGTGTAATATTTTGTTCAACATTAAGAGTCGGGATCAGGTTATAAAACTGATAAACCAGACCAATCTGGCGCCGTCGGTAGATTGCCATTTCCCCAGCCGTTTTTAAAAAGATATCTCTTCCATCCACGAAGATACTGCCCGATGTAGGTGTATCCACTCCCCCAAGTAAATGTAGCAATGTAGATTTCCCGGAACCGGACGGTCCGGTTATCGCCACAAATTCTCCTTTCTCTACCCGAAATGAAACGTCTCGCAGCGCGTGAATCTGATTATCTCCACTGCCATATATTTTGTTTAAATTTTCCACCCTTAAAATTTCCATGCTGCACCTCTTCCTGTGATTATTATAGCAAAATTAAGTGACTGTGCCGTGACTCTAAGATTACAAAACCGTCATATTCAACTGCCTTTCATTATACAATACCTCCGGGTTACAGACAAAAAAAGAAGGCTTTAAACAGCCCCCTTATAAAAACAGATATGAAATTCTGCGCCGCCATTTTTCTTATTCTGAACATGGACCGTCCCATTCTGCCTGCTGATAATCATTTGTGTCAATGCAAGACCAATTCCAATACTCCCTTTTCCTGCTCCTTTTCCTTTATAAAACCGTTCAAAAAGATGGGGCAGATCTTCCGGCGCAATCCCACCTCCGCTGTCAGAAATTACGATCTGAGTATATATGGGATTTTCCTCCGCTTTTATATGCAGACTTCCGCCAAAAGGAGTATATTCCATACAGTTTTTTATGATATTGCCTACTGCCTCCACACTCCACAAAAAATCCCCCCTGTAACGGATCTCATCGGGTATATCCAAAACTATTTTCTGTTCCTTTAACTCCAGCGGAATCTCCAGCGGTTCCATTGCCTTTTTCATCAGTTCCCCAACGCGAACAGATTCCAAATGAAAATGAACAGTACCGGATTCCAGCTGGGAAATCTTCAATAGTGAAGCAATCAGCCAATCCACACGGGATAACAGGCTGTTCACTTCCTGCACCATCCGCATCCGTTCTTCCGGCAAAATGCCTTCCCGCTGAAGCCGTGGTGTAATCATACGAATGGATGTAAGGGGTGTTCGAAGCTGATGTGAGATATCCGCAATAGAGTTACTGAGATATACCTTGTCTTTTTCCAGCATCTCAGCCTGTTCTCTTAATCTTATGGTCATCTTAACGATCTCAGTGCTTAAAATCGCCAGTTCGCCTTCCTGATCCTTCATAAAATTCATTGTATAATCCCCATGAAGTATCTGGTCCAGCCCCTCATTCATGACTGCGATTTTTTGATACCTCCTGCGGGTAAAAAAATAACAGGCGATACCGCCGGTTACACAGATGATTCCGGTGTAAACACCGCCAGGAACAGATATCGCCAAACCTCCAAGAACAGCCAGAACGGTGAATATGGCGTATCGGATAAAATAACTTTTCACTTCCGGATTTCTCAGTAACTTCATTTCCATACTCCTTGCTGCTTATCTCAAATTTAGCTGAAATGCTGATGCCTCTACTCATATTTGGCTTCAGTCCAGATATCCCTTTTCAAATTTGGCTGCCCTGCTAAGTCTGCTCAGTCTCCAATTTTGTAGCCCTGTCCTCTGATCGTCCTGATGATCACAGGTTTTGACGGATCATCCTCCACCTTTTCCCGCAGCCGCTTGATATAAACCGTAAGCGTATTGTCATTTACAAAATCTCCGGCTATATCCCATATCTCTTCCAACAGCCGGTTTCTGGTCAGGACTTCTCCCTGATGGCTCAAAAAGACAAGTAAAAGCCTGTACTCTAAAGCAGAAAGGCTGATTTCCTTCCCCTCCTTCGAGACATATGCTTTTACTGTATCCACGCTTAAGTTTGAAATCCGGAACACGGACTGTGACTTCCCGCTGTGCCGCAGTACATTTTTAACCCGTGATATTAATTCCAGGGGCCGGAATGGTTTGGCAATATAATCATCCGCGCCCTGGTCAAATCCCGTGACCACACTTGCTTCATCCCCCAATGCAGTCAGAATAATTACAGGCAGTTCCCATTCCTGCTTTATGTATCTGCAAATAGAATAGCCGCTTCCATCCGGCAGCATCAAGTCTAATAAGACCAAATCAAACTGCTCCCGTTCCAGGACTTCCATAGCGTCTCTTCTGGTTCTGACAGAAACAGGGAGAAATCTTTCTTCTTTTAATAGTTCTGACAGATTTTTTATAATATCCTCATCGTCTTCAATAAGTAGTATCCTGTTCATGTATACCTCATTTCCATAAATAGATGACATTAACTGCAGACCTGCAGCCTGTACTATTGTCCTGCCCCAGCCCCACCATCAAACATTCCTGGTAATCCGAACCTTACGTACCTTCCCCTTTATTGGTTTTTCCTGAAGTACTTCCAGAACCGCTTTTCCTTTCCCATTTAAAATCTCTACATAAGTCAAGCTGTCCCGTACATCAATAATTCCAATATCTTCCGCAGTTATTCCCTGGATATTGCAGATTGCTCCCACCACATCCACTGCACGCATTTTTGATTTCTTTCCGCCTCCAACAGACAGCCTTGTAATAGATTTATTCAAAGCAGCACCTTTTTTCGGTTTCAGTACCACCTTTTTTTTAAGATATGCCCAAAATCTTTTCTCATCATCAGCAGTGCATTCCGGAAGTTCTGCTATGGACAATTTCTCCCCTGTATAGGTCTCTACCATCTGTTTCATTTTCTGATCAGATTCACTGACCAGACTGATGGCGGTTCCTTCTTTTCCGTTTCTTCCGGTTCTGCCCACACGATGTACGTAGGTCTCCCTTCCCGTAGGAAAATCATAATTGATTACATGGGTTATATTCTCAAAATCAACTCCTCTTGCCGCAACGTCCGTAGCAATAAGATAATGAAAACGCCCTTCCCGGAATCCATCAATCATCCTCAACCGCTCTCTCTGCTCCAGTTCTCCATGTATCATTCCACAGGGAATCCTGTCCCTTCCCAATTTGTGGCAGAGTACATTTACCATTTCCCGGGTTCCACAAAAGATCATGCAGTCTGCCGGGTTTTCTTTCTTCAATATCCGAAGCAGTGCCTGATATTTTTCTTCCTGATCCACTTCGTATACGGTCTGCCGGATGCCGGCAACGGTTTCTGTTTCTGATTCCAGGATTATGGATACAGCATTATTCATGTAACCTTCGATCAGCTGCTTGACTCCTTCATCTAAGGTTGCAGAAAATAAAAGGATCTGTCTTCCCTGGGGAAGCATGGAAATAATCTCTTTTACCTCATCCAAAAATCCCATATCCAGCATTAAGTCCGCCTCATCTATAACCAAATATTGAATCCGGTCCAGTTTTAAGGTTTCTCTGCGTACATGATCCATGACCCGCCCTGGCGTACCTGTAACAATATGTGATTTTTGTTTTAACGTCTGTATTTGTTTATCAATGGGAAATCCACCGAAAACCGCCGGAACCTTCAATCGTTTTTTTCTGCCGATATGAAAGATCTCCATTCCAACCTGTACCGCAAGTTCTCTGGTTGGCTCCAAAACCAGTGCCTGGGGTAAATTTTCCTCCCAGGTTACTTTCTGGCATAAAGGTATTGCAAATGCTGCTGTTTTGCCGGTTCCTGTCTGGGATTTTGCAACGATATCCTTTCCCTGTAATGCGATGGGAATTACTTCTTTTTGTATTTCTGTTGGTTTGAGATATCCAAGTCCGGTAAGTGCCTCCAGAATATCACCGGACAGATTATATTCTTCAAATAGATTGTTCTCTGTTATCATTGGGTTTAACCTTATCTTTCATTTTTTTATACTGCTCCTGTATTTCTCTACTGTTCGCAATTCCTTGTAACTGCCGCAATTCTTTGTATCTACTTGCAACGTCTTGTATCTACTTGCATTTCCCTGTATCTACTTGCATTTCCCTGTATCTACTTGCATTTCCCTGTATCTACTTGCATTTCCCTGTATCTACTTGCATTTCCTTGTATCTCCTGGCAACTCCTTGTATCCACTGGCAACTTCTTTTATCTATTTGCAACTCCTTATATCTACTTGCACTTCCTTATATCTACTTGCATTTCCTTGCATTCCTTTCATCTGGCATTTCCATCCATATTTCTTCATTATCCTTGACACCCCTGAATCACCAATGTTATACTTGCTCTAAAAAGAATCAGGAGGATGAATAACTTATGCTTAATCCGATCGTTATGACTGCATAGCAAAGGCTGATGCAGTGAATAAAATCACAAAATTTTCATTATAATAGCCTTTGCTATTCCTATTTCATTATAAAATAAATTAGGAGTGCATGATGAGCTATATAAAAGCAACACATATCTTACCGCCGGAATTAGTGGAGCAAATCCAGGAGTATATCGACGGTGAATGTATATATATTCCAAGAATGTCAGGCAATAAAAGAGCCTGGGGCGAAAAAACATATATCCGGGAAGAATTGGATTCAAGAAACCTGCAAATTTATCAAGATTTTCAATCCGGAACCCAGCAGGATGTTCTGGCACAGAAATATTTTCTTTCGCTGAAAAGTATTCAGCGGATCATCCGGCAATACCGTAAAAAATTACCGGATAACCAATAACTGTATTTTACAACATTGCGATGGGAATTTTTCCTGTCGCTTTTTTATTTTGTTGTCATCACTCATCAAATTGATTTTGCTCAACCTGTTTGCAAAGATGATATAATGCAGATATGCTTCGCATCCGTGCTCTGTTCAATGCCGTGAGATAATGTTCTATACCAGCGACAATGGATGAAATACGATTATAATCATCAAATTCAAATTTATAGATTTCTTTTCGCATTTGCTCAATTGTGTACTTTTCCTCCCGGGCAGCCATAGACAGCTTGAGGGCATGTATCATTAATATTTCATCAATATGCCGCTGGGTAAACATGCGATAATTATTTTCTATACACCGATTAGCCGATATCAGCCCAATTTTGTCCCAATATCTGATTGTAGAAGGCGCAATCCCCGTAGCTTTGCTCACATCATCTATTGAAAACTCCTTAGTTTGGTCATCATTTTGCTTCTGTAAAAATCTCTGTTTGATCTGTTCGCAGGTGCATTTATCCTGCTGAATTACCGTCAGGGCTTTATTTACCTTCCAAAAAGCCTCATCAATCCGATCTGACATCACCAGTTTTAAAATTCCTGCGATCTCCGAAATATGAAATCCATGCAGCATTTCCCGAATACAGATAAAATATGCCAGATGGACCTCTGTATAAATTCTGTAACCATTTGGCGAACGAAGGACTTTCGGAATCATTCCCAGATCTTCATATTTTCTAAGTGTGGAAGTACTTACTTTCAATCTTCTCGCTATATCAGCAGGCCGCATTAACATTTCTTCTCAGTCCTCCCTTTTTAAACATTCTAACATAGGTATAAGCTTCTTACAATCATTAACGTACTTATGACACAAATTCTTCCTTTATTGCTTTCATGTTGTATAATTAAGGTAAGAAGATATAATGATAGGAGAAATTTATGCACAGTATCAAAATTGAAAACGCAAATGAAGGTAATCTGAAAAATGTTTCCCTGGAAATCCCCAAAAACAAGCTTGTGGTATTTACAGGTGTATCCGGTTCCGGGAAGTCTACTTTGCTCATTGATGTTCTATTTAATGAATGTCAGCGCCAGTACCTGGAAGCCCTGTCTCTGCAAGGTATACACAAACCCAAAGTAGATCGTATACGTGGCGTTTCACCCGCTATTGTGATTTCCCAGACAGATACAAATAAAAATCCCCGCTCAACCGTAGGTACTGTTTCCAACATTTACACAGACTTAAGGATGATATATGAAAAGCTTGGGACCAGAACCTGCCCCCATTGCGGAAAAATAATTATGGCAGCAGACTGCAAAGAAGAAACAGAAAAAATAGGGAACGATTTCTATGTTTACATGTATTGCTGTGAATGCGGAAAACGTATGGAGAAAATTACCCGCACGCATTTTTCGTTTAACACAAAGGAGGGTGCCTGTCCGGTATGTGAGGGTCTGGGAAAAATTCATACCATCCGCAGAGCTCAGGCAGTAAATGAGCAGCTTTCTCTGGAAGATGGTGCGGTAACTTACTGGGAAAAAAAATATGGAGAATACCAAATTTCTGTACTATATGCCGCATTTAAACATTATGGTATCCCAGTTCCTGCAAATTCTCCTGTGCAACAGTTTAGTGAAATGCAAAAAGCAATTTTTTATGATGGTATAGACTGTGAGCTTGTAAAAAAAGCTTTTCCGGACCTTACCCCTCCTAAAACCGCAGCACTGGGTAAGTATGAAGGTGCCTTACCTATATTATGGCGCAGATTCACGGAAAAAAACGGAGATGTAAAGCAGTTCGCCCCCTATTTTACCACTATAGAATGTCCCCAGTGCAAAGGAGAACGTCTTGCCGAATCGGGCAGAATCGTAACTGTAAATGGAGTACGGCTGCCACAACTGTCTCTTTTTTCATTAGAAGAACTGTTTCAGTGGATTCAGGAACTTGGAGATGTCGTTACCGGGCAGCAGGAAAGCTTTGTAGCGGCATATCTGCTGGATATCCGGACAAAACTCAGCCGATTTATCAATGTAGGACTTGGCTATCTGTCTCTTGACCGCCAGACTGTAACCCTATCAGGCGGCGAATTGCAGAGATTACGGCTTGCGGCAGTCCTGGACTCCGATCTGTCCGGTGTAATTTATATTCTGGATGAACCAACCGTAGGCCTTCATCCCAAAGATACCGCCGGCCTGATGAAAATACTTCAAAAGTTGCGTGATCAGGATAATACCGTTCTGGTAATTGAACATGATGTGGATACGATGAAAAAGGCTGACTATATCATAGATATTGGTCCCGGCTCCGGTAAATATGGGGGCAGGGTTGTTGCAACAGGAACATTTGATGAAATAAAAAAACTGGAAAACTCAGTGACCGGAAGCTATCTTAAGAATCCCCCCGCTGGAAAAACATCTTTCAGAAAACCGGTGGTAGAAGCTATTCAGATCAGAGATGCTGATAAATACAATTTACAAAATATCAATGTGGATATTCCTTTGAAATGTCTGACCGCTATTACCGGGCCTTCCGGATCGGGTAAATCGACTTTGATATTTGAGGTGCTTGCAAAGGGACTTTCTCACGATAAGACAAATCGGGTGTCAGGACTTGAGCAGTTTGATAGCCTGGTTAAAATTGACCAGGCGGCAATCACGAAGATGAAGCGTTCCAATGTGGCAACTTATTCCGAAGTATATTCGGAAATCAGAACGTTATTTTCAAAAACAGATGCTGCAAAAAAAGCCGGATTCACTGCAAAACATTTCTCTTTTAACACACCCGGCGGCAGGTGTGAGAATTGTGAAGGACTGGGTTATGTAGACAGCAATATGTTGTTTTTTTCTGATATTCAGGTGGTATGCCCTGTCTGCAATGGGAATCAGTT
Organism: Clostridiales bacterium; assembly: GCA_018365455.1. Classification (GTDB taxonomy): domain Bacteria; phylum Bacillota; class Clostridia; order Lachnospirales; family Lachnospiraceae; genus Robinsoniella. The sequence goes on from JAGZJZ010000028.1 coordinate 23,750, forward strand.
CCATTACGATGTACTAAATGTTAAATACAAAGGCCTGTCCATAAAAGATGTTTTGAATCTCTCTGTGGAAGAAGCCGCCAATTTCTTTTTAGATCATACCAAGATCACAAAAATCCTGAACCTGCTGCTGGATGTGGGTCTTGGATATCTGGAGCTTGGACAAACCCTGACCACCTTATCCGGCGGAGAAGGGCAGCGTCTTAAGCTCGCAAAGGAACTGATCGGAAGCAGCGCAGGCAAGCATAATCTTTATCTGCTGGATGAACCTACAACCGGTTTGCATCCAAAAGACGTGGAACATTTTCTCGTTCTGCTGAATCGTATGGTGGACGCAGGAAATACCGTGGTAGTGGTAGAACATAATACCCAGATTATCAGAAACTGCGATTGGGTCATTGACCTTGGACCGGAGGGTGGGACAAAGGGAGGTAAAATAATATTTACCGGGACACCGATAGATTTGAAAGAGAAAAGTGAGAGTATGATGGGGAAATATTTGTAGACTGTTTAGGCAGTTTTAGAATATGATTTAGGGTTTTGCTGAGGAAGGGACGCTTTGCAGATGGCGTTAGTGTGCAGAAAGATGAGCGTGTGAAACTGGCATGGACACCGTCAGCTGGCCGCAGAACTGGTTTTCTCGTCATGGCGAGACCCCCGGGCTGTGGCTGGCTGTTTTAATTGGATACAGACCAATCCCGTTCTCAAGATCAGTTGCTTTAAGCCAATCGCGTTCAGCATGCCACACACCCCATAGTCAGAGCTGCATGATTATATTTTTTCCTCAAGATATTCCTCAAATGTAAGATCGTGCTTTTCAATATAAGCAGCCACTTCCTTACCTACATAACGATAATGCCAGGACTCATAATCAATCCCGGTAATATCTGTTTTGTCTTTTGGATAGCGGAGAATAAAGCCGTATTTATAGCAGTTTTCCTGAAGCCATTGGGTTTCGGGCGTACTTTCCTGGCTGTCATCCAGAAGTTGATTGCTAAGCGCCACGATGTCCACCGCCAGACCTGTTTCATGTTCGCTGTAACCTGCCGGCATAACCGTTCTGGTAGCCTGTTCATAGGCTTCCTCTTCAGTCATTCCATTATTAGTCAGTTTCTTAATATCCTGGTCCAGAATTTCCTGCTGGCGCTGGGAACTGCGGTATGCAGAAGCAATGCAAAAACGAAGTCCCTCACTGGTTCCGTCCTCCAGCATATTTTGCAGATCTTCACTGATGATTTCTGCAACCACCTTGTCGCTGTTGTCCAGTGTCTTCATTTTGATATTATAGTCCTTGCTCAAGGGATGATCTTTGTTCACCAGTACAAGAAGATCCGATTGTTCACTGTTCATCTTTTCTGTTTTCTTTTTATCTGACTTTTTTTCTGACTTTTTATCTGCTTTTATAACATTCTTGTCATATGCTTTGTTAACTGCTTTATCATCTGTTTTGTCATCTGCTTTATCATACTCTTCATCATCTGTCATATCTCTGCTCTCAACAGGCAGATTTTGCAGCCGCTTGTATTTTTGATTTGTGCTGTGGGATATCTCATTCTTTTGAGCCCGGTTCTCCTGCTCAAACTCAACATACAGCGAATCTGACGTTTTCACGCTTACTTGTTTCATACCTACCGGACTTAAACCCTTTGCCATTTCATTCCTGGGAATGCTGTCATTACTTTTAAATCCAACTACTCCGGTCATAAGCGCCAATGACAGAGCCGATACCCCTAATACTTTTTGTACCAGCCGTTTTCCCCTAAAATGGAGGATCGGCTTTTTCTTTTGTTTCCTCATCGTAAATATAATCTCCTGTAAATTCTGACAGACTGCGTGCCGTCAGATCAAACCGCTATTCATAGCTGCACAATTCAACCAGGTTCCCATCCGGATCCCTCAGGTAAACAGATTTCATTTCCCCTGAAACTCCATGACGCAGGACAACGCCCAGCTCAATTTCCAACCCCTGTTCCAATAATTTATCCTTACACTGCTCAATTGGAATACAAATCTCAAAACATAAGTCTGCGCTTCCCGCTGTCACATTCTGAGCCTTGGGTTCCAATTCAAAACCTTTCCTATGTACATTAATCTTAAAATCTCCCGAAAATAATTCCCAGCGTCCGTTTGCTTCCCTGCAGTCAAATCCTAGCGCCCGGTAAAATGCAGTGCAGGCATCAATATCCGCTGTAGTAATAACGATATGGTCTATTTTTTTTATCATACTTATACCCCTGCATACCGCTGACTGGTCTGCGGTACTGCTTCAATAGAAAGTATGTAACGCTTTTTGTTCCATACTTATACCCCTGTATACCGCTGACTGGTCTGCGGTACTGCTCCAATAGAAAGTATGGAACAAAAAGCGTTACATACTTTATCCTCATGTTCTTAATCCAAAATAAAAATCAATGTCAGTTCTTCTTACCATAGTATAACGCATTTATATTTATCAAACAACATGTAATTTTATAATTTACCTTACCGATCAATTATAATATTTCTCCATTTATCCTTAATTTCTCCATTTATGCAGAACGTCCATCCCGAAAAAATCATCAATACCCCCGCACCCCCAGTATATGCAAATACCTTACCTGATCATAGACATAACTGTCCAGGGGTCTTAAGTATGCGTCAAACGTATGTGCCGCCACAAAAATATTCTGGTCTGTCACTTTTACAATGACAGGACTGTGATAAAAGAAACCGTCGGATGTTCCCAGCTGTAAGATGTCTCCCGGCACTGCCTCATCTGCTTTCACTTCTTCTGCATAAGGTCCCACCCCTTTATTTTTTGTGAGAAAATTATAGAGATATTGTACACCTGTCCAGGAAGGGGTACGGTTGCTGCTGCTGTAATAATACCATCCATATAATTTTGTGGGATTCATGACCTGGCTGCCTGCATAAATGCATTGGGACGCAAAGTTTGTACAATCTCCTCCCAACTTCTCAAAATCCAGGTAGGCAGGATTTCTCCCAAAAGCCCACTTTTTTGCATAGTCTAAAACTTTATTTCTCTGATATTCTAACTCTCTCATAATTGGCATCACCTATATCGCCGGCAGACCTGCGATTTAGAGCGAAATTTAAAATTGCGCTCAAGAGCGTGTTTTATATAATTTATGTCTGCTGACTGAAATGGTGACTGGAAAAATCCGTATCAGAAAGCATACAAAGTATATGCCTCTGATACGGATTTCCTATTTGTACCTGAATTTTAAAGCTGATATCCTTTTGCCGGAGAAAGTTTCCCATAAATTTTCTGGTTATGAACTATCCGGTAACTTCTTACTTTAAAGTAATACTTTTTATTCTTCTTCAGCCCTTTTTTGGTGTATGATACCGTCTTGCCTTTTGCAATGGTTTTTATTTTTTTGTAGCCGCTGCCTTTTTTACCAGACATCCAAATTTCATATCCACTTACCTTGCTCTGCTTTTTCCAGGTGACTGTTACTTTTGAGGATTTACCTGTCAGCTTCGTAATTACTGCGGTATTGGGCTTCGTTGCAGTTTTCAGGACTGCTCCGTCTGCATATACTTTTTTGCCGTCAATTATTTGATAAGCCTGCACTTTGAATTTATAAATGTATCCAGGTGATAATCTGGAACCGCTTTTACCTTTCAGGCGGCTGACTTTGTAAGTATTTTTAGTGCCTTTTACATCTGCCGCTGTTACATATTTTTTCTTGCTGCTGTCATAACGCAGGATTTTATAGCCGTCTGCTTTTGCTGATTTGTTCCATTTCAGTTCTATACTGTTTGTGGTGCGGCTTTTTACTTTTAAGGAAGATACCTTTGCCGGCTTTACGGTAATGCTACACTGTGCTGACTGGCTGCTTCCATCCTGTGCCGTTACTTTTATTACAGCCTTACCAGCTGATTTTGCTGTTACTTTGCCTGTATTTCCATCTACTGCCGCGATTTGGGAATCACTGGAGGTGTAAACAACCTTTTTATTTGAGGCATTTTCCGGGTAAATACCTGTGGATAACTGAACTGTTTTTCCTATATCCAGCGTCTTAGCACTGATATTTAATGTGACTTTGCTTACGGGAACTGCTTTATCCGTTACTTTTACAGCAAAAGAAGCTGTCATTCCCTGGTAAGATACGGTAATGGTCTGAGTTCCAGACTTTGTTTTATCATAACCACTTATGGTGTAACCGGCAATTCTGCCGGTTGTGCCGTCTGCATAGGCCGCACTTACCTCTAGTCCGGTTAAATCCAGATCTTCTCCGGCTGTATAAGACGTTTTTACCGGGTTTTTCGTAATTGTTATTGCATTGAGTTCTTTCTGGGTAAATCCCATGGTAACAGGGCCTTCCAGTCCGGTGTCCACCAGTGCATCATTATAGCGGTTATATTTTCTGGGTGTTACCGTTATCTGGATTTCATTTTTCCCTGTTTTTAACAAGTTGGAAATATCCAGGGTATAGGGAGCATAAAGTACGTTTCCGGCTTCTTTGCCGTTGACGGTTACCTTTGCCGCTGTATATACATTGCCAAGGTCCAGCACTGCTTTTTTGCCGCTTAGATCCCCATTCAAGGTGTAAGTTGCCTGATATACGCCGTCTGCCGAAACTTTCTGCAGTTCACCCCCCTGGAATTGGGGATCATTCCATTTTCCCAGAACTTCGCCGGTATAAGTCACCGCCTTCAAATCACCGTTTTCCTGTCCAATATTATCTTCGGTTACCGTAAGTTTTTCTACCAAAACTTCCTCTGTATGATCTGCTGCTGCAGTGTCTAAGGTATCCGGGATTCCTTTGCTTAATACCACCTGGTCAAATTCTGCACCTGCGGGTTCACAAAGCAGTGCCACCGCCATGCTTCTGGTGGAAGACAGTGTATCTGTGCCGGCTTTCATCGTCATTGTAATGGTATGATCTGCATTTTCCTGTGCCTCATATATGTTTCCGTTATTTAAATCCATCCAGTAGTAATTCTGATAATCCCCATTGATCAAAAGGGTAACTTCATTCTGGCTTTCTCCAATATTTCGAATATATACCAGTTCACCGCCATCTTCTAAAGTACGCCTGTTAAATCTCAGGCTTGTATTTGTGGCATAGGACACTTTCGGAGTGGAGACGTTAGCCAGAACAGCTGCCAGATCCTCTATGGAATTAGCCAGGATACCGGTCTGGTTCTCCAGCATGGCTGCGGCTGTGTCGGCTACTTTCTGATCCTCGGCCGCATAGTTGCCATCCGCATATCCCGGCTGTGCATTTGGCATATTGCCATAGAATATAATATCTGCTCCTGCTTCCGCCATTTCCGAGAGTTTCATCATGGTATCCACAGGCAGCTTGGAGGTCTCTACTATAATGGCATCGTAATCCATATTTCCGCCATTTACCAGGATCTTTCCGCCGGTATACTGGGTATCTGCTGAAACGATGCTGTCATCATTTACTGCATCCCAGGTGTATCCGTTATAGTTCATAGCTTTTACCGCATCTGTTTCTGATAGGCTCCCGTTAAATGGCATATACAGAGCTACGTCTTTGCTGGCTTTACCCTGCTGCATCAGGTAATTGGCGCGGGATGCATAAGCATTCATCTGGCTGAAATATGGCGACAGGGTATTGCTCTTTGTAACGTTGATTCCCGTAGTCGGCATAGGAGACCATCCCTCTTCTCCGTATTGGTCAGAGCCGGCACCATAGCGGTAATTAAATCCATGATAGAAAAAATTGTTCACGCCGCTGGTTGCCATGATGTCATATCCCACTTTTACCTGTTCCAGTGTGTTTTTAAACGGTGTGCAGCCAAGTGTATATTGCTCACAGGTAACCAGATTTCTGCCATACAGATGTGCACCGGAGGCCACTCTTCCGCTAATACGGCAGAATTCATTTGATTCTATCTTTTTTGAATTATTATCGGAACAGAGTATTCTTTCTAATTATTTTAAGAGTATTTTGTATGGTAATACTGACCATCCGATGATTATTTTCAGAACCGGCAGCGATGTTCTGATCCGGTATTACATTTACCGGATTTACGATGAGTTCCGTGAGAAGGAGCCTTACCACCAGAATATGATCAGCAATTATCTGAATACCGTACTGATTATTCTTCTGCGGGAACATATCCGCAATGTAATTACAGCACAAAAACCTTCCTGTGATCAGCGGCTGCTGGGCATTCTGGAATACATACAGAAGAATTACAATACGGTTACTTTTTCAGACGTCTGCCGCCACTTTAATTATTCCTCTTCGTATTTAAGCCGTTTAATCAAAAAATCCTTCGGACTGTCCTTTTCTCAGATCGTTCAGCATAAGCGTATGGACAAAGCAAGCTGGCTTCTAAAAGAAACGGATATGACAGTTTCTGAAATTGCAGCGGAAATCAACTGTTCGGATGCCAGCCATTTTTGCCGGATCTTTGCAAAGGAATACCACATGCCGCCTGTGAAATTCAGAGAAATGCAGAATGAACCGCTGCAGCAATCCAGTAACGTGATATAGAAAAGGTTCACTTTCTTAAAATAATATGGGGAAACGAAAAGCCCTGACAGTTTTGCAGATTCTGTTCTGCAACTAAACTGTCAGGGTTTTATTTGTATATTTTTGAATATTAACATGAAATATTTGGGACTATTCCTATCTGCTTTTCAAAAGTATTGCCACCGCTTTAAAGTTTTCTGCAGGCCGGTAATACAAAGTCTGTTCTTTCAGCGTAACTTCTACCGGTGTGTCCGAATATAAGTCAGCAAGCTCCCACCCACTGCTATCCGGCAGCGGGATCTGAATCATCTCCGGCAATTTACCTGCAAATGTATGCAAAACCACATAGGCATCACGCTCTTCCCCCATGCGGACCAGTCCCTGCCATCCCTCCGGATTGCGCACGCTGTTGATATCCGGTCCAAAGCGGAAGGATTTTCCATACTTAATGATTCCGGCAATTTTTTTATAAAATGCGATTCCGGCATCGATCAGCCCCCATTGCTGCGTATTTAATTCCGTCACATCACCGGAAATGCACATCCTGCCCAGAAATGTATTGGCAATGGAATAAGCAATCCTTTTTAAGGAATCTTCTTTGCGGATCACAGCCCAGATCTGGCTCTGTCTTGGTAAAATGCAGCGGTGGAGATTGGCTGCTATAATGGGGATCTCCACACATTCATGCGCATCCGAGAATGATGCCATACTGGTTGCCTGCATGAAGCCCGGCTCCAGACGGTGTCCTCCGGAAGCACAGTTTTCCAGCACAATCCCAGGAACTTCTTCCTTTACTTTCTCCATGAATTCCATGGTTGCTTCTATTTTCTGGCGCAGTGCTTCTCCCAGGGATTCCGCTCCATCGCAACCGATTCCAATCGTATCATTATAATCAATCTTCATATATGTAAAGCCGTATTTTTTCAAAGTGCCGATTACCCGGTTTGTGAGATAGGCCTCTACCCAGGGATCCTGCATATCCCAGAATCTTCTCATATCTGTGGTCAGCACTTTTCCATCCCGTTTCAGTAAATGTTCCGTCATCTGATATGCCTTGGATGCACGGCCCGTATTTTCGATTTCAAACCAGATTCCAGGCTCTAAGCCCGCTGCTTTAATTGCTTCTACCGTCTTCGCCAGCCCCTCCGGAAACAGGTCTTTCGATACCTCATAATCTCCCATGCTGATATCCCAGGGCACTCCTTCTTCTTTATACCATCCGCAGTCAATTACAAAATAAGTAAATCCTTTACCCCGGACTGCTTCCAAAATACTGCTGATATTCTTGTGGGACGGACATCCCCAGGTGGTACAATATTCATTGAATACGATTGGCAGCTCCTGTTCTGTCTCCGGAGCCTGATCTGCACCTTCCTCTCCCGACTTGGTAAGCCGGTATGAAATGTCATCTATATCCCTGCATTTTCCAACACTTAATATCGCCTGCGGTGTCTGAAAGCCGGCACCTGGTTCTACTTTTTTCATCCAGTGCCCAAGCTCCCGGTCAGCCAGACCGCCGCTCATTGCAATTCCTTCATCTTTTCTGTATATTTCCATCTGCCAGGATGCCCCATGGGCAATCTGTGCGCCCCAGAAAATATGGTTTTTCTGATCCTCCAGAACCAGATATGGGAAAAACTTATTCACAGGCATAGATCCGGCCTGGCCAAACCGTTCACAGCGTACCGCATGATCCGCCCATGCAGGCTCTAACTCCAGGCGTTCAATGGGCTGGGATTCCAGGCGGCCTTCCTGACTCCATCGGCTGCGCAGCCTGTGGACTATAATCTGATCGTGGCAGTCACCTTCCACATACGGTGAAATTCCTCCCAGTGAAAAGCTTTCGAACATTTCCAGTTCTGCAGTCTCTCCGCTGTTATTTTCAAATTCGCAAAAGCTCCGGCAAAAAAGGTCACCATTCGTCCATGTAAGAAAATGGCGGACAACATACCCCCGCTCATCCTTCAGGCTGGTAATGACTGTCTGCTTCTTTCCATCCTGCAAAATATCCTGTTTCCAAAACTTCAGCAGCTGTACCGTCTGAGAATTGCGCAGGGTACTTCCCTGTGAATAAGCGCCTCCATAGGTATCTCCCGCTATCTTGATCTGAACCAGAGAGTCCGGTTCCTGTTTTTTCGAAATATCCACGGGTACCTGTTCACATGCTGGAAGCAGTATGAGTCCAACCTTTTCTTTTTTCTGATCTGTTACATATCTGGCTGTCATATCACCAAATAAATATTCTTCTAAAATTTGAATCATATATATACCCCTTTATATTTTCATTCGACTTTGAAATCTTCGAGATGTCATCCAGCTATTTAATTTTTAAACACACCTAACCCTTCACTGCTCCAACTGTCATTCCTTTTATAAAATACTTCTGCAGGCAGATAAACAATATGGCTATGGGAAGAACGGAGATCACAATCGCCGCCATGGCAGTGGTATAATCACTGGACTGTGCGGAAAACAGAGACTGTATGGCTACTGTCAGCGTTTTTAACTGTTTTTTGCTCACATAGAGGCTTGCCAGCAGATAATCATTCCAGATCTGGAACGACTGCATGATCACCAGCGTAGCCATAGCCGGTTTCAGCAGCGGCAGTACGATTTTATAATATGTTTTAAATACGGAGCAGCCGTCAATGCGTGCGGATTCTTCCAGTTCTACCGGAACAGTTGACATGAAGCTGTTCATCAGGAAGACCCCGAAGGAAACTCCTGTGGCTATATACATGAAGATAATTCCGATTCTGGTATTTGTCAAATGCATATTGAAGCCAATAATGTAAATTGGTAAAAACAATGCCTGGTATGGAATCAGGATTCCAATTATAAAGTAGATATAGCAGAATTTAAAAAATTTGTGATTGCATCTGGCAATTGCCCAGGCAGTTGTCCCGCACAGCAGTGCCAATATTAATACACTGATTGCGGTATAGAGAAACGTATTGCCAAAAGTAGTTACCAGATTCAGTTTCTTAAATGCCTGTACATAGTTGTCCAGACTGAAACTTTCCGGAAGTGCTATAGGGCTGCTTAGATAAAGCTCCTTTTTTGTTTTAAAGGAATAATTCAAAATCATGAATATCGGTGCCATAAAAGCAATTGCACACAGACTCATTACGATCTGGATGAGGAAGGTGCTTTTTGTATATGGCTGGGAAGGTGTATCTTCTTTTTTTCTTCCAAACATTATGCCTGCACCTCCTTTTTCTTTAATCCTTTCACCTGTATCAGCGCTACCAGAAATAATACCAGGACTAGCGTGACGGACATTGCTGATCCATAACCGTACTGACGCCCGTTAATTGCCGTTGTGTAAGTCTGATAAATAATAGATGTAGATGCCCTTCCGGGACCTCCCTTTGTAGATGAAACCAGTAAATCATACACTTTTAAGGAACCTGTCGTGATACCTACCACACAGATCGTAATTGCAGGTGCCAGCATTGGAATTGTTACATTAAAAAATCTTTTTATGGCGCCTGCTCCATCCACTTTGGCTGCTTCATAAAGTTCTGACGGGATAGACTGCAGCCCAGCCAGATAAATTAACATCCAATAACCGATCCACTGCCAGTTATTCGCAATTAAAAGTCCTGACAATACTGTCTTGCCATCTCCAAACAGCATAAAGTTGATGTTGGTTCCCAGTGCATCATTAATTGCCGGAAGTACATTGGAGTACATTTTCAGCCATACAAAACCAACGATGACCGCACTGATCAGACAAGGCACAAAGAATGCAGTTCGGTAAATTTTCTGACCTTTTATCCCACTGTCCAGCGCTACTGCAAATAAAAGTGCAACGATATTCTGAATAACGGTATTGCCGATGGTAAATAAAATAGTAAACCACCATGCAGATCTGAAATCAGAATCCTGAAACAAATCCATATAATTTTTTAATCCCACAAATGGCTTTACCGCAGACATACCGTCCCAGCTGGTGAGCGAATACCGGAATGCCATTAACATGGGAATAATAAGCCCGATTGTAAAAATAATAAAGCCTGGCAGAACCAGTATCAAATATTGGCGGAACAGTTTTTTATCCATGCCCTTTTTTTTCAATTTTGTCATTTTTATACCTCCTGCGTACCGCAGACAAGTCTGCGGTACTGCATTTATTAAGTAGTTTGAAAGTTCCTTTCAAACTTGATGCCATGAATACCACAAGCTGGCTTGGAGTACTAATTTGCTGAGCTGGCATCTACCCTTGCATCGGATGCTTTCAGGCAGTCTTCAAAAGTCTCATCACCCTGAAGCCATGCTGCGATGTCTTTTGCATTTTCTTCCTGGAATCCGCCCCATACCAGCTGGTTATTTCCAAGAGTTACGTCTACGATCATTCCATCGGCTGCATATTTATCAATATCTTCCTGGCTTGGATTTGAGAATGTTGGGGATACATCTTTTAACATGGATGCCGTCTTGGTATAGTCATAGATTTCTACTGCGAGTTCCTGGTCAGATGTAAGCACATCCAATACACAGTTGATTGCATTCTGGTTTTCGCTTTTAGCACTTGTCATAACTGTGATGTTTGGTTCGAATATTAATTTGGAATCACCAGTCTGATTCGGGAACGGGAAAATACCAAAGTCAAAGTTCTCATCGATATCCAGGAAATTCTGAATGGACCAGGAACCGGATACTTTCATTGCTGCTTCCCCTAATACCATCTTTGCGTCACAATCCGTCTGTTCCATTGAGAATGTATTTTCAAAAGTATTATCAAATATTAACTTGTTGTTCTGATATGCTGCCTGCATTTCTGTGCTGTCACTGAAGGTTACTTCTTTGGCTCTGAATTTGTCTCCCCACTCAGGATCTTTGTTGAACACATCATTCATTGCAAACTGCATAGTTACATTTCCGATAGACCAGGTGTCCACCATATGGCTTGCAAATGGAGTGATATTTTTTGCTTTACAGTCATCAATGATTTTCTGCAGGTCATCCATGGTTTTGGGAACTTCCCATCCATTGTCTTTAAACATGGTCTTGTTATAGTAAACGCCCTGATACAGTGCATTGTATACCATTCCGTATGTCTTGCCGTCTATGGTTACATTTTCTCTGGCTGCATCCAGCCCTCTGTCCAGGTAAGTGCTGTCGATTTCGCCGAGCACGCCCTGGGGTGCATAAGTGGCAACATCCTGAGCCTTGCCAATCATAATATCCGGCAGTCCTGACTGCATGTACTGCTGCATTTTCGGCTGGAAATCATTTCCCCAGTCCACACATTCCCATTCCAGTTTTACATTGGGATATTTTTCTGCTAAAGCTTCATCGATCATATCTTCAATGCCCGCATCTGTGGTAGACTGCCCTGCTAATACGGATAAGGTTACTTCTTCTTCGGGATTGACTGCTGCTGCACTGCCCTCTGCTTTCGCCTGGGTTTCCCCTGCATCTGTCTGAACATCTGTCTTTTCTTCCGTCACGGCTTCTGACTTTGCTTCTGTTTTGGCTTCTGTTTTCGCTTCTGTCTGACTCTCTGTCTTTGCCTCACTTTTTGCTTCTGTTTCTATCGCTCCGCCTCCGCAACCTGCCAGCATGCCGGCCGTCATAGATGTAATTAACATAAAACTGATCACTGTTTTCTTCTTCATTTTAAATTCCTCCTTAAGACTTTTCTTTGTTATGTCTAAATTATACTGATTTTTATAGGGTGGGAGGTAGGACAAAACGGAAAAAATAAGTTGTACATTTTTGAAAATTTCTTCTGGAAAACTTTACCCGGTATTTGTTACCCTCCCGGGTCACAGTGAACGTCAGACGGGTCTGGTACGCCTTCTTATTTCGTACATGGTCTTCATATACAAAACCTCTTCATCGGCAAAATTCAATTTAGAACAACTGATGAAACACTTACCAATCTGTGCTAAGATAGAATATAAACTAACAGTAGAGTTCGCAGAAATAACCTTTTTTGTTGACTCTACCACTGGTAGGTGTTAATTGGCCGCTAAAGTATTTATAATCGGACTTAAAGCAGAGAGAAGGAGGGTATGAAAATTGGACCAGGAAAAAATAGGTCAATTCATTTCCAAATGCCGTAAAAATAAAAATATGACACAAATGCAATTAGCAGAAAAACTGGGTATTACTGACAAGGCAATATCAAAATGGGAACGGGGGAAATCTATGCCCGACCCCTCTTTATTTATGCCCCTTTGCAGTTTGTTAGATATTACCTTAAATGAATTACTTCTGGGTGAATACATACCGGATGATAAAATAAAGGAAAAATCTAATCAACTGCTTATGGAGGTCATAACAAATTGGATTGGTAAAGATCCTCTGGAATCTGAAAATCAAAATCCGAAAGATTCCTGCATATTAAGGCTGAAAAATGTCAGAAAGATTTATAAAACAGCAAGTTCATCTACGACTGCTGTAAACGACATTAGTTTTAATATTTCAAAAGGACGATTTGTCGGCATTATGGGGGCCTCCGGTTCCGGAAAATCGACCCTATTAAATATCATCGCAACCGTCGACAAAGCGACTACCGGAATTATTGAACTCAACGGGCAGAACATAGCCGAAATCTCGGATAGAGAATTAGCTCATTTTCGCAGAAATCATTTAGGCTTCGTTTTTCAAGAGTATAATTTATTGGAGACTTTAACAATTTACGAAAACATAGCACTTGCCTTAACCATTAAAGAAGAAGCAAAGGAAAAAATCAAGGACACCATTTTAAGTGTTGCTAAAACATTGGATATTATAGAAATTTTACAAAAATATCCCTACGAAGTATCCGGTGGTCAGCGGCAGCGATGTGCCTGTGCCAGGGCAATAGCCATTAATCCGAGCTTAATTTTAGCCGATGAGCCAACTGGTGCATTAGATTCCCATTCTACCAGACAGCTGTTGGAAACATTTCTGTTAATGCGGAAAGAATATGGTGCAACTATTTTAATGGCTACACATGATGCACTATCCGCCAGCTACTGCGACGAAATAATGTTTTTACAAGATGGCATGATAAAGGTAAAACTGGAACGAGGGCAGAAATCAAAGCAATCTTTTTTTACTGATATTTTAGATACGATTGCTCAAATTGAGGAGGCAGATAATTATGTATTTTAAATTAGCCTTGAGAAATGCGAAACGCTCTCTTTTTGACTATCTGCTATTTATTACCACAACAGTACTTCTTCTTTTGTTTATGTTTATATCCAATTATATTGCACTTATTGCTGAGGTAGAAGCAGGATTCCAGAGTATATCTTTACCATTGTTGATTTCAATTATTTTAATCATTCTTGTCTCTTATATACATAAATTTATGTTAAAACAACGCGCAAAAGAGTTTGCCAATTATATCCTTTTAGGGATGGAAAAAAAGAAACTGGTAAATATGTTTTTATGTGAATTTTGTATCATTGGATTTTTGTGTTTTATTGTCTGCAGTCTTTTAAGCTTTGTGATATGTTATATCATATCTGAAGTTTTATTATCAGCAGGCAGCGGCGGGCTTAATTTATCAATTTATTTTCAGTGCTTTGGATACACTTTCGCATATTTCAGTATCATAGAGCTGTTCTCAATGTATCGCATAAAAAGACGGATCTGCGCACTTGAGATTTCTGAGTTAATGGTTGAAAAAAAACGAAATCAACATTTAGGAGGGAAAAGGCAGTGTCTGGTATGGGGTATTATTTTTTTAATTAATATGCTGATACTCCTGTTGATCTTCAGTGGAGTCGTGTGCTTATCCAACGATATGATTATGGCGATTATGTCATTTGCTTTCCTGCCAATTATGTTAGCAATTTTTTCGTTCTATCAATGGATCTATCATTATTTATTTTTTGTGAGACAAAAACAACCACTACGTTTATTTCATAAAGAGAGACTTTATATGATTGCAAAAATGACTTGTGGTGCAAATACAAATTCCTCTTTAAATGGGATATATTGTATGTGCTTATTTTTATCTTCCATGTCATTCGTATTCGGCATATTTATGTTTCAATCAAAATTTTATCTTTTTAATGAAAGTAATCAACTTTGGATGGGCTTTCTGCAAATAATGATCAGCCTGATATTTATCGTGATATATTTTTCCATCTTATCCTTGCAGCAGGTCATTGCTGTTCAACTTCAGGTGAGAGAATTTAGAATATTACATTATTTAGGAAAAAGTAAAGAGCAGCTAAAAAGAATAATTATAAAACAAATATTAGTAAACTTATTTTTTCCTACCGGTATGTGTTTTGTTATATTGGGGATAAGTGTGCCTTTTATAAACTATAAACTCAATCATATACTACCTTGGGAATTGAATAATTTTTGTATAAAAACGATTGGAATTTTTTTCTTGTGCTTTACAGTCTTATATCTTTTGTATTTTCTTATTGTGTATATTTTGAGTAAGAATATTGCTGAAATTCCAACAGATGGAAATTGATTTTTATCATTTCTCGAAGCGGATTGTAAACCAAGAAAAACCGCAGATTATATATCATTCACTCATTGATGAAAAAATATATTCTGCGGTTTTTACTTCTCTTAAACAACTTAATCGTTTCTTTCGTTTCTTGTCACAAGGTATCTAAGTTCTTTAACTTGGTAAATCAGTAGTCAATTTAATTAAAAACTCAAATTATGAATGATAAGACCGGAACAATTATCTGCATCTGTTTCTTATTAAAGTTTATTATAACTTATATTTACTTCTTATTTCAATTTTAAGCTCTTCACAGCCGACCAGCTGCCATTCACCTTTTTCCCTTTTACCATTCGGTATCCACGCATTTTTACATAGTATGTCTTTCCTTTTTTCAGATTTTTCCTGGTATATCTGGTATTGTTCTTACTTACTGTTACCGTTTGATATCCCGATCCTTTTTTTGTGGAAAATGCAATCTGGTAGCCGTCAGCTCCGCTGACTTTTTTCCAGGATATGCGCAGGCTGGTGGAGGATGCTTTCTTCAGAGTTAATGCAGGGGCTGCCACTTTGGTTTTCACACTTACAATATTGGAATATTGGGAATATAGTGTCTTGCTCTCTGCTTTTTTATAAGCTTTTACCTTATAATAGTAGGTGCGGTTAAATACACGTTTTTTGTCTTTAACCGTTAATACCGACCCTGTAGTTACGGTTTTTATTTTGTTATATTTGCCTTTTTTAGATGTGGAACGGTAAATTACATAGCCATCTGCATCATTTACCTGATTCCATTTCACCTGGATGCTGTTATATCCGGCAGACTGTGCTTTAACCTTTGGTGCCTGTGGTGCCTTTACCGGAGTTGTTACTGGCGGTACGGATTTTTCCTGAATATACAGGTCGGCTTTTGCCGTGAAGCCCTGATATACAATGGTCAGCGTAATTGTTCCGCCTTTCTGGGAATTAAAACCGCTCACCGTATAGTCGGATACCGTTTTTGTGGAACCATCACTGTAAAGGGCAGTTACCCATAGTGAGGACTTGTCAAATGCTTCACCGGCCATATAGATTGTTTTATTGACCCAGGCTGTTATATTTCTTAATTCAGGATCCGGCACAGGAGCAACGGTGACTTCTACGGTAAAGGACGCGGTTTTGCCCATATAGGTTACTTTGATTTCTTTCGTTCCGGCAGTACCAAAATCATATCCACTTAAGGTATACTCCTCCTGAGTGAGCACTTTTTTATTCCCTTTTGTGTCTTCTGCAGTGACAATAAGTCCCGAAGGATCAAATCCATCTCCTACATAATAAGACATACGATCCGGCGTTTTGGTTATTTCAATACCTGCAATTGCCACAAGTTTTTTTGATGCATTTTGAAGACGGCTCTGTACTGCTTCCACACTCTCCTGACGCACCTGGTCTCTTTCCAGGATAAATGCTGCATTTTCCCAGGCGATCAAAAACTCGTTCCAATCCGCATCCGATGTGATCCCCTGCCCTGTCTCCTCTGCATAATTCTTATATTGATCATATAAATTTTTTAGTTCATCCTTATGGACTGCTTTTTCTAATTTTTCAGCTGCTAATTCTAAATCGTAGAGTGCATCATACACATCTGACATGGTGATATCTTCAGAATCAATGATTCCCACCCCATATTCATAAGCCTTTGCAAATTCTGCCCAGGTATCCTGGGTATAGACATTTTCTTCAAGATCCTTGTATTTGTCCACTGCATCCTGTAATTCGGTAAAATCAACCTGATTCATAATATTAATGTAACTGATTACAGGTCCCCATACTGCATTTGCTGCACAGGATGTCTGGATTACCAGCTGCCCATTTTCATCCGGGGAAGCCTTTGCCTTAATTACATAGGGATTGTTGGAATCGTTGGAAGCCGTAAATCCATCTTCTATTACTTCATTATTAAATGTCAGTTTCATCGTTCTGGGATTCCCTGCATTTGTCCAGGATCCGGGCACATAATACCCTAATTCCACATCATATGTCACTCCTGTATCCAGGTCAAACTGATAAGCCACTCCTATATCGTCCACTTTCTGATCCTTCGCATAACGGAATGATTTGGATTTAGGAGATGCATCGGTTGCATTATCATTTTCACAGGGCCATGTCTTCGCGCCTGTCAGCCAATTAGGATAACGGTCATTATACACATAAGTATCCACTACTCCCCAGCTATAACCGCTTGCGGGATCTTCCCCATAGAACTGGTCAGTTACTGTATTTCTGGCACCAAAGCTGTCTCCCGGGCTGACGGTAGCCGGATCCACATCTCCTGCATTTACAGAATATATATACTCTACCTGTTTCTTCTGCGCCGAATATTCTTTTACTTCGTAATATGCCTCTACTTCCATATCTTGCTGCACATCCGGGATTCGTACAATACCTCCATCAGACGTTAACTGATCCATGATACTTACGCCGCCTGCAAACGCTTCTGTAAGGGAGCATCCCTGATCCGCTGAAAATGTCAGTAAAACAGCTTCCCCTTTTTCCACATTGGTTTTGTCAGCCTTCACCTGCCCGCCATCTGTGGACTTGGTGATAACTTTATAAGTACTGCTTTCTTCCACATCGGTATCACTGGTAACTTTGTAGAATTCAAACTTGTCAAAATTCGGGGTATAGTTCGTTAATACGCCATAATCTATGTTTTCCGGGCGGTGTTCCCACTTGCCGCTCTTCAATACCCCGTTGGTTACGACCTTCGAATTGTCATTGTAAATGCGAATTGTATTATCTCCGGCATTTAAGGTTAAATCCACTACCTGAGCACGGAATGTTTCATCACTATAGGTATTTCTAAACACAGTTTTAACCGGTTCACTTCCGTTAACTGAGAAGGATGCATAGCGTTCCGTCATCTGTGCATTGTAGTCATGTTTTCCAAACAGTTCTCCGCTGGATTGGTAAACTGCCATTTTATAGGAACCTTCTTCCGGCACGTTTACATGAATGACTAAACTGTTTTGATCGATATCTTCGCCCAGATCCTTTACTCGTCCCAATCCCAGGATTGTAAAATCAGGATCATCTTCCGGGATTAATTCCACGCTGTTTGCTGCTTTTATACCGCTTACATAACCGCTGCCTGAAGCAAATGCCTGTACATTTTGGCTGCCGCCTACAGATGCTTCTCCTGTCAGTTCTCCGGATTCAGCTTCCACTACGGATACCGGCTGGCTGTCCTTCCCAAGACTGACGCTCATGTAATCCAGCTTCACGTTTCCATCGCAGTCAATATCCACAATGTTAATTCCTCTTTCCAGGAATACGGTCTGATATGCTTTCGACCAGTTCTCTCCCGTTGCAGGAAGTGCTATGGAAGCACGGAGATTGTCCAGATTCACAGCGTCATTACCAATATAAAGATTTGCTGCTGCCTCCTGCTCTGCTTTATAATTCAGGGCAACAGTATACATACCGTTATCCGGTACTACTACGTTAAAGCGAACCCCTCCGCCCTCTGTAACTTTGCGGTCACCCAAACCTGTGATATATCCTGTCACGCCTTCTTTGACTGTTGTGAGGGTTGTTGCTGCTCCCAGAAGCTCATTGAACTCTCCAAGCTCTGCTTCATAAGTTGTATGATAATCCGTATCTTCTTCTTCTGTTCCCTCGTAAGTCAGATAAACACAATCGGGTGTAGCTTTACCCTGACTGTCTGTACCTGCAATTTTCAGAGTGTGGGAACCGGCTGTCAGTTTCAGATACGTGCTGTACATACCTCCCATCGACCAGTGAAGGGTATTGGGAAGCTCCATGGTAATTGGCTCGTTCCCGTCAACAGTAAGCGTCTGTATTGCTGTATATGGTGTGTTCTTATCGGGATTTCCTGTATTTACTCCTGTTGCCGCACAATAGACCATATCGTATTTATAGTAACCATCTTTTGGAACGGTAACATTTAAAGTGACGCTGTCGCTTGCCGTATCTACGTAATCCACTTTCTTTCTGTTGGAGCAGGCATAAAATTGATCTGCATTTCCCACCTTGGCATTTCCTCCCAGGCTGCCATCTTCTGCCTCATACAAAGCTTTCCAGGTACTTCCAAGAAGGCCTGCCGTTTCTTCATCCCCTGCCTGGGTTACGGTAATGCGGTAACCGCTCATAGAATTCATATCGCTCATGGGAACTGTAACCTTCCCGTTTTCTACAGTCAGAGCTCCTTCTTTTATGATTCGGGGCTCATCTGCAACACCATGAAAGCCAGTGTAATCCGTAGCTTCCACTTTTACATGAACCTTCGATGCTTCTCCAAAGGTCTGGGTAGTGCCTAATTGATCCAGAACAATGTTGGCATTTCCG
The DNA here is from genome assembly GCA_018365455.1 of Clostridiales bacterium. Taxonomy (GTDB): domain Bacteria; phylum Bacillota; class Clostridia; order Lachnospirales; family Lachnospiraceae; genus Robinsoniella. The sequence goes on from JAGZJZ010000028.1 coordinate 42,968, forward strand.
CTTTTGCCGCCGAAAATAACATTTGCACTTTTTTTGTTTTCATCAATGGATGCCGCACCATAAAAATCTGATTTTTCTGCATTTGTTGTATTGACAGTCAGATAGCTGCCGGACATATCTCCATACCATTTATACAGCCACCATGCCCCGCTGCCTTCGTTATTATCTGCTGCAAGACCATTCAGGTTATTGGAGAAATGCCAGAAGGGAAGGCATCCCGCTACATCATAATCTTCAAACAGCCCAATCCACCGAACCAGATTTCCAGGTGATGCACATTCATAGCGGTCTGCATATTCATTGATTACGATTTCCCTGGGAGTGATATCCACGCCGTATTTTTCCTGGTTTTCCTGTGTCAGGTACTTTGCTTCTAAACTGCGGTAATGGTTAAATTCATTGCCAAAGCTATTAAACTGCCAGGTGGATAAATCATGCCAGGAAATAATCTCCGGCATACAGTTTTGCTCTACACAGAACTTTATATAACTGTCCATAATGGAATTATTATATGCTGCCAGGTTCAGACCCGCTGTCTTTGGTTCCGTTTCAATGCCGTTGTCCCGGTATACTTCTCTTAGCGCATCAACCATGTCTTTCCAGAACCAGAACATGCTGTTCCATCCGGTTACTTTGTTCCCTTTGTCATCCTGGTACTCGCCTACCCAGTTTTCTGAGGGTTCATTATACAATACATAAACTGCTTCATCCTGAATTCCCGCGTCAATACAAGCCTGCGCCTGCATTTTCAGAATCTTCATATAGTATTCGGTTCCGGTAAATTCATATCCCCAGAGTGCATAATAATCCGGCACATAGATCTGGATATGCTTACCGCCGGAATCCAGAAATGTCTTTGCCGTATCCAGCACATCACCATTTGGATGCTGCATGCCGTAAGGTGCTTTCTGCACAGCCGTGTTCGCCTTTAGCGGAGTGATCATATTGGATGTTGGAACCTCATTGTCTCCCTGTCCATAGAGCCAGCCAGTTGCCCCATGCTTCAGCGCCCGCCCTGACGACGACATATCCACCGTCAGCGTGGGACTGTTTTCATTTCCTGCCGCCTGCGCCGTTAACGGCACCATGGGTACACCCGATGTTACAACCATAGCTGCTGCCAAAACTGCCGACAATAGTTTTTTTAATGCTTTCCTCTTCATTTTCTTCCTCCTTACAATTTGATAGCCTTATTTTATCAGCTGGAAAGAACGAATATGTAGGACAAAATTGAAAAATGTACTTGTACTTTCTTGTGAATATTTGGAAAATCAGGTGGAACACTATACAGGAACAGGAGGTGTCAGCATGACAGACACAGAATTAATACAGGCGTTTGAAAGCATAGTCAAACCCCTGAAAGAAAATATCGAAACGATAAAAGAACAGCTAACATCCATTGAGCGGACAGAAGAGCATTCAAAGGAGAGTATTGCAGGGCTGTCAGCGCATGTTTTAGAAATGCAGCAAAAATTGAATGAAAGTTACCATCAGGCGTAGAACGTGTTTGAAAAATACTTTCTGACAGCTGTGGGGTCCCGTTTGTGGGATGGATGTGCCAAATTCAGGAAGCGTAGGGGGCTGCGTGGAATGGATTTGGCACATTCAGGCTTCTGGCTAAATTATACCAACTGAATCTGACGCATTTACTAGCCGTCAGAACGCCGGAATTGTTTTCAGTCATTATTTACCAGAGCAAAAATTTTATGAAGAAAGATATGTCTGGGAAAATGTATGCGTTTCTTCATTTAAACAGTTGACAATCCTTATGCTTCATTTTTAAAATAAAGATTAAGTTATTTATAAAATATACATTCATTCACTAAAAAGGAATCCTGCGATAAACCTCACACAAAAAAGCAAGATTGATTAAAAATATACTTTTTATTTTTGGTATAATCTTAAATTATTGCAGCAGCAGAAAGGAGGAACTTCGCATGCAGAATAAAAGCATTGATAAAATTATATCCGCGATTGATTACATCGAAACACACCTGTCCGAAAAGATAGACCTTGATGTGGTAGCTAATGCTGTCCATTATTCAAAATATTATTTACACCGCACATTCACCAGCACTGTAGGAATTACCATACACGATTACATCCAGCGGAGAAAATTAACAGAAGCAGGGAAGTTATTGGTCTTCTCTGATAAATCTATTCTGGAAATTGCATTGATTGCAGGTTACGAGAGCCAGCAGGCATTTACCAATATTTTTACGGCGATGTACAAACAGCCTCCTAACAAATTTCGGGAAAATGAAAAATTTTATCCGCTGCAATTAAAATTTGAATTCAAAGGGAGGTATCGCATGCTTCAAAATGATAAAAAACCGGCGTGGGAAGTTACATTCGCATCGGATAAGGACATTCCCTGCTGGATGGACCTGGTCCGGCTTGTGATTGATGGTTTTCCCCATCTGAATGAGGAAGAATATATTCAGGTACTAAAACACCGCATAGCAACAAAACAGGCATTGATTTTAAAAGACGGAACATTGGCTACCGGGATTATGATTTTTTCTTATCAGAACGGAAGCATTGATTTTATGGGAACACATCCTCTTTATCGCAAAAAAGGAATCCCCAGAGCATTCCTGGATAAAGTAATGCGCGAACTGCTTAAGGGAAAAGACATTAGCATTACCACTTACCGGGAGGGCGATAAAGCAGATACCGGACACCGCAGGGAAATTATGGAATTAGGTTTTGCAGAAGCAGAGTTATTGGTAGAATACGGCTATCCCACACAACGTTTTATCATACCGGGGGAGGTTCGAAATGAAGAAGGATTTAATTAATGAAATTCCTTTTCCGGATGAAGTCACCCACCTGGCAGAAATCAACCGCAAACTGGATGCTGCTTTACAAGAAGCCGACTCAAAAGTTAACATGCTTGACAAGGACTATATGGATGCCAAACGCTACATGGCGGAAAACAGGGGCGAAATCGATCCCCATGAAATGTTCCAGAACGAACTTGCACTAAAACAAATTGATCACATTGGCGCATTTGCAGTGGGCATACGGGATAAAATTGTAAAGCTGAAAGAATCGCCTTATTTTGCCCGCATAGACTTCTGCCCTGGAGGAGACTCAAAAACAGATAAGTACTACATAGGAAGATTTACATTCAGCCATGAAAATAAACTGCTTGTTTTTGACTGGCGCGCTCCTGTTGCCAGCATGTTCTACGACTATGAAGTAGGTCCCGCGGGATTCGATGCACCATCCGGAAGAATCCAGGGACATTTGAGCCGTAAACGGCAGTTCAAAATCAAAAACGGCTTGATGGAATACGCCCTCGAAACCTCCGTCAATATTCAGGATAATATCTTACAGCGGGAGCTCAGCCACACCTCCGATGAAAAGATGAAATCCATCATTTCCACGATACAGAAAGAACAAAATCAGATCATCCGAAATGAAAATTCCGGGACACTGATCATACAGGGAGTGGCAGGCTCCGGAAAAACATCCATTGCTCTGCACCGGATAGCCTTTTTACTCTACCGCTTCAAAGGCCGGCTGACAGCCAAAAATATTACCATCTTATCTCCTAATAAAGTTTTCGGGGATTATATTTCAAGCGTCTTGCCGGAGCTTGGGGAGGAACCAATTTATGAATCCGGTTTTGCAGAGATTGCAGTAATTCAGCTGGAAAAAGTTATCGGCTTTGAACCCGACAGAGATCCTCTGGCAGCAAATGACCCGGGATGGACGAAAAGAGTTCATTTTAAGTCAACCCTTGGGTTTGTCAGACTTATGGACCAGTATATCCAACAGATGCATGACAGGATCTTCCAGCCCTCCGACTATACCTTTGGACCTTTTACAGCTGCCGCTCATTGGATAAAAGCCCGGTACAATGCCTATGGAAATATCCCTGTCAAAAAACGTCTTAAAATGATCGCCGAAGATATTCATGACCGCTTTGATACCGATAATATCATGGAACATGACCTGCCAAAAGTCAGCTCCATCCTGAAAAGCCTGAACTCGATGCTGAAGATAAAGAATACACTTGCTCTATATCAGGCATTTTACAAACATCTGGGAATACCGGACATGTTTGTGTTGGCAGGAAAAAAAACCTTAGAATGGGCAGATGTATATCCTTTTTTATATCTCCACGCAGCATTTGAGGGCTTACGGGAAAGTAAAATAATCAAACACCTGGTTATTGATGAAATGCAGGATTACACGCCCATACAATATGCTGTCATAAACAAGTTGTTTCCGTGTCAGAAAACGATTCTGGGAGACTTTGGACAGTCGGTAAACCCAAATCATATGCATTCTTTAGAGGATATGAAAAATTTATACGAGGATGCCGAACTAATCGAACTAAATAAAAGTTACCGGTCTACCTATGAAATTATAACCTTTGCCAAACGCATACACCATGTGACATCCCTGGAACCTATGGAACGCCACGGTGATGTCCCTGGGATGATACCATGCAGCAGCAGTTCAAATGAAATCAAACGAATCCAAATGGAAATTGAACAGTTTCTGAAACGTGGGAATGCCTCTCTTGGAATCATAACCAAGACAAATCAGGCAGCAAAAGTTCTCTATGACCAGCTTGCAGCAACTTGCCCTATTCATCTCATCACACCGGAAAGTACTAATTTTATTAATGGAGTATCCATCACCTCTATCCAGATGTCAAAAGGTCTGGAATTTGATGAAGTCATCATTCCCGAGGCAGACAGGAAAACCTATGCTACTGCATATGACAGAAACCTGCTTTACATAGCCTGCACGCGGGCGATGCACCGTTTGACGCTGATGTTTGTGGGGGAGATGACGGAATTGATTGGAAAAAGGGATGACCCGGTAATGTTTACAGATAATTAGAGATGAATTTTAATTATAATATAGTTTATATAAAGATAATTTTAAATTAAATAGCAGTAACCCACTTTACAAGCAAGCAAATTACTGCTATAATGTAGATAGCAGGTATCATAAGTAAAACTTATGTTTGCCCTCGGTGGAAATGATTATCCTAACCTTTGGGACGGAAGAGGATAATCATTTTTTATTGCTCAATTTTATCAATTGAACAATAAGAGTGATTAATGCTACAACAAATGTACCAAATAAAACCATTAAGGTCAATGCTTCGGATACTGTCATCAGGCTCACTCCCCTTTCCTATTTTTTATAGTTATGGAAGTTCACCTCCTCCTAATTTTGACGCTATTTTTTGACTCTCACCAGACAATTCTTTTTACAAAATGCAATTCCATATTTCATAATATTCTCATACCCTTCCTCTATTAATTCATCATCATAATGTTTTACTTCAATCTGATTCAGGGCTTCTTTGCACTTATCTTCCATTTTCCTTGGATTGGCAGTGCACTTTAATTCTATAATCACAGCTTTTTCATTAAAATCCGGATGGCGTATGATAATATCACTGCGACCATCTCCACTTTCCCTGTTTGATTTGACATAATAGTCACTCATTCCGGAAAGGCATCCTAACAGAAATCCATGATAAAAATTTTCATTATAATCTTCGTAGCTGATTGTATCCCTCAACAGCTGTTTTAATTCCTGTTCAACCTCTGCCTCGTCTGAGCTGAGAATCGCCAAATATAAATCCTGTAAATTTCTGGATTGGATCATTTCCTGAAACCATCCCATTATCTTATGGCGGAAAATATAAGCTACTTCTTTATTTGGGATTTTCAATGTTATGAAATGATCACCATTATCGTCAAATCTTTCACTTACCTTTTTCAGATAACCTGTAAAAAACATAAAATTCCAGAGGTTATCCATACTGTTGTAAATTTCATCATAAGTGACGTCTTCATGTACGGGCTTCTCTATTTCTTCTCCCTGCATTAACATCTCCAGATCGCTCTTTGTCTGGAGATCATTTGCCTTTTCTACCATTGTACGGACTATTGAATTGGAGCTGGTTGTTCCCCAGTAGGAAATGGGAAATCCATGCGATCCATAATAGCTGTCCTTTACATAACGCACGATACTCCAGGGATTATATACTTCTGTGTTTCCAAACAGGTAACCGTCATACCAGTCTTTTATCACTTCCTTCTTTTCTTCCAAACCGTAGTACTTTAACATATCATCAATCTCTTCTTCTGTAAAACCAAAATGCTCTGAGTAATGCACACTTAGTATAGAAATGATTTCCAGATTATTTAAGCCTGTAAAAATGCTTTCTTTTGAAATGCGGAGACAGCCCGTCATTACGGCAAATTCCAGATATTTATTAGTTTTTAATGCCGATTCAAATAAGGATCGAACAAAAGAAACCATTTCGTCGTAAAATCCTCTGAAATATGCATTTTCCAATGGAACATCATATTCATCGATCAGTATGATTACCGGCGTCTGGTAATACTCATACAGACACTTGGATAAAAGCTGTATGGAATCCAGATAAACACCTGCATCACCTTCTGCGTCTAAAATCTTCAGAACACGGTCTTTTTCTGCTTCATATTTGAGTACTTCTTTTCTGTGCCTTTGAAATTCACTTGAAATCGCTCTCTTAATGCTCAAAATAGCATACTCAAAGTTTGCTTGTTTTGCTCCCTTTAATGTAAGATTAATAACGGGATACTTTCCTTGATATTTCATGTATTGTTCACCGGCGCGGGCGATTTTTAAATCAGAAAATATTTCTTTATTATTTTCTTCCGATATTTCCAAGAAATATTGTAACATGCTCATATTCAGGGTTTTACCGAATCTTCTTGGCCTTGTGAATAAGTTTACTTCACCTTTTAAGTCTATAAGTTCTTTAATAAGCAAAGTTTTATCTACATAATAATATTCCTGTGAAATCATTTTTTTAAAGTCATCAATTCCAACCGGTAATTTTTTAAGTTCCAAATACCCACCTCATTTCTATCTAGCATTTTTATTTACAGTCATTTTTATTTACAGTCATTATGACTTTTTTATAAATATCATATTCTTCTTAACATATGTTGCACTATTTTATTAATTATAAACATTATACCATTCTCTAATCAATCTGAAAAGGAGACATCTGATTCTAATTTAAGCTACCTTTTAACCTATAATCCAACCTATAATCCACCCCATAATCTAACCTATAATATAACATATAATTTAATTAATATTTTAAGCTAAATTCAATACGCACTCTCTTCCCGCTCCCGATCTGCATATGCCAGCACTTCATCCAGGGTTATCTCGCCCTGTAGCCATAAAAGCTGCTGAGCCGCCAGATCATTCTGGAAGGACCAGACAAACTGAGAGTTGCCCAGGCTCACTTCTACGACCTGACCATTTTTCTCATATGTGTCTATGTCATCCTGTATTTTGCTGCGGCTGGCTGGCTCTATTCCTTTTACTACTGATGCTGTCTGGGTAAAATCCAGAATTTCCCGTTCCAGTTTTTCGCTTGTGAGCAAGGTATGGAAAATATCTGTGATCAGTTCACTATGCTTTGTCTTGGCGCTTTTCATAAAGGTCATATTGGTTTCCCTGATGAGCCTTGCATCTCCGTTCTCATTTGGAAACGGAAAGATACCAAGCTCCATGTTCTCATTATACTGGCTGGTAAACTGCATGGACCAGGATCCGGTCAGATACATGGCAGCCTGCCCATCTGTAAAACGGCTGTCACTTTCAAACTGATCGATCAAAAGCGCGTCCTGCCAGCTGGCATCCAGTATCATTTTGTTATAAGAAAGGCAGCTCCTGATTATCGGACTGTCCCCGAAGTTTACCTTACCCTGACGAAACTGGTCACCCCAGTCAGGGTTACTGCTGAATATTTCATTCATAAAAAACTGCATAGTCATATTCCCGACTTTCCAGCTCTCCCGGAAATGGCTGGCAAAAGGCGTAACTTCATTTTCTTTTAACACTTTAATAATGTGTTTCAGTTCTTTCTGCGTTGCCGGTACTTTCAGGTTATACTTTCTGAATATTTCTTTGTTATAAATTACTCCCTGATACCAGGCATTATATGGCATTCCATAGATCGCTCCATCAACGGTCACTGCTTTCAGCGCTTCATCCCGGATTTTATCTTTATAATCCCCCTGCAGCACAGCCAGATTGCCAGTGTGGGCATAAGCCTGCACGTCCTGGGCTTTTCCAATCATTATATCCGGAATGTCTCCCGCAGCAAACCTGCCCTGCATTTGGGAATTGAATTTCTCACCCCAATCCACACACTCCCACTGGAGTTTAACATTTGGAAACTCCTCGGCAAGAACTTCATCTATCATATCTTCTATACCGGCATCGGAAGTAGATTGTCCAGCCAGAACCGTCAACAAAATCCCCTCTTCATTCTGTTGGTATACCGGCAATTCTGCCTGGCTGCATCCTGCAAGAAATGTAAGGGCAGCCAGGCATAGTATAAGCTTAACAGCTCGTAATATTAAATTACTTTCCCCTAACAGTGCACCATAGATTGCGGTTGGGTTGTTTGTGCGTGCGTTGTTTGAGCGCGGGCTGTATCCTCTCATATTTCCCTCTGCCCGGTAACACCCGTTCTGTAATCTCTGGGACTTTTCCCCTCCACTTTCCGGAACACACGGCTGAAATAAGTATAATCATCGTATCCAACCATAAAAGCGATTTCGGTAAGGCTTACTTCTTTATTAGCCATAAATTCTTTTGCCTTTTCCACTCTCAGACGTGTGATATAGACCATGAGATTTTCCCCTGTTTCCTGCCGGAACATCTTGGAAAAATAAGAACTCTCTACATTATACTTCTGAGCGAGGGAGGAAAGGCATAATTCTTCGAAGTAATGACTGTCTATATACTGTACTGCCTGTTTTACTACGCCTCGTATAGACTCTGTTGCAATTTCCCCCTGATTGGTAACGGTAAATTCTATAATATCACAAAGCATCTCGCACAGCACATCTGCATCCAGAAGTTCGATCAGCTTATCTGCCACATCAGTCATATTTTCCATATCCGCCAGTTTTTTAGGATTCCCCTGATCTGCGGTGTAATCCATAAAAATATTAAGGATTTTCTTGACTGTCTGCTTTACTTCCAGATACTCCCATTTCTCTTGCTGGCATCTTCGCAATCCAATAGTATCAAAAATCAATTGTTTTAGTGCTGTCTTATTTCCGCTTTGCAAGAGGCTCTTAATCTGTTTTTCATACTCACTGCTGAACTGGTTATGTACCTTTTTCTGGTTTTCCGTTCTTCTGCCGGCAATCAGTATTTCATTTCTATTTTCATAAATCCTGGTCATAAACAGCGCCACTGTCTGAACATACGCCATATGTATGCTGTCCATAGTATAACTGTGCTCGCTGATGCAAACGGTCACAGGCGAATGGGCTTTTGGTGTAAGGTAAATGACAAGCTTTTCAGCTGCCTTTTTTAATTCTTCATTTTCAATTTCGGAAACTACAATAAATTCATTGGAGCGGAAAATATGGTTAAATACCATAGAACTCTCTTTGGAAACAATATTCTTTATTTCCTTTTTCACATGATAGGAAAGCTTATTCATATCATATTGATACTTCTTAGTCAACTCATTTAGGTTATGTATCTTAATCAGCATCAGGCTTGCGCCTGCAAAATTTATTTCGCTGTTCATGGTAATGGTTGGGGTAAATGGCGTATCCTCCCGCTCCACCAAAAGGCTGAATTCACGGTCCTGAATCAGAGATGCCGCTTTTAGAAGCTTCATCTGCCGCTCTTCTTCCTCCTGCTTTGCACACCTGCGGGTGCTGATAATTTCAAGCGCCTTAGACAGCGCATTTACCAGATCGATTTTGGTTACAGGCTTTACCAGATAGTTAATTGCCCCGGACATGAATGTATCCTTAACATATTGAAAATCATCATACCCACTTATGACGAAGGTAATAATGTCAGGGTATTTGTCTTTTATAATAGACAGAAGCTCTACTCCATTGATAAAAGGCATGTTTATATCGGTTATCAGTATATCCGGCTCTTCCAGTTGGATCTTATTTAACACATCTTCCCCATCTACTGCCGGTTCCATAAACTCTAAGGAATATTTCTCCCAACTTATCATATTCCTTATTTTCTCCCTTGTCCAATACTCATCATCTGCAATCAGGACTTTATAGGCTGCTGCATCCATGAACTGACCTCCTCCATTTTTACTCTTGGTATTTTCAGATATATTCTGGTTCCTTTTCCCACCTCACTTTCCACATGGATTCCATATTCCTTACCGTACAGCATTTTCATACGGGCATTAATATTATTTAATCCGATGGAACTTCCTTTTTCCACCAGGTTAATATCATTCTTCTCCAGAATCTCATTTACTTTTGCGGCATCCATCCCTACGCCGTTGTCCTGGACACTGATCCACAAATTTCCCTCCCGAACCTGAGCGCAGACTATAACCGCTTTCTCCCCCCTGGTATTGCGCAGTCCATGGTTTAAAGCATTCTCCACCAATGGCTGTATGGAAATCCTGGGAACTGTATCCTGCAGCACAGTTTCATCTATATCAAAGCTGTACTTCACATTATCCCGCATCCTCACATTCATAACATATATGTAATTTTTCAAATGCACAATCTCTTTTGCCACTGTAGAAAAGGGATTCTTCATATCCAGACTGTACCGGAAGATATTTGACAGGGACTGGCTGAGTCCGCTGACTTCGGGACAATTCTGAATCTGCGCAATACTGCTCATGGTATCCAGGGTATTGTACAGAAAATGCGGATTGATCTGTGCCTGAAGTGCCTTGTATTCCGCCCTGTTTAACAGCAGCTTCGTCTCATACTCCTGGCTGATCAGCACTTCCATCTGATCCAGCATTTCGTTAAAACTCTGTCCCAGAATCCCCACCTCATCTCTGTTCTGTATATCCACCCGCAAATGGGTTTCTCCACCTTTTATCCGTTCAATGGTCTGCATCAGCTTATCCAGCGGTTTTGTCAGTCCACGGGAAACCAGAATCGTCAATATGGCAGCAGCTAAAATCATAATCAATGCAATAAAAATCAGATTCTTAGTAAGTGCCCTCTGATTCTGCACCAGCAGTGACCTGGGCATCAGAGAATATGCATCCATATTATATTTCTTCTGGGGTACCTGGAAAAATACCCGCTTGGATGTAGTTAATAATTTAGCTACGTCTCCGGATGGGGCAGTCTGTATCTTGGAACTGATCTCCTTGTAATAATCCACATCCTTGCCTTCCAGGCTTCCAATACTCACAGCCGGTCTGTCTCCGGATGGCTGCAGCCACATGAACATGGTTTTATCCGTACTGTACTTTTCCATGATGGAACGGATTACTTTGCTGTCAATATCACAGACCGCATATCCGATTACATCATTTAAATTGCTGTTATTATAAATCTTCAGAACTAACCGGATGATATCCGTTTCCCGGTATTGGTTATAATAACTGGAGATCAGCATCGTTGTATCATCGGACTCCACGTAATCTTTCACTGCGTTCGCATTCTGATTCTCCGAATCTTTATAAATATCTGTCTGGTAGTTATGCTTTGGTGTAACCGCCCTCCGATATGTGCTGATAATTTCATGCCGGGGATTATATAGATACATCGCCACCACACCGTCTGTAGTGGCAAAATGGCTGGTACCAAAATTGTAAGCCAATCGATAATAATCGGTTCTCAGTTTCTCGATTTTTTCTTTATTTTTCAGCCCCTGGATCAGATCCTTTTCACTGTAAATCTCGATCATGTTGCTTTCCATGTTTTTAACAAATATGTAAATTTCATTTTGCATGTTTTGAAGAGAAGCAAAACTTTCCGCTTTCGCCTGGTTATAGATCAGACCGGATGAAGAATTTTCAAACAGGATCGTCTGTAAAATAAGTGCAAACAATGTCAATCCCAGGCACAGAATCAAAATTTTCACCCTCATCTTGAGATTTAACTCCAGTCTTTTTTTACTTTTTTCTTTTTGATGGTCTTTCATTTGTAAATGGTACCTGCCCTTTGCACTGTTATTTTATATTGCTGTATGATCATTAATAATTGGCCCCGTCAACTGTTACCATATTATCATATATTTATGAATTTGCAAATCTCAAACCCCCTGTTTTTGTGTAAAAGTACTTTTTGACATAAAATAACCCTTCAATCTGTGTCATATTCAACAACAGATAAAGGGTTTCTTTTACTTATATGCATAAAACAGCAGCCTTTTCTTTCTGGTAAGATAAAAATAACTCCGCCAGAAGAGGATCGAACTGGCTCCCCGCATTATTCTCTATTTCATGGCAGGCATATTCTTTGGAAATATCTTTGTTATAAGGCCGGCAGCTGACCATGGCATCGTAACTGTCCGCTATGGCACATATTCTCGCTGCAATCGGAATGTCCTTTCCTTTCAAGCCCTTGGGATAACCCATACCGTCCCATCGTTCATGATGGTACTCCGCCATTGCCCATACTGTCTGCAGATATTTCAGGTGTGATTCCTTTAAGAGACTGACTGCTATATCTCCTCCATAAAGAGCGTGCCAGTAAATCATGGACCGTTCTTTTTCCGAAAGCAGATCTTTTTTGCAGAGTACTTCTTTTGGTATCAGAATTTTGCCGGCATCATGATAAAGAGCACCCAGCCTGATCCCCTCTAAACGAACCTGGGCTGTTTCATCCGGATAAAGCTGTTCTTCACAGGCTTTTTTAAATAGCCTGCAGGCATTTCTTGCCGTAAAACTCTGATGAATATAGACCTCTCTTGGCAAATTCTGATATAATCTTAATATAATTTTCTGCATCGTATTTGTTGTGATTGTTTGCATGCGTTTCCCTCCTTTACCGCTCATTTCAAAACAGAAAGCCTGCCGTAAAGCTTTCTATTGTGACGATCAGATCAGGATATTCTTTTCCTGATCCATCATGCGTTCTACAAGTTCCTGTTTATACTTTCGGGCAATAGGAATCGATTCTCCGGTGTTTAAAAACAATTCATTTTTATCTAAATAATCCACATATTTCAGATTCACAATATAACCTCTGTGTGTCCTCATAAATGTGTCATCCTTTATTTTCTCTTCTATATTTTTCAAACTGTCATAAAAAAGAATCTCTTTCTTATCCCTGCATGTTATGCTGATCATACGGTGGTCTACTTTCAAATAGACGATTAGTTCGAATGGTATCCGCTGTATTTTTCCATTACTGATAAACTGCAGGGAGTTCCTCTTATTTCTCACAATCTCCCGAAAACATTTTTTCATAACTAATTCAAACTTTTTATGGGTAACTTCATTCTCTATAAAATAGTAAAATGGATTCACTTCATAGGATTCTATAATATCTTCTGTCTGGTTGCCCAGGAATAATATCTGGGTCTGTGTATGATCTTCACGAAATGCCCTGGCAATTTCAATCCCTTTCATCCTGCCCAGTTCCCAGCCAATCACGATAATATCTAATTCATGTGTCCAGTCATCTTTACAGAAAACTGCTTCTTTTCCATTTTCGTACAATAGAAAGCTTGTTTGATATCCATACTTTTGTGCTATATAGCGAATCAGGCTTTCATAGACCTGCAGCAGATACAAGGAAGCATTGCATAATAAAATATAAAGTGTCTTACCATCCGAAAGGGATCCGGAATCTGACATATTGTTCATGGTCACCGTCCTGCTTTCTGTTTCTTTTTTGGAAGTACTCAATTCCAGCTGTCCGGATTCATCTGTAAGATTTCCTTCTTTACTGCCATACTGTTTTTCGTACTTAGCGGGACCATATCCCCGGAATACATTTCCAGTTTATTCTTCATTATATTTTTCACATACTTCAGATTGACGATATAAGATCTGCTGGTTCTCAAAAATCCTTTGTTTCTGATCTTGTCTTCTATTATTTCCATATTTGCTATAAATTCAAACACATCTTTTTGCATATGAATGATAATATTTCTGCCATAGACCTCCATAAACTGAATATCATCCAGTTGGATTCTCTTCATTACACTGCCTTTTTTGCATAATATTCCATCTTTGATCTTTTCCTTTTTACGGCTCATTGCCTGCAGAAAAACTTCTTCCAGTTTTTTCTGGTATTCGCTTTTCATTAGATAATAAAATGGAAAAGTATCATATGCATCTACTGCAAATTCCCTGCTGGATGTGAGGTAAATAATTTCCCCTTTATATCCTTTATCCCTCAGCATTCTGGACGTTTCCACACCATTCATTCTGTCCATTATAATATCCATAAAAATAATATCTATATGGCTTTCTGTAAACATTTCAAAATAATCGATTACTTCTTCACCGCTGGTAAATATCTTAATATAAATATCAAGATTATATTTTTCAGCAGATTTCTTCAAACATGCTTCGTATTTTTCTAAAATTACGGTATTATCATCGCATAAACAAATATTTACCATAATATCACTCCCTGTCCATATTTAATATTTAAACAGCCCTGCTCATAATATCGCAAAGCAGAATCTGCATAATAAATATTCCTTTTTCTGTAGTAAGTTCCATGATGCCATCATAACGCTGTACTGTCTTCTCTATATTTTTCAGCCCAAATCCATGATACTCTTTTCTTTTTTTAGTAGTTTCTAAGACTTTTCCATTTGTATCAAGTGTTCCCTGCATTGCATTTTCAATTTTTATTTTCAACAGACTACCAGCGCTGCTTGCGACTACATGGATAAATCTTTTTCCTTCTTCTACCTTTTCACATGCTTCTATGGCATTATCCAGAGCATTTCCAAAGATTGCACACCAGTCAGCCGGCTGAATATTCAGTTCTTTTTTCAGATTTAAATCTATTGTTAACCGGATATTTTTTTCTTTTGCAATCTGGGCTTTTTCAGATATAAGGGCATCCAGAATGTAATTATCCGTACGAACAATCTTTTCTTTGTGGTAAACCTGTTTAGAAATTCCCTTCAGGTATTCTTTGGCCTTTTCCGTGTTCCCATCCTCCAACAGACTTCCCAGGCATAGTAGATGATTTTTAATGTCGTGCTGGTAAGCACGTATTTCCTGATTCATGTTCACAATTGACTTATAGTGCCTTACCTGGTTTTCCATCTCATGTTCCAGAAGCTGTTTTTCTGTTTCCAGAATCTGCTTCTCCATCTCTGCATTTCGTTTTGCTATCTCAGCACGTTTTCTCAGCTGATCCACCATCATCTTAAATGCATCTGAAAACTCTCCCAGGTACTGGATCTGGATATCAAAATTCCCCTTTGCCACCTGCTTGGTCTGCCATGTTATATGGCTCAGTTTCGATTGTAAATCCTTCAGTGGGCCAAGAAGCGGATTTTGTCTCTCCATCTGCCTGTCCAGCACCCCATCTGACATCTCACATATGTATTCGTACATATCCATAATTGATTTCCCTAAAAATAGCAGTGATTCCGAAAATTCCCTATACGGTGGATCCAACTGTTGCGGATCCAGATAAGCCGCGGGATGGTCATAAAGAACATGGTTTACATATTTCTGCATCCGTTCTATATTTTTATCCATAATCGTCACCTGTTTTCCTGATCTTAATTGCCGTCTTCCACAGCTTCGAATCTGCAGACACGGTCACCCTTCGCCCAGCAGTCAATTTCTGTTACTTTATAAGAATTTCCTGTATATTTTTTCAGAATACCATCCAGGAATCCTTCATCATAGTTGCAGACTGCCATCCCCAGTATTGGAAGACCGGAACAGTCCACATCTTCACTGATCGTAAATACCGCTTTGCGTTCTTTATCATCAAAGGATTCTATTCTTAAAATTCCGATTTTAAAATCAGAAAGAATTTTTTGAAGATGGATTAAAAAGGCATCCATATCCAATGTTAAATCCAGGACTTTTTCAGCAAATTCCATACCAGCTTTTTTGCCGCAATCCCTAAGTATCTGAACCGTTTTTTCCAATCCATATTGCTGTTCCAGCGTGTCTCTCATACTATACATAAATAAGCGATAGACAATTACAGGCATCTCAGGCCCAAGGTTTCTTCTTCCTGTCTGCACATCTCCCAAAACATCGAGAGAATATATCAATGGTTTCCTGCTTTCATTTTTTTCCATATCTGTCATCTCTTTTCTCTTTTTTCTATTTAACTGCTCAACTCTTTACAGTAATGACCAAACCTGCTTTTACTGCCCCAACCACCTCTTCCGTCTCCTGGTCCAGTACAGAAAAGACAGCGGTTGCCGGGTAATCTCCCTTTTCCAGATGGTCTGTTAATTCAGCATAGCGGATTCTATCTCCCGGACTTAAAATTCCGGATGCATATACCTCTTTATCAGACTCATCCAGAGTTATTTTTACAGTCATCTTATAAGGATTTTCCACCGGATTCGCAATCATAATTTCACCTTTAGCATCAGCACTTTCAAATTGTGGATGCGCCAATATCTGAAACCTGAAATTTTCGGCATCCGCTTTCTCTTGCAGTTCCTCCATTATGGGCGTTCCTGTCTTTGCATTCTGATCCAGTTTATAACCTTCATATATATGTAGTCCTCCTGCTGCGCACAATAATATACACAATCCGCCCCAAAGCACCCCCTTTTTCCACCTGCGAACTCCCATCCGCTTTTGTACACTCTGCATGTTCCGGCACCTCCTTTACTACAGCTTATCTTTTATCTCAATGCTGTTGATTACCAGTTCTTTCTTGGGCTTTTTTACCGCATCTACATGAACTCTGGAAAGATTTTCTGCCACATTCAGGCCTTTGACTATCTGTCCGAAAACCGTACTCTTATAATCCAGATAATAGGCTCCGCCAATCTTCATATAAGTATCAATTGCAGTCTGATACCTTTGCTGTATTTTTTCCGGTACCCCATCGGTACCGATTGATTGTATTCTCTGGTTCAGCTTGTCTTCGTATTCCTGAATTTCATCTTCACTCATTTTACTCTTTTTATTTCTCTCATTTAATTCCAGGCTGCCATCCTGAATCAGTTCATTCATATACATATTTGCGGACACCAGCTTCTGGTCTTCCGGAATATCCTTGTTTACTATAAAATAAAATTTACTTCTTTCTGCATCTGTTTTACCCCCCGACATTGCCAGCGCACCTGGAAAATGGTGAAGTCCGTCATCATATTCATTCGCAGGTGATTTATCCGCAGCGGGCAGCTCTCCATCCGTTCCGATTGCTCCTGCCTGAATCGTATTATCTTTATCAATATAGTCAAATGGGCTGCCGTTGTAGTACCCCTGTTCAACCAGATTTATAAAATATGCTGTCATTTCGGGAGCCTGTTCCGGATAAAGTATTGCGGTTATATCTCCCGCCGAGGTGTGGAAAATAGCGTAGGGTCCATTACTTTCTGCCCTTTGGGGATTCTCCCCTGCATCTTTTGCCTCAATCGGAAACGTTTCTGATATATCCGCACTTTTGGTAACATAATTGTTACTGCTGCTGCAGCCTTGCAGGGCTGTCATTGCCATTACGGCGCAAATTATAAATAACACCCGTTTCTTCATACTTATACCTCCTGAATAGCGCAAGCTGGCTTGTGCTATTCCTTAATTAGTAGTTTGAAAGCGTTTTTCTTTCAAACTTCATCTCCTGTATTATAATTTTCAAAAACTCTCTGAAGCGTGTTTGAACACATCATCTCGCTTCCGTTACTCTCCCAAACACCGCATACCGGGCATTGGAAAATTCATACGAACAGGTACACAAAACTAAAATTCTGTCTTGCTTTTTGGGGATTATTCCGCTGGAAAAAGTGGACTTTTCAATGATATCCTGAATCCATTCTTTTTTCTTTTTCCCTGTCTTAAAGTTCAATGGAAAACCCTCGCTTCCACTCAGTATATTTCCCGCAAACAGTTCCACTTCATAAGTCTTGTCCCTGACATACAGCATCATCCGTGGATGTTCATCATAGTAACGCTGTTCTTTATACGAAGACAATGTAGAAAACATTCTGCCCATTGTGATATGATGCCCGTATATGATCGAAATCTCATCGGAGAAATCCGGGTTGTTCCGATAGTCTAAAAAGATAGCGCCTATTTCGTTTGGTGTTCCGTCAGACAGATGGTGAAGATAATAATCATTGTCCTCCCCCTGCACCACCGGATAGTCAATTGTAGTCCCCGGGCTTATCAACCAGGCAGCTGCATCCCGATTCAGACTGTTCAGTTTGTCCAGATCCGGTATCGGTATCTGACCGGGTTCTTTTCGGATATAAACATCTTCCCGAAGGTCTTTGTAATAGCCTTCCGATGCAATGAGGGGTGCTGCATCTCTGTAGATTCCCACTCCAAAATATACGGCACCTCCTAACAGAATCACAAGACAGACTGTCAGAATAATTCCCCGCACTTTATTTCTTTTCATTTTCCTTCTTTCTATATAGGTAAAGTATGATTAATATTGCGGCAGATACACAAAATCCCAGTCCTATCAATCCAAATCCAAGTGCCTGTTCCACTCCGGTTTTGGGTATCTGTCCGCTGTTGGGCGGATTTTGATTACCTGGCGGATTTGTAGCAGGAGTTTTGTTTGTTGTAGTCGTTTCTGTTTCTATCGGTTCAGTTCCCTCTGTATCATCAGGTTCTTCCGTAGCCTGGGTTTCATCCGTTTCCCTTGGTTCCCGGTACAGACTGACCTCTATTTCATAAGGCAGGGTAATTGCATCTAGAAGCACCTCGCCTTCGGCAGGATACGGCAGATAATCTTTCTTATAAACTTTCCATCGTATCTGGTTGTTTTCGAATTCTGCAATTTTACCTTTTGCCTGGGATTCGCTTTCCCCCTGAACATATTGCTTTTGCCCATCCGTTCCTGTTCCATATGCCACATCCAATTGATATATACCGTCTGCACCACTTTGTCCAAACAATACATATCTGTCCAGCTGTGGAACATACAATTCTACTGAAGCGCCCTCAATGGGCTTTGCTGTTTCTTCATCCTTTACTATAAATTGAAGTTTTCCCATATAATCAACAACTACTCCCGCCGATATATCCGTACTGCTTTTCCCCGGCGTATAGGACTCAGTTGGCCTTACTTCTCCTGAAGTTCCTGATTTTGCAGTTACACCGCTGCTGCAACAACACCATGCTATAAAACCCGTCAGCATTAAAATCGTAAGACAGCGTGTTTTTTTTAATAATACGTGCACTTCATAACCACCTCATCTCTCTATTATCACCACTACTTTTCTGGCTGTTTCTCCGATATATCTGTCATCTTCCGGCTGATAGAACTGGATCAGCACGGTACAGGGGTATAAACCCGGTTCCAGTTTTTTATCCAGATATATGGAATCTATGTAAAATCCGGGATCTATCCCATCTGATTCATAAAGTACACTGCCATCCTGATCGGAATATATACTTCCACTGATGCAGAATCTGTTCCGGCTGTCATTGGCGAAACGAATTGTTCCTTTATCCTCCGTACTTTGAAAATAGATGACAGATTCTATATTTATATACTCCATGGCATCTGCCAATAACATGTTTCGTTCTTCTCGATTGTCATTTTCTCTTTCTCTGGCCTTATTGTCCCTGGCCAGCGGAAGTTCCGAAGGATTCCAGGCAGTATAGATACCAAGTCCGGTATAGAATCCTCCTGCCAGCATACATATAGCGGAAGCTGCTAATAATAACTTATTTATCCACGCCTGCTTGATTCTCATCATGAATAAACTTTTCCATCTTTGATCCGAAGCAGAACATTTACCTTTGTTTTTGCTATTTCATCCTCTGTTTCATCCAGCGCGTATGTGGTGAATACTGCAGTGGCATGATATTCTCCGCTTTTTAACGTCTTGTTCAGCTCCACATATTCTATGTAATAACCAGGATCTATCAGTCCCGATTGATAAATGGTTTCTCCCGTATCATCTAAAACCAGATCAATCTGAAGAGAGTAACGGTTTCCCGGAACATTTTCTATTCCCAGCTTTCCTTTTTTACCTCCTTCTTCAAATACAGGTTCTGCTGCAATCCCGATATCTACCATTCCTTCTTCCACCTTTTGGCTAAGTAATTCTGCCATCTCCGAAGGGCTTTTCCCCGGAAGAATACCTCCTAAGGCATCTTCATCTCTTGTAAGCCTGTCCTTGCCCTGAGAATTCTGGGATTGATAATAGAAACCTCCTGCTATACCTCCCAGAATTAAGACCAGAGCCAACACTATAAGCCACTTTTTGCCCTTTTTCTTTTGTTCCATATCTGATATTTTCCTTTCTGAATCTGTTCGCCTAATCTGCATTGATCTGCCAGATTATCTTGCCGGCTTTGACCGACTCCTCAATCTGTGAATACTGCCCACGGTATCCTCCTATCTCCACTCCCAGCTTCAATTCCTTTTCATAGGGATTATTTGCTGTTCCGGATGGTGTGTATCCCCCACTGCTGGGAGGTGCCTGGAGAGATATCTCATGATCAAGCCAGATGCTTTTATCAACTGTGTCCTTGCTGTCAAATACATAGGTACTGTTCTCATCTGCCAGATTTATACGAAAATTTTTGAAGTTACTTTCATCCGTGGTCAGCTTCTCATCTTCCGCCGCCGCTTTCCAAAATCCCCGCTCTTCTCCCGGACTGTCCACACCTTCCATAAAAGCATTTAGGCTGACCGCTTTTCCCTGACGGACTGCGGGATCATAATTGTCATTGCCGTCTGCGTCCTGATCCGCAGTCTGAGTGGAATAATTTTTTACCCGGAGTGTGGAGTCACCTACAACCCCTATTTCATAATCACTTGCCGTGTTGTCATGATCCAGTACATTCACTACCACATTGGGCAGCAGCAGTGTGCCATTGTCCACAGAGATTTTTACCCTGTTCCCTGCATCCAGAGTTCCATTTACAACAAATGCAAAAGTTGTTGGAACCGTAACGGATATTCTGGGTCTATAATCTTTTTTTGCCACATCCAGCCACACATCCTGGCTGGGACCGGGGTCAGCCGCCTGAATACTTATGGCGTTTTCCGCCATAAAAATGGCAGCTATGCAAATTCCCATGGCAAAAGTCCATTTCCTATTTATCTTCATTTTTTCTTCCCTTCTTTCCAATGTATTTTTATGGAAAAAATCTTTTGCAGAAAAACCTCAGCGCATGTAGTAAAAATGCTTCCTGAAAGCTGTGCACCTTATAGACAGGCTTTGTTTTAGATTTGCCTGCAACAAACTTTTTCCATTCCCGGGGACTCCAACGCATGTTACGGATAACTCCGTAGTGGGCTGTGCCCAAATATGCTTATTGGTATCCCCCGGTATGATGCCATTTTAATGTTTTAAATTATTTTAATTGTTATTATATTTAATTTTTTGATTTAATTGAATTATTGTAAGAATTCATTACCTGGAGCAGTGGGGATATTATTTGTTGTATTGTCAACCTGGTATCCTACTGTCCAAACGATGGTACCTACTTTTGCAGACTGTTCAATCTGTTTGTAATCCCCACGTTTTCCGCCAACCTGTACATCAAATGCCAGGTCTTTTGCTGCGCCGGTCTTAGCAAGCTTTGTTGTAGTATCTACATTTGCTGCATCGGATACATCTGGAGCAGCCAGTACTACGGCATTAGCCATCTCGAAAGTATTTGCTCCAGCTGCCTTATTGAATTTCTGGCTTTCCAGACTAAGGGTAAATTCTTTGAATCCCTGTGCGTTTGCACTGTGCTTCCAGTAGTTACGGTCTTTATCGGATCCCTTATTTTCAATGGATCCTGTGAGATTTACCGGAATACCTTCACGTCCGCCACCCGTTTTTTCTTTAGTAGAATAGTTGGTAAAGGTCATGGTACTGTCCTGTTCTACTGCAATTTCATAATCACTGTTATTTGAAGTAGGGTCCAATACATTTACCTTTACGTTTGGCAGTAAAATGGTACCATCTGCAGATGACAGCGGATTATTCGATTTCAATGGATCCAAAGTTCCATTTACTACAAACGCAAAAACGGTAGGTACGGTTACACGAATACGTGCATCTGCATTTGTCTCATCATCTACTACAACACCGGCATATACATCGGTGCCGCCTGGTACTGTTACAACTTCACCGCCTGAATTGGTGGTAGCTGCCATAGCCGGAATTGTCATTGACATGCAGAGTGCTGCTGCTGTTAAGGTTCCTAATACTTTCTTTGCTGTGTTTTTTCTTCTCATTATAATTTCCTCCAATGGTATGTTTTACTTTTTAATATATATTAAAAGGGTAAATGGCAAACCCCTTTAAATCGATTGTTCGTCAGTTCAGGATCTTCATCCTGACTTTGACATTCACCTGGCCGATATCCTCCAGGCTTTCCGGGTCGGTTGCAGTTACGACTGCTGTGCAGTCATACTCCCCTGCTTCCAGAACCTGATCCAGTTTTATTTTGTCTATGTATTGACCCGGTTTTAAGCCGTCACTTTGATAAAGAACTGTCTGGTCTTTATCCAGAGTAAGCGTTACACGGCAGTAATATCTGTTCTCTTTTATATTTTCAATCCCCAGGTTGCCTTCACTGTTACCATCTTTAAACACCGGTTCCACGTTCATGGAAACATTGAACATCCCTTCTTGTACAATGCCGTCCAGCATACCCTGCAGCTCTGTAGGAGTTTTCCCCTCCAGAGTGCCGTCCTTTGCCATCTTGTCAAACCAATATTTACTGGTATCATCCATCTTATTCCTATTCAGCAGGAAGTACCCTGCCACAGCTGCTGCCGCCAGAAGAAGGAGCAGCAGCAGAACGGTCCATTTTTTGACCTTTCTCTCTTTCTTTTCCATTAATTACTCCTTTTCTGTCAGCGGACTATTTCAAATTTATAAATCATCTGGTATTTCGCCCTGGCATTTTCTTTTACATAAGTATCCGGTTCCTCATAAGAGGTTCCAAATAAGGTATCATTATATTTTTCAAAAAATGCCGTATCGGCTGTTCCTTTAAAAGTAAATTTCCCCGAGGCTCCTGCTTCTAATTCTCCGAATAGGATAGGTGTGGTATTGGCTTTTGACAGGGCGGATTCCGAAAGTCCGGCAAATCCGTTGCTGCTTTCCTGATCGGCTCCCGCTACTGCCAGATAAAGTTTCTTATCCAAATCGGCTCCTGTCAGTTCTGTTTCATCGCCTACCAGTATCATCTGATCCCAGGTAATCCCCGCCGTATGATTATCATTTCGAAAAGCCACTACGGAGACTTTTGTCTTATATTTACCACCGTTTGTAATTGTATAATCCGGTGCATCTAAAGAAGCTTTGCGTATATTTTTATTTTTTTCGCTTGCCTGAAGAGGATTCTCAACTGCCGCCAGGCAGACCTCTAACGGAACTGAAATATCCATTATTTCGTAATTGTAAAGCTCCAGAGTGTCATTCTCTGTGGTTGATTCCACCAGATAAAGCGCCGGATTCACCGTGGTAATAGAGGTTCCCAGCTTATAGTGGTAATACTCATCGTCTACAGCATCCTCATATGCCTCACGAATGTCATACACTGCAATATCTCTACCATTTACCGGATTATCTGCATTGATATCCAGGTAATCGTCTGCATTCAGCTTTTCCTGGATATGTATTACCCGGTCAGCTCCCCAGACCGGATTGTCCTGTGTCCCAGTATTCTCTGTTGTCAGATAGATTTCCTGATTTGCCAGTCCGGCGGTCCCATATACTATGGTAAAATATCCATCCTGGTAAATGCCGGCTCCGCATCCTGCACGATTATTCTTTAACACGGCTCCGTCAAAGTTTAAACTACCATGATTTGACACGGCTCCGCCTTCTTCTTTTCCTTCTACATTCAGCGTATTATCATTATTCTCAAGAATCGTTCCTTCGTTAAGATTCAACGTACTTCTCGTTTCCGTGACAATCAGCGGTGCTTCAGACTTAGTTGTGAAAGCAACATCTTCCAAAGGATCTCCGATTGCAACAGGCATACGGTGACCATCAATACTGATCTGCTGCAAAGTGAAACTGCTGCCTCCATTTACTTTAAACAATTCTTTCGTATGATTTCCCGGACTGCTAAAGTGAGGATCTGTCTTCATAGCATCCGGAACCACATACCTTCGGATATCTACCGCCCCCCCGATAATATTAATATTCCCCGGACTGCCGGCTTCTGAATATGAAGTTGCCGATATGGAAATGTCCTTATTAATACTTACCGTATCTACCACATACAGATATCCTCCACCGATATTTTCCAGCAGTTCATATGCTTTTTTCAGTGTCTGAACCGCATCGTCAGGCAGCCCTCCGCTGTTCGTATTATCATCCCCATTCACACCATCGATATAAACTCTGTGACGGTACTGCAGCTCAAGAACATTTACTTCTCCGGTACGGCTTCCTATGGAAAAGATGTCGGTAACGGATCTTTCAAGCTGGTAAATGGATATCTCTTCCAGTGTTGGTTCATAGGGTTCCAGTGTACTTGTCCGCCCGGGATACTGTACCAGCGGTCTTCCAAGGTAAGGATCGTCCATGGTTATCTGTAATTCACCATTCACCGGCTTGAATCCACGCAGTGAGATTGCAATAAATTTACTTGACGCTGTATTTCCTGTGCTTCCGCTTCCGGTCAGGTGGACCGTTCCTTCGATTTTGGGTGCCCGGTCTAAGATACAGGTACCATCCTGATAAATGGCGCTGCCTTTGCCGTCCGGCGTCTTTACATCTGAGATTTCAACGCTGACTGCCTGGAATGTTCCTCCGTCAACATAGACACCTGCACTCTTGGCATCCGCCGCTGTATTGTGGTTCCGGTATATCGTTGCACCTGCCGGTATTATCAGGCTCCCTTTTACATGGAAGATGGGCGCCTTAGCTTCCACTTTTCCTGCTGCATATATGGGGTTTCCTACTACTTCCTGGCTGTGACCGTCAAAATATATGTTATCCGCGGTTAATTTACCAGAAACAGCTATTTCCATCATTACTCCGGTATAGGCAGGTATTTCATACTGTTCTTTTTGAGGAAGTTCCTCCCATGCATCCGGCTGTGCATATCGCTGGAAATAGACCGGACCTTTCGCATCAATCTTTTTAGCGCCATTTTCATAATATCCATGTGCACCGGCAGAATCATTTATATTATTCATTTTTATTTCATCATCTACCGTAACTTTTCCTACAATTGTTATTACCCCTCCTTCAGCACCTGCCTCCAGAATTTTATATGCTCTTTCCAGTGTACGAACGGACTTTTTAGGTGTTTTACCATCCAAAGTGTCATCACCGCTTTCACCATTGAGATAAACAACCCCTTTTTGCTGAAGTTCCAGAATATTTTTATCGCTGCTCCTGTTCTCCAGATGATAAATTGCTAAAATTGATGAATCCAGGCTGAAATATTTTTTGGTATTGCTGTCAGGTTCCACTCCGGACGGATATTGGATGACACGGCGTCCTCCATAGGTATTGTCCATATTCAGTTTTAATACTGTGCCGTTTGCAGGCTTATAAGTATTCCCTGCACTGATATAATTGCTGGAGGCATCGGCAGCACCGCTGCCCGTCAGATATACTTCTCCGTTTATAGATGAAGTTCCGTCAATACTCATGGAACCTCCTTGATAAACTGCACTTCCTTTTGATGCACTTACATCCTGTATGGTCCCACCATTTACCGTAAGGGTTCCTCCATTATTTTTAACTGCACCTCCTGTTTTTCCTATAGGAAGGCTGTTTAATCTTAATTTTGTGTCTGCGCTCATGGCTACAGCTGCTCCCTCATCGATCTGAATTAAAGAATCACCTTCGATAACACTGTCTATTTCTCTTCTTCCCAATATCGAAATGTTCTGAAGCTTCAGATCCGCACCAGCTTTTGCATGTACGACAGCACCTGTATAGGCAGGCCATTCTTTACCTGCTCCATAAATAGGAAATCCGGTATAACGACACACCCAGGCTGAATCTGGCAGATTCCAGGTCTCCTGCCGGCTGACCTCAATCGGACCGCTGGCATAGATAACATAATGACTGCCGCCTCCGGCAGATATGGCTTTTGCCATAGTCTTAACCGCCCTGTCCGGATTTGCTCCGTTATTGTTGTCTGACCCTTTTTCACTGTCTATGTAGACACATTGTTTAAGTACAAGATTCGGTGCCTGTTTTTCTAAAACAAATCCTGCTACCTGAGTTGTAAAATATGCCAGATAACCGGTGGCATCTAAGATAACATCATTATCCGCTTTCACCACAACACTGCCTTTTGTAAAAGAGCTGGAACAGTCAATTATATATTTTCTGTTTCTCTGATAGATGGATCCGCCTAAAATCAACGGATAGGATGTACCTGCAAGAAAAATTCTGTCAGAAATAACACTCCCTCCGCCTTTCAGAATAAACGATGACCCTTCCACATAGATACCGGCATTCGTTTTCTCAGCGGGTATTGCAGAATTCAAAGGTATGTTATCGCGGATAACTCCTCCCGCTACTTCCACCCTGGCGGAATTCCCGTAATAATAGATTCCTGCACCTTTGTTTGCCTTGTTCCCCCTGATATTTCCGCTGAGGAATTTCAAGGTTCCGCCTGTAACTGCAATCCCACCTCCTTTGCTAAACGAGCTTGACGTTGTTTCATTTTTGAGTGCTTTGCAACTATTGTTTTGAATTTCCGTACCATTTATTGTTACCTGGCCACTGTTAACGTATATTCCGCCTCCCAGCACACCATATGTAGGTGAGGTACTGACACCATTATAAACCAATTCGTTATCAGAAATAATTCCCCCATTAGCTGTGAACGTACCATTGTTAAATACAGTTCCCCTTATATCAGCAGCATAGGCAGAGGAATCTGATACGTTCTCTGTAATTGCTGCACTTCCCGACATATTCAAGGTTCCGGCATTATATATACCCGTTCCATATATGTAGTATGATACTTGCTCTGCCCTGTTTCCGGAGATGGTTCCGCCGGAAAATTCAAAAATAGAACTGGAACTAGAATTATATACACCAACACCATAACTATAGGTGACAGCACGATTTACATTATTATCTATATGACCGGAAGTCATGACTACTTTACTGTAATTGTAAATACCCGCAGCATATGCATAGGTATTGCTGGAAGATATTCCATAGCACTCATTATTAACTATACTTCCACCCTTAATATTCACAATACCACGGTTTAAAATCGCCGCTCCGCCTTCATTTGTATTTGTTTTACGGTTATTTTGTAAAAATCCCCCCTCTTCTAAATTCATGACTGCGTTAGCACCATTGATATTGATTATGGAACCTGTAATTGCTGTATTCGATGGAATATTTTCTTTATTTCCGTCTATTGTAATGTTTTTTACCGTGAATACCGCATTTCCAGCCAATTGAATCATATGTCCCGCATAGTTTTCATCTCGTATAACTTTCGGCTTCCAGGTCTGTCCTTTATTATTGGTAAACGTTCCGCCTTCATCAAAACTCCAGGTATCTCCATTGGGCTTCGCTGACTCTGCATATCCAAAATCTATTACATAATTACAGATTACAATATTAGCTCCGGAATCTCTCTTTTTCAGTAGTTCTACTGCTTTTTCAAAAGTCGCTACCGGTGCTCCCCGGCTTCCCCCATTGTTATTATCATTTCCCGGCACCAGTGAACTTGTAACTGTTCCTCTCCCAGCCAGATACACATTATTTTCGCCCTGAACAATGAGATTCGGCGCATCTGCCTGAATCGATTTGCCGGCTGGAAAATTAGCTGTCTTTATAAAATGATCGATAAAGATATCTGCTCCGGAAGTAAGAGTCGCATCCGGCTTAACCAGAATCTGTCCTACAAAATTATCACTGCATCCGATATTAAACTTCTGGTTTTCCGGTTCACTGAGCAGGGTAATTGGTTTATTTACATCCTGTACAAAGATATCTCCGGTTACTTCCGCTTTTCCTCCCAGATTCAGCTTACCTTCACAATATACTGCGCTGCCCCGTTCAGTACTGCGATTCCCTTTTATCTCCGTTCCATCTTTCAGAGAGAGCGTTCCGGCAGAACCGGTTATAATTCCTCTGCCCTGATTATTCAGTACTTTTGTATTTCCTTCCAGGTTCGTTTCCACTTCGTTGGGATATATCGTTGTACCACTGTACACATAATCGTCAACGAAGATACCATGGTTCCCATTCTCGTTTACCATAGCTGCGCCTGACATGGAAATACTGCTTGGTCCGGAATAATAACTGGAGCTGGTTGTTTTATACCGTTCCAGATAGATACCGGACGATCCGTTGTTAGAAACCCGGGCATTGTCTTTCATCTGGATCGTCACAGCCCTCTGGCTATAGATACCATAATACGAATTGCCTTCTGACCGTGAATCTCCTCCAATAACAGAATTCCCCTCCATAATAATCTTAGAACGGTTCGCACTGGTTGCCGTTGAAGTGGCATATACGTAATTAAGCCCATAGGAGTTTCCACTTATTTGGGAGTTTCCACGCATAATTAAATTTGTATAATACAGGTTATATGATGGTGCAGACTGAATGCCACTGTTAGTCTGCTCAATTCTGGCATGTCCGTCCATAATAACAGAAACATTATCTCCGCTGCTTGGAGTAGAATTGATATTATTCAGATAAATTCCCGAACCATTTCGGCTCTTATTTCTTATCACGGATTTTTCTTTCATATAGAGACGGCTGTCCTTTGATACATTATATACGTAAACGCCATAACTGCTAAAATCATATATTTGCGACTCTCCTTGCATTACCGCCACATTATTGGCACCAACCATATATATTCCTGAATGATTCTCCTGCAGCATTGCTTTATCATTCATAACCAGCATTGGTGTATCTGAGACCGTAGATCTGCCCAATAAACCAATACCGAATCTGGACGGTGCCGTTATATAGGATGTATCATTCATAACTGCTGAAGAGCTGTCATTTGTAATTCCAATACCTCCTGTGTTGCTTGAAACTCCTGGTACACTTCCTTTGCTGCTGTCATTATCGATATAATATGAATTTTCAATCCCGGAATGATCCTGCATGGTCAGAGTACCGCCATTTTTCAGATAAACCGCCCAGTTTCCATGGCTTCGTACCACTGCACCATCACTCTTATCCTGGGCTGTACCTTTCATTAATATGGATCCGCCTGAATTGTCGATACCATAACTATAATTGTTTTGGATAATCGCGTTTTCCAGTATTAAAGAAGTATTGGGGTTCAAATATATCATTGCTTTCACCGTATTATTGGCTCCGTCTACTGCTCCTGCATTACCATCCATTAAAAGTTTACCAATTGTAAATTTATCGGAACCTACTCCCTGCAGGTTCACCATCGTATCATAATAACTGGCAAAACGCTTTACCTGTGCCAAATTCAGGTTAATTACATTTCCCTCTGTGTTAACGGTATCAGACTGGACATATTCTTCAGCCTCATAATCCAGTTCCCACCTCTGATCCCCTGCATTTCCAGGAATTGATACCTGCCCGCAAATGTAAATATAGGGTTCAAATCCATCGGGATCGTAGCCAGTTTCATCTGTCTGTTTCTTAGCATTCACTTTTGCATTTGCAATCCTATCCGCCAAAATAGTTTTTGCATGTTCAAAGGTTCCTACCGCATCTGATGGCGAAGTTCCGCTGTTGGCATTGCTGCCTTTTGTTCCATCCAGGTAAACGCCTTCACCCACCAGTATAATATTTTTATTGAAACCGCCAAGCTGGGTCTTCGGTGGAATAATCCCTCCTGTAAAATAGGATACATAAGGCTCCGCGTCCTGAAGATACGGAAAACGATATATCACACCCATGACATTTACGTCCCCACTATTTGCCGGAGCTACCACTACACTTCCCACTTCAAAAGCATCTGTATTGAGGTATAATGGAAGTTTTCCCTCAGAACCAGTTGTCGGTACCGGCTTTAAGAGATTCAGCTTACTGGTTGCCGTATTTAAATATACTTTATCTCCTATTGTCACTGCTTCCGGATCTATATATATTTTACTGGTGGAAGTTGTGCTGATGTTTAGATAGATGCCGAAATGCTTAGCATCTGTATTCCCACTTTCATAGGTTCCCCCCATAAAAAAGATATTCGCGCTTCCATAACAGGTACTACCTAACACCGCTTTGTTGTTTATCACAGAGGTCCCTGTCCCAAAATATGTACTTCCCCCGCTGCTTAAGACACCTCCTCCATTGTCACTAGCGGTATTACCGGAAATCTCAGTATTTTCAAAGTATACAGTTCCATAAGATACATACGCTCCTGCCCCAAATTGAGCTGTATTATCTTTCACAACTGCACTGTCTGCTTTCAGCGAACCTCCGGCATTATAAATACCTCCTCCGCTTCCATAGGCATTATTTTCTTTCATCTCTACGCCCTGGCTGATTATGACATATCCGGAAGCGTTATATAACCCACCTCCGTACTGACCTTTATTTTTCTGTATAATGCCGCCGGATATGGTAAATGGGTTACCGGATGAACCTCCACTAAGATATAATCCTCCACCATAGGTTCCTTCATTTCCCTGTATAAAGCCTCCTGTTACAGACATACTTCCGGATGATGAGTAGATTCCTCCTCCATAATAAGCATTTGTATTCTTTTCAATGGTACCACCATTAACAGTGAGTTTCCCACCAGTATTATAAATGCCTCCACCCTGAGGGCCACCGGAATAGGAGCTAGTAAGCGTATTTGCGGATATTGTTCCGCTGTCCATAATCATTTCCGCTGAAGAATTGAGATAAATACCTCCTCCGTATGCATATCCCCCTATTAGGTTATTCTCTGAAATAACAGCATTTCCACTTAGGCGGAGAGTTCCGCCTCCCATATAAATTCCGCCTCCATAGCTGCTGTATGAACTGCTGCTGTTGTATCCGGATGATGGTTTTGCAGTATTTTTAGTAATGCTTCCTCCGCTGATATTAATAGCTGTTTTACTTCCGGCAGTATAGATTCCGCCACCGTAACCATAATAATATCCGTAGGACGATATATTCGAACTGATCGTTCCGCCTGTCATATCCATACGTCCATTACTAATATAGACACCCCCGCCGTACCCATTTTCCGTATAGCGGTTGTTGTCTGTTATACTCCCCCCATTCATCGTGAAGATTGTATCATCTGTGTTCACACCTACGATAGAGACTCCTACAGATTTTCTAGTGATCGTACCTCCATTCATTGTAAATTCCGTAGTCTTCCCTGCTGCTCCCTGCACTTTTACACCGGTTCCCCGATAATATCCGCTATATCCTTTCAAAAGTGTCCCTTCCTCAGAGATATAGTTTCCACCGGGCATTACATTAATCATTACATTTCCCGATACATCATTATCATATTGCAGGGTAATAGACGATGTGGTCAGCTTCCCTCCCTCTTTTACATTCACCAGCACAGTTGGTATCAGCGTGTGATGGCTGTTATATTCCGGGTAGGTCTTGCAGTTGGCAACTTTTGCTTCCCCGCTTCTGTCCCTTCCTTCATCATCAAGAAAGTTCCATTCTTCTGCGGCTGTAATATCTACGGTATCACAGATATAAATTACCCGGTTTTCAGGTTCTATTTCATCCCAGTTATCAAATAAAATCTTTTTTGCCTGGGCAAAAGTCTTTACAGGCCAGTTACAATTACCTCCAAACCAGGTGTCATTTCCTTCCTGGCCATTGAGGAATACTCCGGTAAAAATAAATTTTCGATAAAGTTCAATATGATTTTTAAATTCTCCATCACTGTCTTGATACGTATCTTTTCGAAGACCCCATCCCGTATTTAGATTCCGGCTATGAAGTTCAAATGCGTCCAGATAATCATCCGCATCACTCCCCTCCGGACCTTTAATTACATCTGCATATTGATATATCTGGTTATCATCCAGTCCTGAAAAATAAACATTAAACTTTCTGCCTTCCGGATCTGCCGTTGTCAGTTCAATGGTACAATCGGTCAGACGATCTCTGGAATCCGGGTTTAACTCCGTCTGAATGCTTCCCCCAGTCAGAGTCATTCCCTCACCGATTATCAGTTTCCCCAATGAATTCTGCGTATCTGTGCCATAGCTGCCGGCAATACGAATACCGATTCCCTGTTTACAGGCAACCTCAATATTTGACATTGTAAATGTCTCTCCCGGAGGTATAATGATAATTTCCGTGGGATATTTATCCCACTGGGATAAAGCGATTTTGTTTTCTCCGTTTAACTCCGTCACCGGTACCCCACCCTGTGAGAATTCCGGGTCACCCACTACCACCGGGCTCATAACGATAATGGTACCGCCTTCACCGCCCAGAAGTTCTTTTGCTTTTTCCCAGCTTTGAACAGGATGCTGGTCATCAATACCTGAATTACCGTCACTTCCTCCGGGAATTGCAGGACGGTCACCTTCCGGACTTGCTGTATCCTTATTGACATTCCAATATACAACCTGACTGCCTACCGCACGAGAAGAACTTTTTCGTTTCACCTGATCAGATACTGCCTCTTCCCGGTCAGTATCAATATCCGAATTAGTATCCGAATCACGTTCTTCCGTCTGTCGCGCAATGGTGATCATCTTATCACTGTCCTGTTTCACTAAGAGCTTCCACGTATTTTCTATTTCCTTTGCTAATACGAAATGCGTTAAAAAACTTTTTCCGCTTTCTCCATTTTCATATACACCCTCCACCATTGTTCCATCTTGAAAACTATCGCCAGCCTGTAAAGAAATTGTGTATAATTTATCCTTTTCCAGTTGGTTCTGGATCAGAATCGGAGTCTCGTCTTTATTATTTACGTTATTTTTGAAATCCACTTCCAGAGTTCCCCGGACAATCAGATCCTTTCCGATTGCCAGAGTTCCTCCCCCCGTCTTTACCAATATCTGATTCTGTGTCCCTGATGAAGATGACAGTGTCATATTTGAAAGGCAAAGCTCCCCG
Organism: Clostridiales bacterium; assembly: GCA_018365455.1. GTDB lineage: Bacteria > Bacillota > Clostridia > Lachnospirales > Lachnospiraceae > Robinsoniella. The sequence continues at coordinate 75,833 of JAGZJZ010000028.1, forward strand.
CTTTCGATGAGGAATATTGCCTGATCTTCTCCTTTTCTGCCATCCCAGGTCACAAAATGTAATCCATTTCCATCATAGACTGTCTTTTCCGGTCCTGTAATTCTCTTTGCCGACATAACATAAACGGTAATGTCCTCGTTTAATTTCTTTTTTAATTCCGCTGCTGCGCTCAGTACATCATCAAACCCGGAAACCGGTGTGAGTGCACTTTGTCCATCTGCTGTGTCATCTGCATTTGCAGAAGGATCCCAGTAAATAACTGGCTGCTGTTCTGTTTTTTCTGTATGATTTGTTTCCTCTTCTTTGTATGTTTCCTTTCTATTTTCTGTTTCTGTTGACTTTTGCTTTTCTGTTGATTTTTGTGTCTCTGTTGGTTTCTGTGCATCTGAGGACTTTTGCGTCTCTGTTGGTTTCTGTGCATCTGAAGACTTTTGCGTCTCCGTTGATTTCTGTGCATCTGAAGACTTTTGTGTCTCTGTTGGTTTCTGTGCATCTGAGGACTTTTGCGTCTCTGTTGGTTTCTGCGTTTCCGTGGAATTCGCTGTTAACTTTCCGGCTTCTGACCCTTTTGCAGGTTCTGCTGCTTTTTCCGTCTCCGGTCCCTGTTGTACAGTACTCCTGTACTGAATCAGATCCGATGTCTCTATACTGCTTTCGGGCTTGCTTTCATCCCTAGACTCGCTTAACGTACTTACTTTATCCGAGTCCAAAAATTTCTCAGAAACGGACTCTGATGCTTCTGTAATTCCCGGGCTGCATATAATAATTCCCAAACAGAGCAAAAAAGCTACTATTTTCTTTATTTTCTTATTCATTTGTTATCCCTCCGTTTTATAAATATTGGCATATATAAAGGCTTTCCTCTAATTTCTGCAAATAAGGCGCTGGGAAATTTTGGTGATTAAATCAGACTTTTTTCTTCACATATGATAAAATAAGACATATCAAAAAAGAACAAAAAGAAATGACAATAGCAAAGCAGGCGAAAGCCTGTGACGCAAAGCTATCAGGGTCTGTAAAATGACAGCCAGCTGCCGACTTCCATCTTGGAGTATGCCTGCATGCGGACTGTCATTTTTATGTATTTTTAGCTGGGGAAAAAAGTCTACCTTTTTCTCCAAAAATATATTATTTTCGACATTATTTTTAATTGCTTTTTTTGCTGAAATTAACTCAGTTGATTGCTTTGTACCGCCCATTTAAAGAAGGTTTTATGATCTACGTTCAATCGCCTTGCAGCTTCCCTTCCGCTGATTCTGTTTTCAGACCATTCTTCATAAACTAACAAAAAATCTGCCGGCAGTTTTTTACTTGGGCGTCCAAACTGAACGCCTTTCACTTTCGCCACTTCAATTCCTTCTTTTTGCCGCTGTCGGATATTTTCTCTTTCGATCTGAGCTACATAAGATAAGATTTGCAGAACTAAATCTGCTATAAAGATACCTGTGATATCATTTTCTTTTACCCTGGTATCCAGCAGAGGAAAATCTATTACGACAATATCTGCTTTAATTTCCTTGGTTAGTTTCCGCCATTGGCATATAATTTCATCATAATCCCTTCCAAGCCGATCAATTGATTTCACATATAACACATCTCCAGCTTTTAATTTTTTTATAAGCTTTTTGTACTTTGGACGGTTAAAGTCTTTACCGGACTGCTTATCTTCGTATATATGATTTGGCAATATACCTGCTTTTTCCATTGCTGCCATTTGACGGTCTGTGTGTTGATCTTTTGTTGATACGCGCACGTATCCATACTTTTGACTTTCCATGTCGTTCCCTCCATTAGTAAATATTCATAAAATATTATGCCACAAAATTTCAGAATTTGAACTGGAATATTTTTTTTAATGCAAAAAGCGGAAAGAATTGTGCAATTTTACAATTCTTTCCGCTTTTATTATAAGTATAAAATCAACTATTAATCTTTATTTATCATCTTTAAGTATGCTTCCTGTTCCCCGTCATTGATGATTATATCATAACTGGTATTAATTTTAATGCATCCATAAAGTATAATTATAAATCCTATAAATGCTATGACCACAATTGCTGCCGCCATTTTATCCTCCTGTCAAACAGCTGATGTACTTTGTTTATTTAAACCGAACCTGAAAAGTATAATTGTCACTGCTTCTGTATGTGTACTTTCCTACTTTTTTATTCGCTACAACATATACGTAATAGGTTCTTCCTTTTCTCAGCTTGCTTCTTCCATATTTCTTAATTGTTGTCCTCGTTGATTTCGTTGTGGTGACTTTTTTATAACCAGAGGACCGTTTGCTCGAAATATAAACCGTATAGCTTGTTGCTCCGTTTACTCTATCCCAGGAAGCCTTTATTCCTGTACCGGATTTTTCCCCTTCTACCTTTGGTTGAATTGCAATATAAGAGGTTGACCAGGAACTGTATTTTTTACCGGTTTTCAGCTGAATATACGCCCGGACTTTTACTTTATAAAATTCTTTTTTAATATTTGAAAATTGATAGCTGCCCGTATTGTAATTCAAAACTTTTGTAGAACCGATTTTTTTATTTTTCAATGAATATAAAGCTATCTCATAACCATCTGCATTTTCTGCTTTTTCCCATTGAACATAGGCTTTTCTTATACTTGTATAGCCATAATCGGTATTAATGTTTTTTATATTTGCCGGAATTGTTTTTACATCATAAACCATTGTGCCATAACTAGTAACTGCTGTGTAGCCGCCTGCGCTCCGTTCCGGATATACTCTGTATTTGTAAGTACTGCCTGCTTTCAGGTTATTGATGATATAACTATTGGCTGCCGTTTTTCCTACATAGACTTCCTGGCTGCTTTCTACCTGGTATATATTATATCCTGTTGCCCCGGGTGACTTATCCCACTGCAGCGTAATATTAGATGTTCCGGCATTGGTTTGTATTACTTTCTGGTTAGGAATCTGAACCGGTGTTGTTACAGCACTTGTAGCGGCTGACCATGGTCCATATTCAGCATTTGGATATTTATTTTCGTAAGCACGCACTCTGAAGTAATATGTCATCCCAGGTGTAAGTCCGTTCTTGCTGATTTCTGGAGTACTTGTAGTATATCCAACAGAATACCAATTCCGATTGTCCTGTGAATATTCTATCTGGTATCTGATACTGCTTCCCATCACCTGATTCCATACAACCTTAACGGATCTCTCCGATGATGACTGCTGTTTTAAACCCGACGGAGCACCCGGTGCCGCTAATGCCGATATACTAAAAAACATTGCAAATAAGAATCCCAGCACTATCGTAGCTCCTGCCCTCTTATATGGTTTGTCATTCATATTCCTTTTATGTTGATCATTCATTTTCATTTCCCTCCTGGAAGCTATTCTGTAGCATATTTTATCATAGATTTATTCCGTAAGATTCAAACTTGTTCTAAAATGCTGATTTAACTGCATGAAACGTTTTTTAATATAGCATCACAAGTTTATATTATATAAAAAATGATTTTCACAGCAAAATTGATTCATTTCAGACATCAGGCATTTATTAATTACAAATTACAGACAGGAGGCATTTATTAGTTACAGACAGAAGGACCCGCTGTACGTAAATACAGCGGATCCCGTTTTGGCCGTTAAAACATTCTTTCAGCTGATTGATGCATTTAGTTTCTCCATGGCTTTACATTAATTTCTAACTGTGCCATTGCCGTCTGTCCGGCCTGGTTTGTTAACCGGTACAATATCGTAAAACTTCCGGTATTATAGCTGTAGAAAGTATCGCCTAAAAGCCGCTCTCCATTCAATGTACAAATCACCTTGCTTTTTAAGTTCGGGCCGTCTTTATCATCACTGGCTGTTTTTATGAAATCTTTCAAATATACGCGTTTGCCAGGAGTAATGCTTAAATTGTCCGTAGATAGTTCCAGAACAGGAAGCTGCTTTTTTGCCTTCACAATCATGTTCATGGATTTCTTAACGGTGATGCCATACTTATTTGTCAAAGAATACATTACTTTATATTTACCTGCTTTGGAAGCAGTAAATTTCATATTCTTAGACAGATTCTCTGAACCAACTCTGCATTTCACCAGTTTTATGGCATTTTTACCGCCCTTATACTGCAACGCTTCTTTAATGTACTGTTTCATATTAACTGTTTCTCCGGATTTCACCGTTATCTCAGTTTTCTTTAAGCGCAGAACCGGGCTCGCAGGTTTTACTACTACTTTTAGCTCCTTTGTCAAGGTTCCTTTCTGATAGGGCATTTTAAAAGTAACATTAAATGTTCCTGTTTTTGATGCCACAAAATAATTCTTTTTGATCATTTTCTTATTTTTAGCACTGAAAGTAACCTTATCTTTGATATTTTTCCCATTGGAATCCTGTGCAACAGAAATCAGATCTCTTAAGTTCAATTTCTTGCCAACTTTCATTGTTGCTTTGCTCTTTTTCAAAGTCAGCTTTGCATAATCAGGCTTTGGACGCTCTTTTACTTTCACGTACAGATATTTTGTAACGTTACCTGCTTCGTGCGGTAAAGTTATGGCTACTCTGAATTCACCCTTTATTGGCGAACAGAATACCTGCCCCTCAATCAAATAGGAAGGAAATACCGAATACCTTAGTTTAGATCTGAGGTCCTGGTTGGAAGAGTCTGTGGCTAATGATACCATCTGTTCCAATTGCAGATTATCTCCTACAAATATTTCAATTCGATCCTGTTTTAATACCAACTTCGGGTTTTTAGGTTTTTCTTTTACTTTACGGTAATAAAAAACTGCAGACTGATCATACCGTACATTTTGAAGCTGGATTTTAGACTGGCTTATTACCTCATAACCTTTAATTGCCGGGGCATTAATTGTTATACTGCTTCCTTTGTTAACTTCATAAACCAGTTTTGTAACGGACTGATCCACTAAACTACTGATATCTCTATCATTATCGTCAAAAACTTTTACATAGATCTTCACTTTCTCTGCCGGTATAATCTTTTGTTGGTAGCAGAAAGTAACCGTCTGATCCCCTGTAATCGGAGAAAACTCATAATGATCTGAGCCATACACATAATATCCATCAATAACCGGTGCACAGATTTTTACAGACTCACCTTTTACCGACTCTATTTCCAGCGGTGAAACGGACTGATCTACCAATGCGGTTAAGTCCCTGCCATTCTCGTCTTTTACCAAAATGCGAACTTTGACCTTCTCAACCGGTTTTTCTTTCTCTTTGTATACAAACTTAACAATTTCATCCCTGATGATTGGATAAAACATCTGTACACCTTCTCCAATTACTTCATAACCATTTATTGCTGGCGCTTCAATCCTGACTTCGCTGCCTTTTTCTGCTTCTACCACAAGTGGTTCCGCAGACTGATCTACCAGACTGCTAAGATCTTTACCCTTTTCATCCATAACATGAATCGTAACGGATACTTTTTCTACGGGTTTTTCTTTTTTGTGATAGTTAAATGTAATCTCTTCATTCTGAAGAATCGGTATGAACTCCTTTACACTTTCCCCTTGAATTTCATATCCCTCTATTTCCGGATACTCTATTCTCACATTACTGCCCTTTTCTGCAGTTCTCACCAATGGATAAATATCCTGGTCAATAAGACTGCTTAAATCCTTCCCTGTATCATCCCTTAACAGTATGGAAATGTTTACTTTTTCCACCGGTTTTACTGTTTCCTTATAGGTAAAGATAACAGTTTCGTCCTGAAGTATTGGGTAAAATTCTTGATAACTGTATCCCTGGATTTTATAGCCTTCTATTACCGGAGCAGAAACAATAACATTGCTATTTTTCTCCACTGTCATAAATAATGGGCTTTCTTCCTGATTTACAAGACTGCTAAGATCATTGTCTTGTTCATCTCTTGGAATAATGGTTATATTTACTTTTTCTACCGGTTTTATTTCTTTTGCATATGTGAATACAATGTGCTCATTCTGTTGAATGGGTGAAAATTCTTTCGTGCTTTCTCCCTGCACAATATACCCCTCAATCACAGGCGCTTCGACTTTAACATTGCTGCCTTTCTCTGCTTCCCAGATTAATGGACTCTCTTCTGTATTTACCAGACTGTTCAAATCAATTCCATCCGTATCCAGAGTTTGAATCGTTACGGTTACTTTCTCTGCAGGTTTTACTTCTTCCTTATAAATAAATTCTACTGATTCATCCTTTCCAATCGGGTAGAATCCTATCTGACTATGTCCCTGCAGTTTATAGCCCTCTATTACAGGAGCCTCCACCGTAACATCACTTCCTTTCTCCACCTGTATGGTTAAAGGATTTACATTTTGGTCTACTAACTTGCTCAGATCTTTTCCGGCAGTATCTTTTACATGGATTGTAACCGTTACTTTTTCAATTGGTTTTATTTCTTCCTGATAAATAAATTCTACCGTTTCGTTTGTTGTAATTGGTCTGAATTCTTTGAAGTTTTCTCCTTGTAACTTGTAGCCCGTTATCACTGGAGCTTCTACTCTTACGTTATCGCCCTTGAGTACTGGTAACACTAAAGGATTGGCTTCCTGATTTACCAGACTCGACAGGTCTTTTCCTTTGCTGTCTTTTACCAGGATGGTCACTTGCAACTGTTTCTTGTACGTAAATGTTACCTGCTCATTCTGCGTGATTGGATTATATTCTTTGATGCTATCTCCATCAATTTTATATCCGCTTATCACTGGCGCTTCTACTTTTACATTGTCGCCTTTTGACACTGATATCACTAACGGATTCGTTTCTTGATTC
>JAGZJZ010000097.1 GCA_018365455.1 Clostridiales bacterium
GATGCAGATGTAATCTGTATGCTGGTAGGAGAAAGACCGGGGCTTGTAACAGCGGAATCCATGTCTGCATATATTGCATACCAGCCAAAACATGGACTGGCGGAAGCAAAGCGTACCGTAATCAGCAATATTCATAAAGGCGGAACGACAGCAGTAGAAGCAGGTGCACACGCAGCTGAGCTGATTATGAAGATGCTGGAAAAGAAAGCAAGCGGGATCGACTTAAAATAAAGAGGTCGGAGTTATTGCGGTCAGGGTGTGTTTAAAAATCCATCCTGCATTTTGAAAAGGATATATGGTTGAAAGAAAATTATGAATTGAAAGGAAGCCACGGTGTGATTCTTTCAACCGGATTTATGGTGGCAGTATAGCAGACAATTCTGCTATATGCAGCGGGTATAAAAATGAAAAATGATGAATTACGGCCGAATATCCTGGCAATACGGATTATATCAAATGTCAGTGATGACCTGGTCAAGTCCCTGTGGTTAGATCAAAGACATAAGAGTCTGGGGATTATAACGGCTGATATGGATGATGTAACTTATACGGCACTGGATGAGGCAACAAAGGATGCAGATGTGGATGTAGTCTATGCGAAATCCATGTACGCAGGTGCCGGAAATGCTTCTACCAAACTGGCAGGGGAAGTAATCGGCATTATCGGAGGACCCAGTCCGGCAGAAGTCCGAAGCGGCTTAAATTCCATTATCAACTTTATGCAGCATGGAGCCTGCTTTATAAGTGCAAATGAAGATGATTCCATCGTTTACTATGCACATACGGTATCCAGGACAGGTTCCTATTTGTCCAAGATAGCTGGAATCCGGGAAGGAGAAGCCCTGGCTTATCTGATAGCGCCTCCCCTTGAAGCAATCTATGGTCTGGATGCTGCGCTTAAGGCGGCTGATGTAAAGCTGGTAACGTTATACGAACCTCCATCAGAGACGAACTTTGGCGGCGGGCTGTTAACCGGAAGCCAGTCAGCCTGCAAAGCTGCGTGCTCTGCATTTGCCCAGGCAGTGCGGTCCGTAGCGGATGCGCCAAAGGAATACGAATAAGAGGAGGATTACAATGGAATTAAGAGATAAGGACCTGATATCCGTTCAGGAGACAAGGAATCTGTTAGCGGAAGCGAAAGATGCACAGAAAGAACTGGCGCGAATGGATCAGCAGCAGATTGACCGTATTGTTCAGGCAATCAGCGATGCAGGTGCAGGCAGCGCAGAGCATCTGGCGAAAATGGCAAACGAAGAAACAGGTTTTGGCATCTGGCAGGATAAGGTGATCAAGAATCTGTTTGCATCAAAAGTAGTTTATGATGCAGTTAAAAATGAAAAGACAATCGGGATTATTCACGAAGACAGAGAAAGAAAAGTATGGGATATTGGTGTTCCGGTTGGTGTGATAGCCGGAATTATACCATCGACCAATCCCACTTCCACTGTAATATATAAGGCAATGATTGCACTGAAAGGTGGAAATGCCATCGTATTTTCCCCCCATCCGGGTGCCAAAAAGTGCATTTTAGAAACCGTTAGGATCATAGCAGATGCAGCGCAAAAAGCGGGCTGCCCCAAAGGAGCAATTTCTGCCATCAGTGTACCTACGATGGATGCAACCAAGGAACTTATGAGCAATGATAACACTTCTCTGATTCTCGCTACCGGCGGCGGTGCCATGGTAAAATCCGCCTATTCTTCCGGAACGCCGGCAATTGGCGTAGGTGCAGGAAACGGTCCGGCATTTATTGATAAGAGTGCCGATGTAAAAAAAGCCGTACAGCGAATTTTGGATTCCAAGACATTTGATAACGGTACAATCTGTGCTTCCGAGCAGTCAATCGTTGTGGAAAAATCCATGGAAGATAAGGTTGTGAAGGAATTGAAGGAACAGGGCGCCTATCTTATGGATGAGGCTCAGACAAAACAGCTGGGACAGTTTATTTTAAGGGCAAACGGAACTATGAATCCCATGATCGTAGGAAAAAGTACAGCGCAGATTGCACAGTATGCAGGACTGACTGGAATTCCTTCCACAGCAAAAGTTTTGGTGGGAAGAGAGACAAAGGTTGGAGATGGTGCACCTTACTCCAGAGAAAAACTGGCACCAATATTAGGTTTATATGTGGAAGAGAATACGGACAGGGTATTAGAGCGCTGTATTGAAATTCTGCACATGGAAGGTGCAGGCCACACATTCTCTATGCATGCAGAAGATGAAGGACTGGTGCGTAAATTTGCACTGCAGATCCCAGCTTCCAGATTCCTGGTAAATACCCCGGGAGCCCTGGGAGGAATCGGAGCGACGACCGGACTGTTTCCGGCATTGACTCTAGGCTGCGGGGCAGTGGGCGGAAGCTCTACTTCCAATAATATCGGTCCCCTGGATGTGATTAATATTAAAAGAGTCGCATTTGGGACAAAAGAGCTGGCAGAGATCAGGAGGGATTCACAGGCAGCAGGCGGATGTGAAGGTTTGAGATCCGGTCTGGGATTGAGCCAGGAAATGATAGACTCTATTGTGGATAAAATTATGAAGGAACTTATTTAGAATCGTTTTCAAACAATTTTCAAACACGTTCTGAAGCGATGTAAAACCGATGAATGAATATGAGCGGTTTGTAGGATAATAATACGGAGCACTAAAGTGTGTTTTAAAATTGCTTTCTGACAGCTGTGCGTTACAGTTTGTGGGAGATTTGTCCCGAATGAAGAGCGCATAGCGGGAATGTATCCTGAATTCGGGGCAAATATACAGCAAAGTGGGGCGTGCAGATGGCGGGAATGAATTTTAAAATACGTGTAGTAAGATTATGAAATAATAACTAAATCAAGAGCATGAAATCAAACATGTACAATTACGGAGGTAATGGAAATGGCTAATACAAATGCATTAGGTATGATTGAAACAAAAGGACTGGTTGGAGCGATCGAAGCAGCAGATGCTATGGTGAAAGCGGCAAATGTAACACTGGTAGGAAAAGAATCCATTGGTGCGGGTCTGGTAACGGTTATGGTCAGAGGTGATGTTGGTGCGGTAAAAGCGGCTACAGATGCAGGAGCAGCAGCAGCAGAGCGCGTGGGAGAACTGGTATCCGTGCATGTGATTCCCCGTCCACACACAGAAGTAGATGTTATTTTGCCACATCAGGTTGAAAGAGCGGCAGGTACCTTTTCCGACGAGGCCTAATAGCAATGGAAGAATCAAGAGACAAAATCCGCAGAATCGTTACCGCGGCAGTCAGTCAGGCAGTAAATGGAAAACCAGAGCATATGACCCATTTAAGAGGAGACGAGCTTGTATTCAAGGACCATCCGCGCATTGCGTTCAGAGGGGCAATTGACTCTCTGGAATCAGAAATTATTTTATTTCAGACGGTAACGGAAAAGAAGCATCTTCACAGGCTGACACAGGATCTGGAAGAAATAATCAAAACCATACGGTGGACACTCCGGTGTGAAGTATCAGGAGAACCGGTGGGAGCGATCGTGATGCAGGGATTGAATACCGATGAAATGCGGGCACATTCCCATCATCCTAGCCAGTACTACGGAATGAAACATTTCCTGCCCACTTATCAGCATGGTGAAGTGGTGGCATATTTAAACCGCCTTCGCACAAAAGCCAGAGAAACGGAACTGGCGGCATACCGTGCTTTTAAAATGGAATCCGGTGATGTGGAAAGGGAAGATATTATCCGGGTCTTAAACAGGCTTTCTTCTCTCTTCTGGATTCAAATGTTTAAATACCTGACTGGAAAATATGATGAACCAGGTTTGAACAGCTGTGGTATAAGTAACAGCGATGGGTCAGGTGCGAAAGAAAAAGTTTGAAAGAAAATCGCTTTCAAACTACTTATTAAGTTTGAAAGAAAATTAAGATATAGAAAGGGTGCCATGATGCGATTCTTTCAAACTGTTTTATTATGGCAGTATTGCAGGCATACCTGCAATATGCAGCGGGCATATATATGAATGAACTTGTAGATAACATTGTTGAAGCAGTGGTCAGGGAACTCCGCCAGAAACTCATGGTGGAAGTGGAGGCTTCCGGCAGGCATGTGCATTTATGCAGGGAGGATGTGGACGCGTTATTTGGGAAAGGCTATCAGCTTACCAGAGTACGTGACCTGTCTCAGCCCGGGCAGTTTGTATGCCAGGAGCGTATATCCCTGACAGGACCAAAAGGGACGTTAAAAAATGTTGTAATCCTGGGTCCGGAAAGAAAAGAGACTCAGGCAGAAATCTCTATGACCGATGGGCTGGTGCTGGGGATCAAGGCTCCGGTACGTCTAAGCGGAGATATTGCGGGGACGCCGGGTGCGGTGTTTGCCAATGGAGACAGGCAGGTCACGAAAGACAAGGGCGTTATCGTGGCAAAACGCCATATGCATATCACACCTGAGGATGCCGAACGTTTCCAGGTCAAAGACGGACAGGCACTGAAAATTAAAGTATTTGGCAGCAGGCCGGTTATATTTGAAGATACCATAGCCAGAGTCAGTAAGGACTTTGATACGTATGTTCATATTGATTATGACGAAGCCAATGCCTGTGGGTTTGAAAAGGGAACTTTCTGTAGAATTGTTCACTAGAGAGAAATTGCTCTGAGGAAGGAAATGCCTATGGATGAGAAAGTTTTAATAGAAGAAGTGATCCGGGAATTAAAGAGAAAAATCGGGCAGAACTGTATGAAAAAGGATACCGGCAGATCAGCTATGGTTTTGGGCGTTCTGCCCCAGAGCGAAGAAAAAGCTTTGAAAGCCGCCTATCAGATTGTTCCGTTTTCGGAAGCAGAAAGCTGTGATATCTATGTATTGGCTCAGCTGCCGATCAAATTAATGGCTGATCTGGTTCTGGGCATCCCATCCGAACCCCAGGCAGCATGTATCTTACGGGCTTTACTGGAAGGAAAACGGGTATATCTCCTGGAGTCCGGACTGGAATACCGGAGATACAAAGAGACAGCGTATAAAACGTTGTATCGTCTCTACCAGGAATATGAAGCTGCGGTGAAGCGCTATGGAATAGAACTGATCAGCTACACGTCTGAAATTGCAAAAGAGAACCGCATACAGTCTAGACCGGAAGCTGCTGAAGATTTTGTGGATTTAAGCAGTCTTCGCCTTCTGCGGGAATCAGATCTGATCAAAGTACGGGGAACCGGAAGTATCACAGTATTGCTGGGTCAAAATACAATTATTACACCGCTGGCTAGAGACTACATTGCGAATCACAATCTGGCGGTTATCAGAAATTAAGGGGTGAGGGTTTGGAAATTGGCAAGGTAATAGGAAATGTCTGGGCAACGAAAAAAGATGAAGGGCTGGGCGGGCAAAAGCTATTGGTCATCGATATCATGAAGCGGTCCAGGCAGGAGGACGAATCTTTTATCGTTGCGGCCGATATAATCGGAGCAGGCGTTGGTGATCTGGTGCTTGTCTGCCGGGGAAATCCCGCAAGGATGGTAGTCGGAGACGGCAAGACGCCGGTAGATGCAGCAGTAATAGGAATTATAGATTCACTGGATATCCAGGAATCTGAAAATAACAATGGAGGTGTTCAATATGGGCATCAATGAGATCATTATCTATATTATGGTATTTTTCGCCGCATTAGGCGCGTTAGACCGGATTATCGGCAACCGGTTCGGCCTTGGAGAAAAATTTGAAGAAGGTATTATGGCGATTGGCGCCCTGGCAGTATCCATGGTGGGTATTATTGCACTGGCACCGGTGATTGCCAATCTGTTAAAACCGGTGATTGTACCGCTGTTTGGATTTCTGGGTGCTGACCCGGCTATGTTTGCAGGATCAATCCTGGCAAATGATATGGGAGGGGCGCCCCTTGCCGAAGCGTTAGCCCTGGATCCTAATGCAGGAAATTTTGGAGGGTTGATCGTTGGGGCGATGTTAGGACCTACAATTGTATTTACCATTCCGGTTGCCCTTGGAATTATTGAAGAATCCGACCGGAAATATCTGGCGACAGGTGTTCTGGCTGGTGTTATAACCATTCCCATCGGTTCCTTTGTAGGAGGGCTGGTTGCAGGATATTCCATTGGAATGGTACTGCGTAATCTGATTCCGATTATTATCTTTGCACTTCTGATTGCACTGGGACTCTGGAAATTTGAAAATGCCATGGTCAAAGGATTTACTTATTTTGGTAAATTCGTTGTGGCGGTTATTACCCTTGGTCTGGGTGTGGGCATTATAGAGCAGCTGACGGGTATCGTACTGATCAAAGGAATGAATCCTCTGAGTGAAGGATTTACCGTAGTTGCAGATATTGCAATTGTTCTTGCCGGTGCGTTCCCGCTGGTTTATGTGATTACAAAAGTATTCAAAAAGCCGCTGATGAAGCTTGGAAAAGTTCTGGGAATGAATGACATTGCAGCGGCGGGGCTGGTAGCCAGCCTTGCAAACAGTATTCCTATGTTCGGAATGATGAAAGATATGGATAACCGGGGCAAGATCCTAAACGTGGCATTTGCCGTTTCTGCAGCTTTCGTTTTCGGTGATCATCTTGGCTTCACTGCCGGATTTAATTCTACTATGATTTTCCCAATGATTATTGGAAAACTGGTGGGTGGCATTACGGCAGTGATTGTAGCGGTATTTATTGCTAACCGAACCTTAAAAGAGGACCACACTGAACGTGCTTAGGGTTTCAAACAGTTACGAGAAATGATAGAAGGAGAATGCCGCCAATGGATATTAATAAAGAATCAATCGAGCAAATGATCGCCCAGATTCTGGCTGAAAAGTTAGGCCAGATGGGGCAGCTGTCAGGCGATAACAAGAAGCAGACCGCCGGAAACATCATTAAGGTAAAAGTACCGGATATTAAAACAGAATCCTCAGACCGCCTTGATACCGGAAAAGCAGCCGACCAGGTTTATACACATGACCTGTTTACCTTATCAGAAAGTCCCAGACTTGGATGCGGAATTATGGAGATGGAGAAAACCACTTTTGACTGGACTCTGAACTACGATGAAATCGACTATGTAATCGAAGGTTCCCTTACGATTATAGCCAATGGAAAAAGTGTAACGGCGGGACCGGGTGAAATAATACTCATCCCCAAAGGTTCTAAGATTCAGTTCTCGGTGCTTACAAGTGCCAGATTCCTGTATGTGACTTATCCGGCGGATTGGGCAGAGCAGGGTTGAACAGGTGTTAGAATGGACCGGAGAGACATATTTCTGGAAATGCAGACTCACCTGATGGAGGATGAAAATCCTTCCGTTTATTTGAATGAAATGCATGAAAAGGGTATGCTTTGGGAGTATCCCTTTCAAATGCTTCATAAAATGCGGGATACCGAACAGTCCCCCATATATCATCCGGAAGGCAATGTATGGATTCATACCATGCAGGTCATTGATGTGGCGGCAAAAGTAAAAAAGCGGAGCCGTGATCCACGGGTATTTATGTGGGCGGCACTGCTTCATGATATTGGAAAACCGGCTGTTACTAAGATGAGAAAGGGCAGAATTACTTCCTATAATCATGACCAGGAAGGTGAGAAACTGGCGAAGGATTTTCTCTCTTATTTTCTGGAAGATAAAACATTCATCGAAAAAGTATGCGGATTAGTGCGTTATCATATGCAGATCTTATTTGTAGTGAAAGGACAGCCGTATGCAGATTTAAAAGGAATGAAGAATAGGACAGACCTGCAGGAAGTGGCTCTTTTGGGATTGTGTGACCGGTTGGGCAGGGATACGCAAAACAAAGAAGAGGAAGAAAAAAATATCATGCTTTTTATTCAGAAGTGCGAGGAACAGGACAGTATTTCCGGGTAATAAGTAAATCTTATTTATAATCCGGCCAGTACTGCATTCGGTTTCTGGCTGAATGGAGTACTAGTTCCGGTTTAATTACAGAAAGAAATCAGGAGGTGTACCGTGCAGACTTTTTATGTGCGGTACACTTTTTATAATAAGTAAGGTATATTTTTTACTTTGTGTGTTGACAAACAGGATGAGCAAAGGTACAATAATTTAAAAGAATTTAAATTTATTTAAAAATTTTAAGGACAAATATAAATCAGCTTAAGCTATTTCTTTTAATGAAATGCGCATTTTGCGTCACAGGAGGTATTTATGAGGATAAAAGCTAAGGATATTGCAAAGGATCTGGGGCTTTCAACGGCTACGGTTTCCCTGGCAATTAACAACCGTCCGGGGGTAAATGAGGATACCAGAAGGCGGGTATTGGAATACCTGGAGAGTAAGACGGCAGAGGATGAGGCAGCCGGGGGGAATGAGAAAATTATCCGTATGCTTGCATTTCTGGAAGACAGGCCATATTGGGACAGCTCGGAGAATACCAGGACTTACATAACGTTTGAACAGGCGTCCAGGAGGGCGCGGGAATGCGGCTATAAAATGGATCTGGTAACAGTGATCCGGGGGAAAGATGATATGGGCAGTTTTCTGGAAGAATGTATCCGTGACAATGTGGCAGGAGTATATGTAAATGCGGCTTATATGGAAGAGGAAGATTATGCCTGCTTCCGGAATTTTAAAAAGCCTTTTGTTGTATGTGACCAGGATTTTAATGATCTCCATACGGACAATATTATGCTGAATAATCATCAGGGGGTTATCATGGGGCTGGACTATCTCTATGAGAACGGGCATCGCGATATCCTGTATTTTCGCAATACAAATAATTTTTACAATATGTATGAGCGCAGGGAAGCTTTTAACCGGTTTATGGAGAAAAAGGGATTACAGAGCAGGAGAAATGAGAGAATTGTGGATATCGGCGGCGGAACCCAGGAAGCATTTGAGGGGATGCAGCGTTATATTGAAGATAAAAAGCATATTCCAACGGCGATCTTTTCCGAAAATTATGAGGTTACCATTGGGATCAGCAAAGCCCTGGAGAATAACGGATATAAAATACCGGAGGATATTTCAATTGTGGGGTTTGATACCATTCCCGATACTGCGCTGATGGATTATCAGCCTACCTGCATCTGTGCTTTGCATGACAGAAAAGCTTATGTATCCATTGGCAGGCTTCTGGAACGCATCGAAGGGGATGCGGATGAATCCGTAAAGATCTACGTAAATACAGAACTGATCATCGGAGACAGCGTCCGTAGCATATGATCTGGGGAGCAGGAGTTTTGTATTGACAATAATTATAAAGTATAGTAGTATAAAATATAGCAGAAAGTAGAGGAAGGGATAATGGCAGCAATAGACCTGATCGTATTAGGAATGATAAAACAGACCCCGCAGAGCGCTTATGATCTGCAGAAAAATGTGGAGTACCGGAATATTTCCAGATGGGTAAAAATCAGCACACCATCCATATACAAGAAAGTAGTTCAAATGGAGGAAAAAGGCTATATTAAAGGAAAGGTAACGAAGGATGGTAAGATGCCGGAGAAATCTGTATATGAGATTACTCCCGAAGGTGACGTGTATTTTGAAAAGCTGATGGAAAAAACGGCAATGCAGTCGGTAAGTATTTTTCTGGATTTTAATGCTGTTATTATGAACCTGGATTTTATGGAATCTGCGAAAAGAGAAGAATTACTGGAACATATCCGGGAAGGAATCTCAGACCTGAAAACGGTAATAGGAGAAAATACCAATAAGAGAACCCATATTCCAATGACAGGTCAAACAATATTGGAACAACAGTATCTGATGGCATCTTCCATGGAAGATTGGATTTTAAAATTCATGAGTGAGTATCTGGGGCCTGCAGATGGCAGGAATGAATGATCAAATAAGCAGAGTATTGTAAGTACAAAGGAGGTAATCTAAAATGCATGAATCAAGATGTGGTGTATGCTGTAATTCTTGTGAAAGAAAGGATAAAGTGGGATGCAGGGGATGTTTGAATATGGAAGGGCCATTCTGGGGCGGAACCTGCGGGGTAAAGAGCTGCTGTGAGAAAAATAAATATGATCACTGCGGCGTCTGTCCGGATTTCCCATGTGATATGTTATCCAGCATGGGAAAAGAAGAAGGATTTGATCCTTCCGTCAGACTGGACAAATGTAGAGAGTGGAGCGGTCAATAATCCATTTGTCTATGGTTCCAGTAATTCCAGATAATCCCCATATCCCATTTGCTCCATCTGGGAGCGGGGAATAAACTTCAGGGAGGCGCTGTTGATACAATAGCGAAGCCCGCCTTTTTCTTTGGGACCGTCAGGAAATACATGTCCCAGATGGGAATCGGATGACTTGCTTCTAACCTCGGTACGGAACATACCGTGGGAAGTATCTTTTATTTCATCAAGGCTATGACCCTTAAGCGGCTTGGAAAAGCTGGGCCAGCCACAGCCGGATTCGAATTTATCCGCAGAAAGAAACAGCGGTTCTCCGGTGATGATATCTACATAGATACCGGGCTCAAAGTGATCCCAGTATTCATTTTGAAAGGGAGGTTCCGTGGCATTATGCTGCGTGACTTCATATTGCCGGGGTGTCAGCTTTTTATAGCGCTTGTCCTCTTCCGGCTGCCGGTTTGGTTTTGCTGTGGCAGCCATTTGAAACAGTGCAGGATTAATATGACAGTATCCTTCGGGATGGTTGTCCAGATATTTTTGGTGATACTCTTCAGCCCGGTAATAGTTTAAAAGGGGCTTGCATTCCACGGCCAGAGGCTTGCGGTATTGTGATGCCAGATCAGCCAGAGATTGTTCAATGATTATGCGGTCATCGTCGCTGGTGTAGTAGATTCCGGTGCGGTACTGGGTCCCGATATCATTGCCCTGGCGGTTGACACTTGTGGGATCAATGGTTTTATAAAACAGCTCCAGTAAAAAGGAAAGAGGTGCAAGGGACGGATTGTAGACAACATGTACTGCTTCCGCAAATCCGGTGTCTCTGTGGCATACGTCCTGGTAAGTGGGATGCGCTACATTTCCGTTTGCATATCCGGTATCCGTTGATAATACTCCGGGAATACAGCTGAAATATTTTTCGGTGCCCCAGAAACACCCTCCCGCGAAATAGATTTCTGATTTTGTTTGCTTCATAGGAAAGGACCTCCTTTTTTGATAAATACAATAAATACAGACAAGTTATAAATATTAGTATGGCAGATTCTGCCGGTAAATATTATGGTATTTTAAAAATGAGTGGCTGGATAATACGATATTAATTACAATTCGGAGTGTGTTACCCTATTGATTTTTTCACCGGATTCGCATATAATATATTATTATATTTGAAAATTACAGTATGTAAGAATTACAGCATGTAAACATTATAGCATATAAAAATTACAGCATATAAGAATTTTAGCATAATATATAGTTACAACAACATTTTCAGAAGATTTCAGGAGAGGGAAAAACGATGGACGACGCCGATAGCGACGCTGACCGACCTTTATTTAAGCATTTTAATCGGT
This sequence comes from Clostridiales bacterium, assembly GCA_018365455.1. Classification (GTDB taxonomy): domain Bacteria; phylum Bacillota; class Clostridia; order Lachnospirales; family Lachnospiraceae; genus Robinsoniella. Next base: position 11,398 of record JAGZJZ010000097.1, read on the forward strand.
TTACAAATAAATATAATGAAGATAATTTGAGACATAACCTGTATTTATAAAGTACAGGCTATGTCTCTTTGTGTATTTTTATAAGATTATGACGGAAAGGATGGGATATTTATGGAGGATTCGGGAAATGATGATGATTGTACCGTCGGATATCTAATTGTTCAATTAGAGTAGTAGCTCTGGATTTGTCAGAAAGCAATTTACAAACAGGGTTAGGAACAAAGAACATATCTGAAGGAGGATATTTTTAATGGATAGTAACAGTGTGTCACTTATAATTATTGTAGTTTGTATTATGATGTCTGCGTATTTTTCAGCTACAGAAACGGCGTTTTCCAGTCTGAACCGCATTCGGATTAAAAATATGGCGGAAAAAGGAAACAAAAAGGCAGCGCTGGTGTTGAAGCTGTCACAGGATTACGACCGTTTGTTATCTACAATTTTAATTGGAAATAATATTGTAAATATAGCATCGGCTTCACTTGCCACGGTACTTTTTGTGAAATTATTGGGGGAAGATCTGGGTGCCAGTATATCAACAATTGTTACCACGATTGTAGTTTTAATCTTTGGTGAAGTTTCTCCTAAGAGTATTGCAAAAGAGTCACCGGAAAAGTTTGCTATGTTTTCCGTTACCATATTAAATTGTTTTGTCTGGATTCTGACACCGTTTAATTTCCTTTTCCGCCAGTGGAAGAAACTGCTGTCAAGGCTGTTTAAGAATTCAGAGGACAGAACTATTACAGAGGAAGAACTGCTGACGATTGTAGACGAAGCAGAGCAGGAAGGCGGCATCGACGAACAGGAAAGCACACTTATACGAAGCGCCATTGAATTTACAGAAATAGAAGCAATTGATATCTTTACGCCCAGAGTGGATGTGGTTGGCATCTCAAGAGATGCAGATAAGGATGAGATTGCAGAGGTTTTTGCGAGAACAGGATATTCCAGGCTTCCGGTTTATGAGGAAGACATTGACCATATTGAGGGAATTGTTTATCAGAAGGATTTCCACAATCATGTTTATCATACCGGGGTGGAATTATCAACCATTATCCGTCCGGCGCTGTATACCACAAAAAATAAGAAAATCGGTATTCTGCTCAAGGAACTGCAGGCGGCGAAATCCCACATTGCAGTTGTAATTGATGAATTTGGAGGAACGGTTGGAATTGTAACGCTGGAAGATATTTTAGAAGAGCTGGTTGGTGAAATATGGGATGAACACGATAAAGTTGTTCATGAAATGGAACAGACCGGGGAGGATGAATATACGGTAATCGGCTGTATGAATGTGGAAAAACTGTTTGAAGAACTGGATATGGAACAGGAATTTGAAGTGGTGTCTGTCAGCGGCTGGGTAATGGAGGAACTGGACCGTATCCCAAAAGAAGGAGACCGTTTTTCCTATAAAAATCTGGAAATAACCGTACTTCAGATGAAGGAACGGCGGGTTGAGAAGGTCCGGGTTAAGAAAATATAGAAGGTGAGGCTTCCAGATGTGCGGAAGATATTATGTTGACGATGATACAATTAGGGAAATAGAAAAAATAGTCCGGCATGTGGAGCAAAAGCTCTGTAGAGAATCTGGAACTGGGGATATCTTCCCCACATCCAGGGCGCCTGTGATTGTTGGTAAGGAAGCAGAGTTTGCGGAAGAATTTTTTGGGTGGGGATTTCCCGGGTATGATAAAAAGGGTGTCATCTTTAATGCTAGGGCGGAGACGGCTTTGGAAAAGCGGATGTTTCGGGATAGTATTCTGGTCAGAAGATGTGTGGTTCCCGCCAGGCATTTCTATGAATGGGATGCACATAAGAATAAATATACCTTTCATCGGGAGGATGGGAAAATTTTGTTCCTTGCAGGATTCTATAATCTGTATGACGGACAGGAACGCTTTGTGATCCTGACTACCGATGCCAATGAGACAATGATGCCTGTACACAACCGGATGCCTCTGATTCTGGAAAGAGAAGAAATCGGAGACTGGATCTTCGATGATATCCGGGCAAAGGAAATCCTGCATCAGGTTCCGGCGCGTTTAAAAGGAAGTTCGGAGTACGTGCAGCAGACCTTGGATTTTGGATAGATTATCCATAAATTACCTGTTTACTTCCTGTTTCTATTCTTATAAGATAAAAACAGGAGGCGAACATATGTTTGATAAACTGATATTTCATGTAGATGTGAACAGTGCATATTTAAGCTGGGAAGCAGTGTACCGTTTAGAGCATTTGGGAGCGGCACAGGATCTGAGGACAATTCCATCGGCAGTGGGCGGAGATGCCGCCATGCGCAGGGGAATTATTCTCGCGAAATCCATTCCTGCAAAGAAATACCGCATACAAACAGGAGAAACCATAGCAGAAGCCCTGGTGAAATGCCCGGATCTGGTACTGGTTCCTCCTGATTTTGATTTGTACGAAAAAGCGTCAGCTGCACTGATGAATATTTTAAGGGATTTTACCCCGGTTGTGGAGCAATACAGCATTGATGAGGCTTTTTTGGATATGACAGGTACTCAGGGATTCTGGGAAGATCCCAAAGAAGCAGCCTGTTCCTTAAAGGACCGGGTATATCGGGAACTGGGATTTACGGTGAATGTGGGAATTTCCAGGAACAAGGTGCTAGCGAAGATGGCGTCTGATTTTAAAAAGCCTGATATGGTACATACCCTTTTTCCGGAAGAGATCGCCTTAAAAATGTGGCCCCTGCCTGTGTCTGATTTATTCTTTGTGGGCAGGGCAACTACGAGAAAGTTACAAAAGCTTGGGATACGTACAATCGGGGAACTGGCACAGACGGATCTGCAGATTCTAAGAGACCATTTAAAAAAGCATGGCGAGGTGGTCTGGGCGTTTGCAAATGGGATAGACGTGTCGGTTGTAGAACCGGTGCAGCCCCCGAATAAAGGCTACGGAAATTCCACGACCATACCTTTTGATGTGGTGGATGGTAGGACAGCAAAGATGGTGCTGCTGGCACTGGCGGAAACCGTATCGGCAAGACTGCGCAATGACGGTGTAAAAGCAGAAGTAGTGGCAGTGGGGATTAAAAATTTTGAACTGCATTATGAATCCCATCAGTGCATTCTGAGGGAAGCAACCGATATTACACTGGAGATCTATCAGGCAGCTGCAAGGCTGTTTGATGAACTATGGGATGGGGTACCAATACGGCATCTGGGAATTCACACTGGAAAGATACAGGAACAGGATTACATTCGCCAGCTCCAGATGTTTGACCCCATTGATTTTGAGAAACTGGAAAAGCTGGACGCGGCGGTAGACCGTATTCGAAAAAGATATGGATTAGATGCTTTGAAACGCGCTGTGTTTGTACAGTCTCCTATAGATCACATGGAAGGTGAGATTGGGAGGAAATACAAAAATAACTGAATACATACTCCAGTATTACAACATACAATTGCATGTTACAAATATACTATAAACAATTTGAGTTTTTATTTAGCAAGTATATAGTGAGCGCATGTGGTTAAAAAACACTAAATTTGGGTTTTGCTGAGTAAGGACGCTTTGTATAAGACAGGTTGTGTACGGAAAGATGGGCGTGGGAAACTGGTATGGACTCCGTCAGCTGGCCGCAGAACTGGTATTTTCTAACCTTTCCGAAGTCCTTTTTGACGGCACGCGGGCATTCACCGAGAAATCCTGATGCATTTCTCGGTTCAGTGCCCGCTTAGTATCCGATGGGAGCCAGTCGAATACTATCCGCCAAAAAGC
>JAGZJZ010000098.1 GCA_018365455.1 Clostridiales bacterium
ACGCAGGCAACTGTGGATCAGGCATACAAGGCATTAAATACAGCCAGAAATGAACTGGTTAAAGTAAAACCGGTTCCGAAAAAAGGCAGCACTCACAAGGTGGGAAGTGTAAAATATAAGGTAACTGCTTCCACATCCAAAACAAGGACTGTGACGGTATGGCGTCCTGCGAAAAAGAACAGTACGAGTATCAAGATTCCATCAACCGTCAAATTAAACGGCTATTCCTTCAAGGTTACGGAAATATCCGATAAGGCATTTAAGAACCAGAAAAAGCTGAAAAAAGTCACACTGGGAAGCAATATCAAGAAAATCGGTAAAGAAAGTTTCCAGGGATGCAAGAAATTAAATCGTGTGACGATTTCTTCAAAGGTATTAAAATCCATTGGCAAAAATGCATTTAAAAACACCGATAAGGGGATAAAAGTTACGGTACCAAAGAAAAAATACAGCAGCTATAAAAGATTGCTGAAAAAAGCAAACATTTCTAAAAATGTCAGATATGTTAAAAAATAATCCATGAAAGGGTCCGGGCGTGTTTGAAGGTGATTTTATACCTTCAGGCACGTTTCGGACAGGGTTATTTGATAAATCAGGCAGATGAATCGATAAAGCAGATTGGGGGATTAAGAATGAAAAGATTGAGAAAAGCGCTTAGTTTTTTACTGATTATTGTAATGACCATGACATCGGTGCAGCTAAGTGGGATTTCTGAAACGCTTCAGGTATCGGCTGCAGAAAACGCAGCATATGAAATATATCCCACGCCTCATGACGTGGAGTATCCGGATGGCAGTTTTACGCTGTCAGATGAAGTAAATGTTATATTTGGTGAGGGTATAGACCAGGCAACGAAAGATAAGGTGGACGATGTTCTGAAGACTGCAGGTGTAACACATGTGGTTACGGATGCTACCGTTCAGGGAAAAACCAATTTACTGGTAGGGATTCACCGGTCAGAAGGAGCGAAAGATGCTGCGGATCAGTTTGCCGCAGAACATACGGCAGTTTCGGATGATCATTTTAATCAGACAGATGCCTATGTGTTAACCGCGCAGGACAATACCATTGCAGCCGTTGGGAAAGATACCAATGCTGCTTTTTATGCGTTATCCACACTGAAAATGGTTTTGCGCCAGATCACCGGAAAACAGCTTCAGAATTTTACGGTTACAGACTTTTCTGACACCGGGCTGCGGGGATTTATTGAAGGGTACTATGGATTGCCCTGGTCCAATGAAGACCGCATGAATCTTATGAAATTTGGAGGGGAAATCAAATGCAACGCTTATGTATTTGCTCCAAAGGATGATCCCTACCACAATTCCAAATGGAGAGAAATGTATCCGGAAGAAAAACTGGCTGAAATCAGAGAGATGGCAGAGGTAGGCAGGAAATCCAAGTGTGAATTTGTCTGGACCATCCATCCTTTTATGAGTGACCGTATTACAGAAAGCAATTATGATGACAGTCTGGCAACTATTAAAAAGAAATTCCAGCAGCTCTATGATGCAGGGGTACGCCGTTTTGGTGTGCTGGCTGATGATGCAGGAGGAGTATCTGTAAATCTTATTGCCAATCTGCTTAATGATCTGACGGACTGGTGCAAGAGTAAAAACGATGTAGGAGATATCCTCTACTGCCCACCGGAATACAACTGGGCTTTTGCAGGATACAGCTGGACCAATTTAAGAAATGCAAATCAACTGGTGAACGACGATGTAGACTTTTTCTGGACGGGGCAGAGTGTCTGCGGACATGTCACAAAAGAAACGGTGGATGGGTTTGTAAATGGCCTTACATCCGATGCAAAGGCGGGAAGAAAACCGCTGTTCTGGCTGAACTGGCCGGTAAATGATATTAATAAAGTGCGCATGCTCATGGGAAAGGGCGAGATGCTCAACACAGATGTAACAAACCTGGCAGGGGTCATTACCAATCCCATGCAGCAGTCAGAGCCATCTAAGGTTGCGATATTTGCAGTTGCCGATTATGCCTGGAACATTCAGGGCTTCAATCGGGATAAGAGTTGGGCGGATTCCTTTAAATACGTGGAACCGGATGCTTCTCAGGCGTTACATACCATGGCGAAGCATTTATCAGATCCGGCACCAAACGGGCATAGCTTGGTTCTGGGAGAATCGGAAGAACTGGCACCACTGCTGGAAGAATTTATGACCCTGTATCAATCAGGAGCAACCATTCAGGAAAAGGGAAGCCGTCTGGTGGAAGAATTCCAGAAAATAGCCGATGCGGCAGATGCATTTGAACGGGATTCCCAAAATGAAAACCTTAAGGCGCAGCTTTCACCCTGGACAGATTCCCTGAGATATCTGGCGAAAGCAGCAATCAATTATATCAATACAGCAATCGCCTATGAAAATAATGACTATGAAAATGTATGGAGCTACTTCTCGGAAGCATCCAGTTACTACGGTTTGTCCAAACAATGCCCGGTGGTAAATATCGATTCTGTCCCAAATGTAGAAGCAGGGGCAAAACGCCTGATTCCATTTGTGAAGAACATGTCTGATGTACTGGGTCCAAAAGTAAACAGTGTTGTAAATCCAAATGCGGATAAGACAAGACCGTTTGTGCCGCTGGATGCAGAACTGATGAAATCAGACGGGATTAACGGCACTTATAATGAATATACCGAAGGCAAGGCAACCGATAAGGATGATACTACCTTTGCCTGGTTCAAAACTACGCCAAATGATTCTTTTCCGGCAGGGGGGTGGCTGGGTCTTGACCTTGGAAGGGAAGTAACCCTTGGAACCATTAAATACCTCCAGGGTGGAACCACTACGGCGCAGTCAGATCTGATATCAAGTGCTGTACTGGAATATTCCCTGGATGGAGAAAATTATACGGAACTGGAGTCTTATAAAGATAAGAGGGATATTTATTTTAACGCGGAAGAGCTTGGGATTAAGGCGAGATATGTGCGGGTAAGAGCAAAGGCAGCCACAGGGAAATGGCTGGCGGTACGGGAATTTGCGGTAAGCGAAGGAGAAGTGCTGCCATCCACAGTAGCCTATACAAATGTGGCATCCTTAAGCCGAAGAAGTGTTACTACTACAGCCGATACAGCTGACTTATCTGTAAATGACCGTGATCTTACGCTTGGGAAGAACCAGTATCTGGGTATTATGCTTCCCAGAATCCGAAATATAATGGAAATAAATGCAGCGTACACCCAACAGAATAAACTGACGATGGAAGCCTCTGTCAACGGAACCGAATGGCAGACAGTAGATCCCGGCAATCTGACCGGAGGACTGGATGCAAGGTATATCCGCCTCATCAATAGCAGCAAGGATCCCGTTACGTTCCAGCTGTCCCGGTTTACCATAAGATCAAAAGAAATTGCAGCACCTCAATTTAGGGAGTCCAATATTGCAGCATCAGCTATTACCAATGGGGATCAGGCAGTAGACGGGGACCGCAGCACAAAGGCAAACTTCAGTGTATCACAGAAGGAGGGTCAGTATATTATCTATGACCTGGGCCAGACAATTCCTTTGAAAAAACTGAAAATGGTACAGCATGACAGTGAAGTGGATTTTATCCGCAATGGAAAGATATCCGTTTCGGCAGATCTTGAAAACTGGACAGATATCCTGACAATCGGCAATCCGGATAAAGATCCGGGTCAGGTAACGATTGATGAATGTTTCCCGGATCACGAAATATCTTATTACACGTTATCAACAGCAGAACCGGTAAATCAGGATACAAGATATATTAAGATATCGGTGACCAAAGATTATAATGCAAGATGGATTCGTTTTAATGAGCTGGAGATCAATGACAACGAGTATATACCCGTGGAAAACAACCCTTCATTTGTGACTACTGATGTGGAGGAAAAAGGACACCGCCCCTCTTATCTCACCGATAATGACGTGTCCACAACCTATCGATCCTCTAAGAAAGAAGGAGAAGGAAGCCTTACTTACCGGGTGTCAGGTAATACCAATGTGACAGGCATTACCATTTTGCAAAGCCCCAATACCATTTCGGATGCAGATGTTTCCGTACGTTACGGTAACGATGCATGGAAGAGCATTGGTACATTGGACAAGAGCCTGAATGTATTCGAAGATTTGGGACAGGATGTCAGCAATGTATTTGAGATAAAGATATCCTGGAGCCAAACAGCACCGGAACTCCATGAGATGTATCTGGTAACGGCAGAGCCGGATCCTGTGATACCGGCAGACAAGTCTTCCTTAATTGAAAAATATACACAAGCTTTGGCGGTGGACGGAAAATACTACACCAAAGAAACCTATGCTGCATTGAAAAATGCCATTGATGACGCAGAAGGTGTAATCGGCTATGCAGAAGCTTCCCAGGAGGAGGTGGCAGCTGCCCTGGCTGCACTTACTGATGCGTTTGAAAAACTGGAAGACATACCGGCTGACCGGACAGAGCTTCAGGGAGCAGTAGACAAAGCAAAAGAACTGGATGCTAAGCTCTACACAGAAGAATCTTACCAGGCTGTAACCCAGGCTGTCGCTGCGGCAGAAGAATCTCTGGGAAAAGAAGGAGTAAAACAGAAAGAGCTGGATGAAAAACTGGCGGCACTTGAGCAGGCAGTGAATAACCTTGTAATCAAGGGAACACTTACCAAGATTGAATCCGGCGAATTAAGCGCCACGGCAGGAAGCCAGGAAGGCAGCGGTAGCGACGGCAATGCAGACCAGGCAATAGACGGCAATGAAACTACCTATTGGCACAGCAACTGGTCGGGAAGTGCAGCAGTGAAACCGGATATTCCGGGAAATGTCCGCAATGAATTTACTATTGATGTGGGTAAAAACCGCATTCTCCGCAAACTGGAATATGTACCGAGATCAAATAACATCAATGGAAGAATCCTGGGGTATAAGCTTTATTACAGCCCTACGGAAAACGGGGACGATTTCAGGGAAGTGCCGGGAGGAACCGGAACCTGGAGTGATAATGCCGATAAAAAAGAAGTGGTATTTAATACGGTAAATGCCAGAAGAATCCAGATCCGGGCAACGTCCACCAGAGGGGATTCCGGAAATGACAAATTTATCTCGGCTGCGGAATTCTATGTGTATGAGATTATTCCGGATGAAGAAGAACAGATTTACCATGTAACTTTTGAAGGCGGCGAAGGAACAGTGGGAGAAGCACCGGAATCCATGACAGCTAAGGAAGGAGAGCAGATCACGCTTCCGGATAATACCTACACAAGAGAGGGCTTCACATTTACAGGATGGGCGGATGGTGATGAAATTTATCAACCGGGTGATTCTTATACGGTACCATCCTACGATGTTATATTTACAGCACAGTGGCAGGAAGTAATCCCGGAGATTTATACAATATCCTTTGAAGGCGGTGAAGGAGCACTCGGTGATGCACCAGTTTCTATTACCGGTGAGGAGGGGGCACCGATAACTTTACCCGACAATACCTTTGTAAAAGCAGGATTTGCATTTAACGGATGGAATGACGGAAACGGAATCTATCAGCCTGGTGATACTTATCATATTCCGGGTATGGATACCGTATTTACGGCGGAATGGATCATTGATGTTCCGGAGACTGAAGTGACAGCATATTTCGAAGGAGGAGACGGCGCTGCGGGTGAATCTCCGGAACCGGTAACCGTACTGGCGGGAAGTTCCTTTATCCTTCCGGAAAACAGTTATACAAGAGATGGATTTGTGTTCCAGGGATGGAACGATGGTATGAACACCTATCAGCCTGGCAGCGAGTATAGATTGATCCAGGATATTACCTTTACTGCAGTCTGGGGCAAAAAGCCCATTCCCACATATGTGGTGAGCTTCCATGGAAATGGCGGCAACACCAGTACATCAGGCATAACTGTAAATGAGGGAAGCGTGATATCCGTTCTGCCAACTGCAGCCAGAAGCGGTTATCAGTTCCTGGGATGGTTTACGGCAGCGGACGGTGGTGCACAGTTTACATCATCCACCAGGGTTACTGCTAATATAACGGTATATGCACATTGGAAACAGATTGTGGAGGTACCAGCCAAAGTAACAGGATTAAAGACGTCTTACAATAAAATCAAGAGTATTAAAATTACCTGGGAAAAGGCTGCAAAGGCCAAAGGATACCATGTATACCGTTACGACAGCCGCAGGAATGAATGGAAAAAGATTAAAACCACGACTTCTACCAGCTATAAAAATACGGGACTGAAAGAAGGAACAAATTATAGTTATAGAGTAAAGGCATACAATCAAATCGGTTCGGAAGTAAAAGAAGGCAGCTTTTCCGACACTTTGAAGACGGCAAGCGCACCTGCAAAGCCATCATTAAAAGTAAGCCAGACCGGCAGTAAAAAGGTGAAGATTACCTGGAAGAAAACATCAAGGTGCGATGGAGTAGAGATTTATATGAAGGCTGAAAATAAGAAAAAATATACCAAGATTGCTTCCAAATCCAAATCAGCTTCCAGCCTGAAAAAGTCCGGGCTCAAAAAAGGAACGACTTACCGTTTCAAAATCAAAAGATACAAGAGAGCCGGCAGCAAAAAAATATACAGCAGCTATTCCAGTGTAAAAAAGATTAAAATTAATAATAAATAATCAAAGATGAGAAGGGGCTTCCTGCAGTGATTGCAGGGGCCTCTTTTCTGCGTTAAAAAGAACAGAGAGAGGTTTGTTCGGTGAAGTGGAGAAAGTAAAAATATATGGTTGACAATTTTATTCTATCGTAGTAGAATGAAAATATGATATTCTATTGCAATAGAATAATATGAGAAATCATGGAAATGAAAAGAAGAGACAAAGTGGAAGAAATCAATGAAGTGGAAGAAACCAATGAAGTGGAAGAAACCAATGAAATGAAAGAAACCAACGAAGTGGAAGAAACCAATGAAGTGGAAGAAACCAATGAAGTGGAAGAAATCAATGAAATGAAAGAAACCAACGAAGTGGAAGAAACCAATGAAGTGGAAGAAACCAATGAAGTGGAAGAAAACAAAAATGAAAGAAATCAACGAAATAAAGAAAACAACGAATGAAGGAAACTAACAAAATGGAGGTAAACAACAAAATGAAGAAAATCAACGAAACCAACAAAACCAACCAAATGAAGAGACTGGATAATCAATACAGAAAAGTGAAAAATGCAGGCAAAGTAATCGGAGGGATCTGTGGAGTTGTCGTTCTGGCCGGAATGGCAGTGACAGCATTTGCAGCCGGACAAAAAGAAACAGCAGCAAGTGATGGGGGAGCCGGAAACTTTGGAACCAGTGCAGTCAGTGAAGTCAGCCCCTATAATGCCCGGGTGGCAAGAGCAGCCAGAGCAGTCAGTACGGTCAATGATATCTGTGAAGTGGGGGGCGAAATTGCAGTGGATGAATCCAGTGCAGCAGGTGAAATCACTGCGATAGATGAGACCAGTCCGGTAGGTGAGGTCAGCGCAGTAAATGAAACCAGTGCAGTGGGAGAAGTCAGCCCAGTCAAAGACGCAGATGCATATTGGATGAAACAAATGTCGGTTTCAGGGTTAGATGCGGCAGATACTGCTGTGAGTTCTGATTATAAGAGTGCGATGGAAGACATAAAAGGAGATGACACCAGAAAAAAAGCATTAAAAAAATCTTTTCAGGAAGTAAATGATGCATTCCAGAAACAGAAAGCGGAAATGGAGAAAAAGGAGGCTGACTGGAATGTTCTGCTTAAAAAGGTAAAAGATTGGAGCAATTCAACATTTCGCAATGAACTAGACAAACTGGCAGAGTCTATGCAGATCATATGTGATCAATTGAGTACAATACAAGATGACTGCTATTATAACCTGGATGCACTTAAATATGGATCTGAACAATATGATGCGGACTATGAAAAATGGGATTCTATTTTTGAAAAAGCGGCTTCTATACAGCGCAGACATTATCTGCAGTTAGACCATGTGTATCAGAAAATAGCAGATGAAACGGTAAAAGCATACGAAAAAAATGGTTTAAAACGTAATGATCAAGACCAGGAATATTACTATAACGGGAAAAAGGTTCGTTATTTTGAGGATGGTGTATGGGATGATCAAAGTTTTAGCGGTTCCATGTCCAGCGGGAACAGCGGTGAAGTAGATGTATTTGCCACACGGGATAAAAACGGGGATTTGACTGGCTTTGAAGTCTATGGAATCGAAAATACGAAAGATTGGGTAAAAGAACACTACAGCATGAAAGAATATTTCTCATCAGACGGCAGCAGCGACTCTGACCGGGAAAGTGCATCATAACAGATGCTGTTACTGTGAACATCCAAAGGTTGTGAATAGTAATGTATTTCATACAGGATAAACTGTATCTTGGCAATATCTGTTGAAAAACAGTGCCGCAACAGGATATAATAGGGGCAGAAATGAATAAAGGAGTGATATGCTGTGAAACTGGAAAATCGTATATTCTCAGCATTAATGACTGTCCCGTTTCTTCTAGCCATTGCAGCAATCATTTTTCTGCCGGCTGAAGTTGCAGTCCACTGGAATGCCTTGGGGGAAGCGGACAGTTACGGCAGTAAATTTATTTATCTGATTCTGCCCATATTAACAGGGTTTATGGGACTTTTTCTGAAATCAGTGTTTAAGGCACAAAAAGCATCGGAAGAGCAGAAAACATCCAGGGAAGGTGTATTCGGTATGAACATTGGGACATTGGTATATTTTAACCTTATGGAAGTTGTGTTTATAGCAGGGGCTTATTGCGGAGCAAAGGGAATCCCTATTCCCTACTGGCTTGGTATTAATCAGGGGCTGCTGATCAGTGGTGTAATAGCAGTGATATCCGGTGTGGCGTCCTGGAAATGGGAACAAAATAGAATCAGAAAAAATAATAAAAAATAAATGGCTTGACTAAGCAGGAGACGGAAAAATCTTCTGCTTTTTTGAGTTTGCATAACATGAAATAAGGCCTATTTTCCCGCTGTTTTTGGGATGTATAAAAATACATAGTTGATTTGTAACTAAAAATGTGGTATAAGTGAATTGTAAAATTTATGTAAAGTTTATATGAAAATACTGTAAGGCACTAGTAAAAAAATTCTAAATGTGTTATTATCTTCACATTAAAATGTGGAGGTAAGTACAGATGAGTAACAGCTATAAAATTAGTATTCTGGGATCAGGAAGAGTGGGATCTTCCATCGCCTATACGCTGACCGTTGGGGGCGTATGTTCTGAAATTGTTTTAGTTGATATTGCAAAACAGTTAGCAGAAGGAGAAGCAATGGATATTATCCAGGGTACTCCATTCTCAAATTCAGTGAATATTTATTCAGGTGATTATAAAGATGTGGCAGGCTCCGATATCGTTATCGTAACCCTTGGCAGAGCCAGAAAACCAGGTCAGACCAGAATCGAACTTGCACAGTCTAACGTAGACATAATCAAAAGTGTTATGCCTCAGGTTGCCGAATATGCGCCAAATGCAATTTATGTATTGGTAAGTAATCCGGTAGACATTCTTACATATGCAACATTAAAAGTTACGAATCTTTCACCAAATCAGGTAATTGGATCCGGTACACTTCTTGATTCCAGCCGTTTACGTTCCATCGTAGCAGAAAAACTGGGAATCAGTTCCAGAAATGTTCATGGTTATGTTTTAGGAGAACATGGGGACTCATCCGTAGTTCCGTGGTCTTTGGTAAGCATTGCAGGTATGACAATTGATGCTTATGAGAAAGCAGCAGGATTTGGACAGGAATTTATCCAGGAAGACAGCTTAGCGGCTATGGAAAAAGATATGAGAGAATCCGGAGCGAAAGTTATTCAGAATAAGGGTGCCACAAACTATGCAATAGCTATGTCTGTACGTTATCTTTGCGATAACATCCTGCGCGGCGGTAATACCGTAATGGCAGTATCCAGTCTTATGACCGGACAGTATGGAATGGAGGATGTATGCTTAAGTATTCCAAGCATCATCAACAGTTCAGGTCTTGTAAAGACACTTGAGCCTCAATTAAAAGAGGAAGAAGTAGAGAAGTTATTAAACAGCGCTAACGTGCTGAAAAATATAATATCAACTCTTGAATTTTAAGAGACAATCTAGGAGGAATTAAAAATGGATTACGCATCAGAATCATTAAAAAAACATCGCGAGTGGAAAGGTAAGATCGAAGTTATCTGCCGTGCACCATTGGAAAATAAGGACGACTTATCTTTAGCATATACACCGGGTGTTGCACAGCCTTGTCTGGAAATCCAGAAAGATGTAAACTTAAGCTATGATCTCACGAGACGTTCAAACCTGGTAGCTGTTGTTACAGACGGAACTGCTGTTTTAGGTCTTGGAGATATCGGACCGGAAGCAGGTATGCCGGTTATGGAAGGAAAATGTGCATTATTCAAAGCTTTTGGTGATGTAGATGCAATTCCGCTTTGCATTCGTTCCAAAGAAGTTGATGATATTGTTAAGACAGTAAGTTTACTTGCCGGAAGTTTCGGTGGAATCAATCTGGAAGACATTTCCGCACCACGCTGCTTCGAAATCGAAGAAAAATTAAAAGCTTGCTGTGATATCCCGATTTTCCATGATGATCAGCATGGTACAGCTGTAGTTACACTTGCAGCGCTTTTAAATGCATTAAAACTCACAGGTAAGAAAATCGATGAAATTAAAGTAGTTACAAGCGGAGCTGGTGCAGCCGGTATCGCTATTATCAAATTATTGATCGCTATGGGATTAAAGAATGTAGTTCTCTGTGACAGACAGGGTGCAATCTATCAGGGACGCGACAACATGAACCAGGAAAAAGAAGAAATGGCTAAGATCACAAACTTAGACTGCCGCAAAGGTACCTTAGAAGAAATGTTAACTGGTGCTGATGTATTTATCGGCGTTTCTGCACCTGGATGTGTAACACCGGAAATGGTTAAGAAAATGAATGCTAACCCAATTCTCTTCCCAATGGCTAATCCTACACCGGAAATTATGCCAGACCTTGCAAGAGAAGCAGGAGCAGCAGTAGTTGGAACAGGAAGAAGTGACTTCCCGAACCAGATCAACAACGTACTTGCATTCCCTGGAATCTTCCGTGGAGCATTAGATGTACGTGCAAGCGAAATCAACGATGAAATGAAGATTGCAGCTGCAAAAGCAATTGCATCCTTCGTTACCGATGATAAATTATGTGCTGAATATATTATTCCAAGCGCACTGGACAAGTCTGTTGCTCAGGCAGTAGCAGAAGCTGTTGCAAAAGTTGCAAGAGAAACTGGTGTAGCAAGAATCTAATACAGCATTGCGTAAAGAAGCTGTTACTGGCTTTTAAGGATATATGTGAAACAGTTAAATACAGATATAAATCACAGGGCTGCAATTCTCTATAAATGAGGATTTCGGTCCTGTTTTTTATCCCTGAAAATTGTATTGACCAAAACGGTTGTTTACGGGAAAATAATGGAAGGTTAAAAAACATCTTGACAATTCCTTCGAATCCGTTATAATAAACTCATTAATAAAATAAAAAATGTTAAATTTTAAAGCGAGGAAGATTGTATGTTAAGTGTGTCTGTAAATGAGAGTGCGGTAACAAAATAGTTACCAGGGTTAAAACTATGCGTGAATTCACGCTATAAGTGAACCCAGAGACCGGCATTTGATAAAGAAATGCCTGTTTCACTCTGCCTTACAGACTGCTTTCAACTTTCATGACAAAGGGCGTGTATTTCATATCAGGCCGTTTTGTCACTGGCTTTATTTTTGTGTCTAAAACAAGGAATACACTATTCCCTGAACATGATCTAGCCCATCGAAGCAGTACGTTTTGTACAGCATTTTGCCGCCCTTTGGCGGCGGAAGGATGCTGACAAAAACGGCAGATTTTTAGATGGGCTTTTATTATGAAAAAAAGAAAGGGAATTAAAATGAATGTAATTGAAGCAGGCGGATTGAGTAAACAATTCAAACGTTATCAGAAGAAAGAGGGAATTTCCGGAAGTATTAAGGGGCTGTTCAAGCGGGAATATACGGTGAAAAAAGCAGTCGATCAGTTTGACCTGAATGTTCAGGAAGGTGAATTTGTAGGACTGATTGGAGCAAACGGAGCCGGAAAAACCACCCTGGTAAAAATGCTGACCGGTATTATTGCACCAACAAGCGGAAAGATCAGGGTTCTGGGATTTGAGCCGAATAAACTGGAAAATGAATTCAAGCGGAAATATGCAATTGTAATGGGGCAGAAGAGCCAGTTGTTTTTTGAATTAACAGCTGAGGATACTCTTCGTCTCTACAAAGAAATATATGGGATACCAGAAGATGATTTTCAACAGAGCAAGGCATATTTTGTGCAGCTTTTTGGAGTAGAGGATTTGATGAATGTACAGGTACGGACCCTCTCACTGGGAGAACGTATGAAACTGGAATTGATGACAGCACTTTTGCATAATCCCAAAATACTGTTTCTGGATGAACCAACTATAGGGCTGGATGCCGTTGCAGGAAAACAGATCAGAAAGTTTTTAAAGCAGGTAAATGAAGAAAAAGGAACGACTATTTTGCTGACATCCCACTATATGGAAGATATAAAAATGCTGTGTCATCGTTCGGTGGTTATAAACGGCGGAAAGAAAATTTACGATGGGGAAACCCAGCAGTTATTCGAACAATACCAGAAATTTAAGAAGATTACGGCAATTTTTGACCATCCTGTTTCTTCCGTGGAAGTGGAGGAGACTGTTTCCTGTAAGATTCTGGAGGCTACACCGTATAAGGTAGTGATACAAGTGGATAAAAGCCTTGCAGGGAATCTGCTGGAGTACTTCATGAAGACCTATAATCCCAGTGATATTACCGTAGAGGAAGAAGAAGTGGGAAATGTGGTAGAACGCATTTATCAAAGCGGGGAGGCAAGAATTTGAGCAAATATCTGGAAGTTTCAAAGATTTATTTAAAGCAGCAGTTGATCTGGAGAGCAGATACAGTATTCCAATTGATTATTATGGTTACGAAAATATTATTTGCTTACCTGCTGTGGGGGGCTATTTTCGGAAATGAGCAGGAAGTTGCAGGCTTTACATTTCCGGCAATGCTGTCCTATTATGTGATAAGCTCTTTCCTGTCCCAGATCGATACTTCCGGGGAAATCGGTCAGGATATCAGCGGCAGGATCAGAAATGGAACGTTTTCCAGCTACATGATCCTCCCCATGGGAACGCTGCGGTTTTATATTGCAAGGCAGTTGGGGACAACGGTTTTTTACGGTTTCTGTATTCTGGGGGCACTGGCTCTTTGGATGGTGTTATTCCCTGTTGAATTTGTAATAATAGGAAGCTGGCAGATCATACTGGCGGTATTGGTTCTGGTAGGGATTGGGCTGCTATTTATGGTTCAGCTGAATTATTTTCTGGGAATACTGACGTTCCGATTTCAGGAAATCAGCACATTTCTCATGGTAAAAGATAATTTAATCGCGCTGATTACCGGTGCCCTGATTCCATTGGCACTGCTGCCGGATGGTATCATAATGGTTATGAAATTATTCCCGTTTTACTATGTAACTTATCTGCCTTCTATGGCTCTGATTGGCAAATGCCAGGATGAGGTCTTTACGGGGATTGTGGTATTGGCGGGGTGGAGTTTGTTCTTTGCTATTGTAAACAGGGTAATCTTTGCCAGATACCGTATAAAATATGATGGAGTAGGAATATGAAAAATAATTATAGATTTATAAAAGAGCTGCTGAAACTCAGAATGTCACATCTGATGGCATTCCGGTTAGGATTTTTTGGTCCGCTGTTTGTGGATGTGAGCCTGTTCTTTATACAGCTTCTGGTGTTTCAGGCTATTTTTTCAAATGTAGACAGGATTGGAAGCTGGGGACAGGGGGAAATGATCATTTTTATCGGTACATTTTCACTGGTTGATGCCATCAACATGACGGTTTACTTTTTCGGAGTGCTGACCATACCGGATAAAGTGAGAACCGGTGAGATGGACCTTTATCTGACGAAACCGGTAAGCCCGCTGCTGCGTATTACATTTGAAAAAGTTAACCCGGGTACTCTGCCGCAGCTATTGTTTAGCGTTGGGGTAATCGCATATGGGGTATCAGTTGGAGGATTTCAGATCGGTATGATCCAGGTTATCGGATACATTCTGTTTATAGCGATTATGACATTGTTGTTCTATGACCTGGAGATTATGCTGCGGACGACTTCCTTTTTTATTATTTCCACTACAGGGATATTAAAACTGGAAGAGGCAGGACTGGATCTGTGTATGAAAATACCGGGCGTGATCTTTCAGAGAGGATTTAAAATCTTCTTTTATGCCATTTTACCCTATGGGGTAATCGCAACACTGCCCACACAGGTATTGACAAGTTCTCTGTCCGTACCGGGGATTATTTTCGGAATGGGTATTGTGGCGGTTTTCACTGCATTGATGCTTTGGTTTTGGAAATTAGGATTAAGACATTATAACAGTGCCAGCAGTTAAAGAAGCTGCTGACAAAATTTGAAAGGAAAAGATGCAGTACCGCAGAACTGTCTGGGGTATGCAGGAGGTGTAAGAGTGAAAAGAAAAGTAGATTTTGAGACGCACTTACCTAAGGGGTCATAGATCCCCTGAAAATTAGGTATGTAAGAACAATGAATCATTAGTTATC
>JAGZJZ010000099.1 GCA_018365455.1 Clostridiales bacterium
GTATTCCTGTTTCCATCTAAGGGAAGACCAGCGGGGAAGTTTATATTCTGATAAACTGGAGCTGCATGTGCTGGAGCTGCCCAAGCTGGTTGGACAGGAAGAACCGGAAAACGAACTGCTGCAATGGGCGAAATTCCTGAACGGAAAACGGGAGGAGGATTTCAGGGAAATGGCTGAGAAAAATGAATACATAAACGAAGCATATCAGATCATAAAACACATCAGTGAAGATGAGCGAAAAAGGTACGAATACGAATCCAGGGAAAAAGCAATCCGGGATCATAACCACATTTTATATATCGCGAAAAAAGAGGTAAAAGAGGCAAAAGAAAAAGCAGAAGCGGATATAAAAAAGGCTAGAGAGGAAGCTGAATTAGACATAAAAAGAGCTAATGAGGAAAGAGAAAAAGCATTAGCCAAGGGATTAAAAGAAGGCATGGAAACCGGATTAGAAGTTTTTATTCAATACAATTTAGAACAGGGGATTCTTCAGGAACAGATTATACAAAATCTGCAGAAACGTTTTAATCTGAATTCTGATTTGGCTAAAATATACTATGAAAAATATAAATAACTTCTACTGATACCAGATTTGAAATGCAGATAACTCTGCCCATTATATACATGCACCTATGGGCAGGGTTTAAAATCCGATTTTTTCCAGCACCTTCATCAGACTCAATTTTTACCTGAAACATCACTAATGACAACTTCTCAATGCCTCAATTGCTACACTTCCGCCACGAACTATTTCAAAACGGTTGACAAAATGCTTTTCAAAAAATCTGATCAGGTCGTTGTTCTTACTCTCATTGTGAGCGCTCTCTATCAAAACAGCAGTTCGGTCGTAATCGACCAATGTAACACCAAAAACTTCGGTGATATATTTTATTTCCACCAGATCCTGCTCGGTACAGTTCATCAATTTCAAATACATCACTTCTTTCATATGTGTCGCAATATTTGTAAAATCAATGACCTTTATTACTTCAACGCTACGGTTTAACTGTTTTTTTATCTGCTCAAATGTCCGATCATCACCGGTTAAACTGATTGTCATACGGGAAATTGTATGATCTTCTGTGGGACCTACGGTCAGACTGTTTAAATTATAGGATTTACCGGAAAACAGACCTGAAATGCGTGCCAGAACACCTACTTCATTTTCAACCAACAGACTGATCCAACGCTTTTTCATTATTTGGCTTCTTCACCTCCCATCATCATGTCTTTCAGCGCATTACCGGGTGGCACAATTGGAAGTACATTTTCTTCCCGTTGTATCATAAACTCAATTACCGTTGGGGCTTTCAAATTTTTCTTTGCCTCCAATAATGCCGTTTTGATATCCTCTTTTTTCTGTACCCGCATGCCGCTGGCTCCATAGCTTTTTGCCAGACTGATAAAGTCAGGAATATATTCAGGACAACATTCTGACGGGGTATTACATGTATCTGAACAGCTTTTGCGGTAGCGCATACAAGTGCTGGAATATCTTTTCTGGAAAAACATCTCCTGCCATTGCCGCACATTTCCCAAGTATCCATTATTCATTATACATATGATAATGGGCAGTTCATAGACCATGGCAGTTGCCATCTCCTGTATGTTCATCTGAATGCCTCCGTCGCCACAAATAGCAATTACATCCCTGTGTGGATTGCCCAATTTCGCTCCTATGGCTGCGGGAAAGCCATAACCCATAGTGCCCAAACCACCGGAAGTAAGCATTTGCTTTGACTTGGTTAACTCCAGAAACTGGGTAGCCCAAAGCTGATTTTGACCTACATCCGTCGTGATTACCGCATTATCAAAAATGTTGTTTATTTCATTAATAATAGCAAGCGGTGTCACACCTGTCTCACTTTTTTGTTCTATTTCAAGAGGATGCTGCTGTTTCCAGAAATTGATCTGTTTTATCCAGGCAGTTATTTCTAATGGCACTGCTTTATCCAGAAGGGCAAGAATTGCATTTTTTGCATCGGCTACAATCGGTATCTTTACTTCTATATTTCTGGAGATAGATGCAGGGTCAATATCTACATGGATTATAACTGCCTTTTTGGCAAACTCACTGACTTTCCCGGTAATACGATCATTAAAACGTACTCCAATGGAAAAAAGTACATCGCATTCACTTATTGCCGTATTCGCCCCATAGCTTCCATGAATACCAAGATTGCCGATATATAGAGGGTGATTGGTTGGAACAGCTCCTTTTCCCATAATTGTAGTAATTACCGGTATCCCTGTTTTTTCAGCCAGTCTTGTCATTTCTGTACCGGCATGGGCAAGATTGACACCACCGCCCAAGAGAAACACCGGCCTGCTGGATCTTTCCAGGCATTCCAATGCCTTTTTGATCTGTCCGATATGCACCGCTGTATTTGGCTTATAACCTCTGACTTCAATCTGTTTGGGATAATCATCACTTCCGGGTTCCTGCTGAATGTTTTTCGGAAGATCCACTACAACAACGCCAGGTTTTCCGGACTTCGCAATATAAAACGCCTTTTTAATAATTTCAGCCAAATCATCACGTTTACGAACCGTAACTGCATATTTGCAGATGTTTCTGGTAATTCCAACAATATCTACTTCCTGAAAAGCATCATTTCCGATTAAGTGAGTTGGCACCTGCCCCGTAAAGCAAACGAGAGGCACGCTGTCATAATTTGCGGTTGCAATGCCGGTGACCAGGTTTGTAGCACCCGGACCGCTGGTAACCAGGCAAACTCCTACCTTACCAGTTGATCTTGAATAGCCATCAGCAGCATGGATTAATCCCTGTTCATGTCTTGGGAGTATAACCTGAATACCCTCAGTTCCATAGAGGGCATTGAATAAATCAATGGCCTGTCCACCGGGATAAGCAAATAATGTATCTACTTTTTCTTCCTTTAATGCCTTTACAAATAAATCTGCTCCTGATATTTGCATTTTCCATTCCTCCTTTTCATGCAAGCACTTGCTTGCTCTTTGCTTATTATTTAACGGTACAATCAAAGATGGTACCGTCAGTTTATTCATTCAATATGCCGTTGACAAACGTTTTAACCGTTTCTCTTATAAAATCATCCCGTTTGGTTTTCACCAGGCCTTGTTCAAATGATGCGCTTAGAAAGGTAAATCCAAATGTACTGGAAAAAATAGTCATCGCCAGGCATTCAAAATCCGTATGAGGTATCTTTCCTTTCTCCTCCATACTTTCAAAGTACGTTATAAGTGAGGAAATAAATGCCTGTGGTATTTTCATAATCAACGGCGCTGCCTCATCATAGATCTGCGGTGCCCGCAGCCCAATGGAAAGTTTAACAAAATCAGACGTTATCCGGTTCATGTATTCTGTCATAAACATTTCCAGATCCGGCTGTAACTCCCATTGCACATTTTGGAATATCTCCGGGGTTATATTTCCCCTCCATTTTTCCTGTTCCATGCCACACATGATCATCTGCTTTTTATTGGAAAACTTTCGAAATAAAGTGCATTCATTCACACCTGCTAATTTTGCAATGTCCTTCGTGGTTGTCACAACATAACCTTTGTCTCTTACTAAGGTCATAGCTGCATCTATAATTTTTTGGCTTGTATCATCCATTCCTCTCACCTTTCCTCTATGCAAGTAAGTACTCTCATTCTATGCGAGAATGCAATGATTGTCAATAAGATTTTTTCATTAGGTTTTAATATTCGATTTGCTCATAAATTATCACTAAAGTTTACTGGAAACCACACTTTTCGCTTTTTAACCCGATTTCTAATATATTATTGATGTGGTAGCTATAGTAAAATTAGAAAAAACTACAAATTTATGAAAAAAGGAGCGATTTCTAATGAAATCATTAAAGACAAAAGTTATTGCACTGGTTTTGGGATGTATGCTGTCATCATCATTTGTCATCGGTAGTTTCAGCATTTTAAGCTCGAAAAAAGCTGTATCAGCAGATTCTGCCCAGATCATGAACTTATTATGTGAAAATAAGTCTAAGGAAATCAGCGCTCTTCTTTCCCGGATTGAACAGTCGGTTAATACGCTGACTCTATATGCTTCCAGACAGATTGTAGACTCTGATAAATTCAAAACAGACTCTTCTTATGTGGATCAATTCACCGATCATTTAACAGACATAGCCATAAATGCTGCTGCAAATACCGAAGGTGCCATGACTGTCTATATACGTTACAATCCGGAATATACCAGCCCTACTTCCGGGCTGTTTTGCAGTAAAAGCAGTACTGACAGCACTTTCAAGTCATTGGAGCCCACTAATCTGTCCCTCTATGATCCCTCTGATACTTCCAGAGTCGGCTGGTTCTATGAACCTGCAAAAAACAAAAAAGGAACCTGGATGGAGCCATACCTAAATGACAACATTAACATAGAAATGATCTCCTATGTCATTCCTTTTTACGTAAATGATATTTTTATTGGCGTTGTTGGTATGGATATTGATTTTAGTGTACTCCAGACAATTGTTGAGGAGACAACTGTTTATGAGAATGGTTATGCCTATTTAACTGATGAAAACGCAAACCTTATCTACCATCAGGACTTACCCCGGGGAACCGCTTTAATGGATTATAATAATGGGGAGTTCCGTGAAGCAGCAGAAATGCTTCTGAAAGATTCCAGCCAGCAGTCACTGATTACTTATAACTATCATGGATATCAGCGAAAAGCTGCATTTCGAAGCTTGCAAAATGGCATGCGCCTCGTACTTGCTGCACCCACTTCGGATATTGACAAACAGGCGAATCAGCTGATCCTGCAAATTTTAATTGCCTCCTTTGTGATCGTGGCACTTACAATCATACTTACCTTTATTTTTACCAGACGTCTTGTAAAACCCCTACTGGAGCTTACGGATGCGGCACAAAAAATAGCTGCGGGAGATTTAAGTATTTCCATAACACATCACTCCAAAGATGAAGTAGGCACTTTAGCTGAAAGCTTTCGTGAAACTGTAAAACATCTTCACAAATATATTTCCTATATCAATGAACTTGCCTATCGGGATCCTCTAACCGGAGTAAAAAATAAAACTGCATATTTAGAAGTTGCAAATCAAATGGATGAACTTGCCCGGTTAAAACGACCGGAATTTGCAGTAATCGTGTTTGATATTAATGGACTGAAAAATGTGAATGACACCTACGGACATGATTTTGGTGATATTCTAATCGCCGATACCTGCAAAATCATCTGCCATACTTTCAAACAAAGTCCCATATACCGGATTGGCGGAGATGAATTTGTTGCTCTATTGGAAAATGAAGATTATAAAAATAGTATGCAGTTACTAAGTAAGCTGCAGTGTGATATTGACGTATACAATGAACAGCCTCATAACAAAATCAAAATTTCTGTTGCGAAAGGAATAGCCGTCTATTCAGAATCAACCGATTTCACCTTCCAGGATGTATTCAAAAGGGCGGACAATGCAATGTACTTTAATAAAGCAAAAATGAAATCCCTGCATGATTAATCGTAATTACTGCAGCAGCATATATGCATAACATATGTTGCTGCAAATCTGGTTTGGTTGTTTCCGCGGGGCGGAATTTATTCTCACATTTCCTTTGAAGTTGCTACTGCAATAAACCGTTCTTCTTTGTCGTTACATGCACAGTAATAATGATAAACAACCCCATTATGCTTCAGCACAAACGGTTTGTGGGCAAATGTATTTTCCCACTCCTCTTTTGGTTCAACCAGTGGTCTTCCTTCCCACTTTCTCCAGTTCACCAAATCCCGGGATACCGCAAAAGTGTCAAAAGCGGTACATTTTCCATCTTCTGACATAGCTATAAAATAATTCATGACCCATACGTCTCCCATTTTTATAATCTGAGGATCACCGGAAATAAAGTTTCCTCTGATATCTCCGTTATCGATGACAGGATTCGCACCATAACGCTCCCAGTTTTCCATGTCTTTTGATACGGCAATCCCAATCCGTTCCGGCATATCAGCAGCCCCTTTGCAGTTATAAAACATCACAAACGGATATCCTAAGGTTTCCTCCTCGTCCCGAAATACATAAGATTTATATAAAGTAAAGGTTTCAAACCACCTGCTGTCCTTATCATCCATGCGCAGAATCGGCTGTGCCTTTCTTTCCCATTCTATTGCCTGAGTCGGATCATCACTGCATGCCAGACCAATATGTAAGGGGGGTGTCTCATAACCGGGCAGTGCTCCCCCAAGATAGGTAGCCCAATATTTTCCTCCATAAGAATGAAGCGCATGTTCTCCTTCCCATGCTGTATCCAGCAGAGCTAATCCTGCATCTACCTGGCAGCCATCCCAGCCTTCCTTGCTTCTGGTAAGGATCTTCCCCTTTTCCTCCCAATGCAGTAAATCTGAACTAACAGCCAGATAGGTATCATATCCCATATTCTCTGCACCAGGGTCAATTGCAGTATACATCATATACCATAACCCTTCTTTTCGAAAAATGGTTGGACAGTCCGTTAGCTGATGTTCCATTTTGACAACTGCTCCCCATTTGTATGGTGTCTGCAATTCCTTATATATTTGTTCCATTTCATCATTAGAGACTAATGGTGTCTCTTTCCTATCTTTTTCTGAAAATGGTATCATGCTCATGCACCTCCTGATTATTCGTTTGTGAATCCCCGTCCCTGATTCATCGATCCTGTTTCATCATTCTTTTGCCTGTTGACAAGGATAATTATATACAATATATTTAAGAAAGTATATGTTTGTCTGGAACTGGCACTTGTTATTTTGGAAACTATTTGATCATGTTTGTTAATTCAAACGGGAAGAAAGCGATTTACATTCTGCATCTATAAAGGAGGAATATATGCCCTTATCTACATTTAAAACAGAATTTCTTACCAATCTTTCCCACAGCATGCCATCTTTTATTTTTTGTGGGCGTAAAGATTTTGTGCCGAACGAGGTGCATGTAAAAAGGATCTTTCCTGCCTTTAATATCATGTTTGTCCGTTCCGGCTGTATACATATTATGGAGGATAACCAGCTTTACATATTAAACAAAGGAGATTGGTTTATCCAGACTCCTAATGTGCTTCATTATGGAGTACCTCCCCAACCGGATCCTGCATCTTTTTATTTTATTCACTTCATGCCCACGGAGGAATGGAATATAATAAACCGTGGGGGTGCCACTGTACCGTCTATGGAAATCCTGGATACCGGTTCCGGAATGTTTCCTCCTTATTTCAAATTACAGCTGCCTATGCAGTCCTCCTGTTCGGATAACACAATAGAACTGGCGAAAGAACTTGTAACTGGATACCCGAAAAATACGCTGCTGGAAAATCAAAGCCTCTTTCAGAAATTGCTGCAGCACATGATACAAAAATCAGGCAGACTTTCATCGGAAATAACCATTGGAGATGATATTGCCGCCTACATGTATCTTCACTTTTTAGATCGGGATTTTAATTTGGACCTGTTATGCGGTGAATTTGGATTTACAAGGCAATACATAACAAAACTGCTGAAAAAGAAAACCGGAAAAACATTCCTGGAATACTGCCGTTATCTCAAAATTGACTATGCAAAAAAACAACTCTCCGCAGGTAATATACAAATAACTGCTTTAGCTGAAAAGCTTGGATACAGTGATACAGCTGCCTTTAGCCATATGTTCAAAAAAGAGCTGGGGGAATCCCCCAACTCTTATTGCAAACGTGTATTTCAGAACTATATACCATGACATTATTAAGTTTTCCAAGTGTGTGAAATCATTACCACTCTTCCAATCCCAACTGCTTTTTACCGTTTTTAAGCCATGCTATATCTTCAATGCCACATTCTTCCCTAACCTCTTTTATCTGACTGCCATAACTGCCTGAACTGCCCAGGCAGTCTCCCTTCTCATTAAATAGAATTTCCTGATAACCAAAATGCTCCTCTTTGGGCAAACCTCCAATAATATATTTGTGAATCACTCCCTGGTCATCCGTGATTTCAAAAAGAAACGGCTTTTCTTCGGATATTTGATCCGTTATATCCACATGATTTCCCGCAGCCACAAAATACAATCTGCCATTATCCATTACGGCCGGAGCAACACTATCCTCTCCCATGGTGACAATCGTTGCTGATTCTCCATTTTCACCTTCCTCATACCGGATTCCGCCACCGCTGAAAAATGAATATACATAATCAAATATCTGACCATTTGTAGCTGCATATGCTACGGTTGTTATAGATAATAAACAGATGAAAAATGCCATTACGGCAATCGCTGCCCGATTCATTTTAAAAGAGCTCCTGAAATGGGGATGCTTCCCCGTAACATGCCCGGAAGCACAACAGGAATAGTCTTTACGGATTCTCTTTGCACATTCCTGAGACATTTTCACCTGATCCATACTTTGCTTGTACAAATTCTCCATTATTCTCCTCCTCTAATCTGCTTCGCAGCATCCTGCGAGCCCGCTGTAATCTGGTTGTTGCTGCTGACTGGGTAATTCCGAGTATCCGGGCAATTTCATTTGAATCATATCCTTCATAATAATGAAGATATATAACAACCCTGTATTTTGGCTTCAATCCCATTACATAAACAAATACGCTGCTTTGCTCCGGGTATTCAAATGTATAGATATCTTCCAAAGGCTCTGTTTTCTTTCTCCAGAAGGATTTCAGAAGATTTTTACTCTGGTTCGCAGTTACCGTCAGCAGCCATGTTTTTTCTTTTCCCTGCTCTATTTTGCCATAATTTTCATATAACTTTATAAAAACCGTCTGGCTGATATCTTCTGCATCCGCAATACATTTTGTATAACTAAGTGCTAATCGAAAAACCATATCTTTATAGCATTCAAACACTTCCAATATTTTTTCATCCAAACAGGTACCACCCTCCTTTCCCGCTCGTTCGTTGTTGGCTTATATTGTTTTATTATTTTTTTGAGATCTCATATATAAAACAAACTGCCCAACCCTTTTGTCACAAATTTTATAATTAAATTTTTATTTTTTATGATCATGATATTTTTTCTCTTATCCTGCCTGGTACCGAATATATTTTCTTACGCCCAAAATACTTCCTCCTACAATCAGCAGCAAAGAACACCCATAGCTCAGATAATGCTGTATCGGCACGATTCCGCTCAATACATTCATTGGCAGATAAATTGGAAACCATCTGATTATCATACGGCATATCATGATAAATCTGGTTGGACGAAGAGGCGAGAGGATAATTGTGTTAATAATGATAGGCAGCAGATAAATCATCATCCCCCAGATAAGAGCGGAAAAACTCTGTTTATGTCTTGCGGAAAAATATAAGGTTATACAGGTTGTTACCCAGCTCCCAAGCAGTCCTGCTGCTATATACTGAATTAGTACACTCCCCACTGTTCCATCGTTTATTTTTGAAAATGCCAAATCCGAAAATACCAGATCCGCACTTACTGAAAATCCACTGATTCCATATGTGGCTGCAAAGGCGCTGAAAAGAAGTGCTGTAATCGTGAAATATAACAGTGTAGAAAAGCAAAGCGCCGCCAATATTTTAGAAACTGCACTTTTTTGTTTTCCATATGTTGTAATCATAAGAATATCAGCCGTATGCAGCGCATATTCCTCGGAAAATACAGGTGCTGATGCAATTACGATCAGGACAGAAGTGATCACCATAACCATCATCTGCATTTCCCGAAAATCACTTCCCCATCCATCCGTAAAACCAAAAGTGCGGGTTCCATCCATTAATTCTGCAATTACAGGTGAATCCTGTTCAGAGATCAGTCGCATCTCTTCTTCCCTGTTAAACCTTTTCGTGGTTAAATTTTCGGTAATAAATTTATTGGTACTGTTTTCGTAATAGCCTTTTTTTGTATTTCCGGTTTTAAGATCAGTCTCTAATTGGTCTGCTTCTATGGTATAACCGAACCGGTTTACGATTTCCTGTACTTTTTCTTTTGTCAATGGTCCTGCATATTCACGGGCTGTATTGATATTTTCCCGTATTGCAGCAGTTCTGGTGTAACATTTTCCATCGATGTACATATATTCGCCCCCAAGAACAGACATCCAGAAATAAAATAACAGAAACAGAATGCTTCCGATTAAACCGAAATAAATTATTTTCTTCGAATAAATTTTATAGAATTCCATTTTAAAAATTCTCATGCTGTCCACCTGCTTCCTCTGTAAAATACAGATATACATCTTCCAGATTAGGTTCTTCTGGTACAGCTTCTTCCAGCGGTTTTTCTTTTGCAATGATCCGAAGCAGAACCTTTCCATCTATATTTTTCAAGTTGCTGACGGCATATTTCCGGTTATATATCTCTGCCTGATTTTCAGGTACCAGGCATTCCCATACACTTCCTCTTGCAAATTGTATCAGCTCATCTGGAACTCCCTGCTTTATAATTCGTCCCTGTTTCATGATTAAGATTCGATCTGCTATATATGCAATATCTGATACAATATGTGTGGATAGAATTACAATGCGGTTGCTGCCAAGTGCACTGATTATATTGCGGAAACGGATTCGTTCCTTGGGGTCCAGACCTGCTGTGGGTTCATCCAGAATCAGTATTTCCGGATCGTTTAACAATGCCTGTGCAATCCCCAGTCTCCGGATCATTCCGCCTGAAAACGTCTTTATTTTCTGTTTAGCTTCTCCAAGCAGTCCAACCAGTTCCAAAAGTTCCCTGCACTTTTCTCTTGCCATTTCCTTTGGCAGAGCTTTCAGTGATGCCAGGTACATCATATAGCGCCATGCGGTAAAATCAGGGTAATAACCAAATTCCTGCGGGAGATATCCCAGCATGCTGCGGTAATCTCCACCCAGCTTTTGAATCCCGCTTCCATTGCACAAAACCTCCCCTTCCGAAGGACTCAGAATATTACATATCATGCGAAGCAGCGTAGTTTTTCCTGCTCCATTGGCGCCCAGAAGTCCATATATTCCATTTGTAAAAAGAAGATCCACATGGTCAACTGCCATCTTTTCTTTGTAACGCTTACCCAATCCTTCCAATTTTAACTCCAGCATAATTCTTTTCCTCCCGTTTTCAGTCTGCGTAAAAGAGTATAGATTTCAATAAATAATAAGATACATCCAATGCTAAACACAATTGTCCATAAAGGTAAATAAACCGAGCGGTAAACCTTAGGAATAACCGATGGTATTGCCGACCCGATACACAAGAAAACAGACATAATTATCTGCATCCATTTTCTTCCTGCGTTTCTGCCTGCGGAGACAAGTAACAGATAGCAGGCATTGGACAGAACAAACGGTACTAAAATATACATACACAATGCGAATACACTATACTTCATTGTATCAATCACACTAAAAATCATTCCCGTGAGAATACAGAGGTCTATTGCTCCTGAAATAAGCATTTTCATACTCCATATCTGTCCCAGATTCAGGTAACAGCTTTGCTCCAGCTCCGCCATGTGAAAGGACAGGCTTCGGCTGATTTCAAAAACAGACACCAGCCCCATCACCGCTGCCAGCATAGACGCTCCGATCAGATATTCCTCCATTTTATCCGGAAGTCCCCCATATAGCATAAATAGCATAACTGCTGCTGCTGTTGCCACAGCCTGTCCGATCCAGTATTCTTTAGAAATGTATTGTAACTGGATAACTAATATTTGAATTCTGGAGGGACAGTACCTGATTTTTTTCATTTCAACATTTTTTCGGATACCATTCAATGCAGCCGCTTTTCTATCCTGATCAATAGAAATGGCGGGTTTTGGCAAATTCTTTTTATCCATAAAAATCCTCCTTTTTCAATATATGTTTTAATTTATCCATACCCTGCTTCATTCTGGATTTAACCGTTGCTGTCTTCGCACCGGTCATTTTACTGATTTCCCGATATTTCATTTCATAATAGCAATGAAGAATAATAACCTCTTTTTGCATTTGGGGAAGTACAGACAGTGCTTTCCATATATAACCGGAATTTTCTTGTTGAATCATTCTCACCATCAGATCATCCCCTGATTTAAGTTCAGCTTCATATCCCGCCTCTTCCTCATCATCAATGGAAACAACCGCCTGCCGCTTTTTCTCTCCATGATAAAAATCACGACAGACATTCATTGCAATCGTCAAAAGATATCCTTTTAGATTGCGGTAACGGTAGTGATCTATGTATCGGATAAATCGAAGAAATGTTTCCTGGGCAAGATCATAGGACTGGTCCCGGTCTCCGGTCTGATAGCAGCAAAACCGGTAAATGTCATCATAATATTTTTCTGCTATTTCATTCAGATATTGTTTATTGCCATGTTGTATTTCATGAACCAATTGCCTGTCATCCAAGTGTTTTCTCCCCCTTTCTTGACGACTTATTCTTTTTGATTTTTAGCCAGCTATGCTAAACGTGTTTAAAAAATACTGCCGGATAACTATGGGGTGCCAATGTAAGATTTGTTTCGAAAAATACCCGGCATATTGGGCTATACTGACTGTAATTTTTACTTATATCTAATATAACTGATCTCCAGTCAAAAAGGTTTTAAAATTACAAAAAAAAACTGCAGACCTACACATTTTTATGTGAAGTCTGCAGTGACACAAATCCATTGCATGCTGTTATTTATTTTTCTAAATCAATATCTACCCCATACAATGCTCTGGATGCCATAGCCATCTGGTCTTTTTCTTTATAGGCAAAAATTGCATTTTCTCCCACATATATAGACAACTTCGTTATCTCCCTGCCTTGGCGGGGATATACCTGATAAATTCCCGAATCCGAATTTTCCGCATAACTAAAATCCAGTTTTTGTCCATTTTGATCGAAAACTGACGCTGCATAATCACCTGTGACCGCAATCCAGTAATTCTCATTTATCTCTTCGTCGGTAAGATCCTGCCATTCTCTTCCAGCCTTGTTTGCTGCAGCTCTATCTTCTTCATATATTTTTTTCTTTGCCGCAAAAATCTCTTCTTCATTAGCATATAAGTTCGGCAGTATGGTTTTTACCTTGACCTCATATGGTGTAACAATTACTTTTTCAATACCAAATCCATTGCTTTCCTGATTAATATCATATATTTTTACAGAATCTGTATCAACCTTGACATTAAAATCCAATTGCCACTGCCCCTGGGTTGTAACCAGTGGAATGATCGGCTCATATCCTTCCTTGAACTTAGGCTTTTCATTTACCCCTGACGGTATCTCATATTCCATTTCATTTTTAATCGATTCTTCTGCTAATTTACTGTCTTCGTAGGTAATGGAATCCAGATTCAGCTTCAGGTTGAGAGATTGATCTGACTGGGTGTAGTCCTTATCCATATCTAATTTCATCATTCCCTGAAATGTATGTTCATCAATTAAACGTCCTTCTATTGTGCTTCTTGCAATATTCAGCACTTCTCCTTCTTCACCAATCCTGGCATTCCCTTCCGGCATTAAATTCTGCAGATGCATTATTCCATCTTCATCGGTGTACGCGTTATACATATTCTGAAACGGCTGCTCTCCCGTAATAGAAAGTGTAACATAAATGGAAGTCCCATCACAATAAGCCTCTTCCGCTTTTACTGACAGCCCGGCATCATTTGCTTCCATTACAGATCCCTCCAGATCTTGTGCCTTATCTTCAAAGTCACCTGAAAACTCTACATCCTTTTCTATATCTTTAAAAATTCCCCCAATTACCGGTATCTCAGCTGCTAAAACAGGATTATAAAATCCCCAGATAAAAAATGCTGTAATTAAGGCTGCCGTACTTCCAGCACAAAAAGATATCTTTTTTATAACCTGCTTTTTCCGTATTTTCTTCACCTGTTTCATGCTTCTCATAATTGTTTCATCCAAACGTTCCGAAGTAGGTACCTCATTCCAATTATTGTACATAAATATAATCCTCCTTTAGATATTTGCGTAATTCTTCCCTGCCTTTGCTCAGATATGCTTTTACTGAACCTTCCGGAGCTGAAAGGGGGAGATCATCATAGGGTATCTGTTCTTTGTGGCTGCGGAAATAATCTCTTGATGCATTAATTAAAATCCTGGTGAGCCATGTTTTAAAATATCTTGGCTCTTTCATAGTTTTTATTGAAGAAAAAGCTTTGACAACGCATTCCGAGACGATATCCAGAGCAGCATCTTCATTCTTTGCATAAAGATATGCCGTCCGGTATAAATAAAGTTTGTGCATCTCTATTAACTGCCCGTAAGCATTCACATTGCCATGCATTGCTTTCTTCGCCAGTTTTATTTCATCCAATTTTTCTTACCGCCTTCCTCATGTTTTTCCGGAAAAATCATGTTTTGTAAGATTATTTTTGATTCATACACTATTTAGACGTACTGTAAAGGGAAATGGTTACAAATAATTTCGAAAATAGCAAGAATATTAGAAATCAAAAAAAGAGAATAGCAAAATAGAACATATATAAATGAAA